>JAKQWZ010000052.1 GCA_029561735.1 Candidatus Omnitrophota bacterium | reverse complement strand
AACATAAAATCAGCCTCGCAGACTACTTTGCCTTCCACTTCGGCTTTGGCATGGACTTGCCCTGTGCGCGATTTTATTTTACCGGCCTCTACTGTCATAATCAATTGGTCGCCGGGCACAACTACTTTTCGGAATTTTACGCTATCAGCAGCCATAAAATAAGCCAGCTTTCCCCGGTTCTCTTCACTGGAAAGCATCATCACTCCTCCCACCTGCGCCAAGGCTTCTAAGATTATTACGCCCGGCATAACCGGCTTGCCCGGAAAATGCCCCTTAAAAAAATAATCATTTATCGTAACATTTTTTATTCCGACAGCGCGCTTGCCTTTTTCCAGATGGATTATCCTGTCCACGAATAGAAAAGGCTGCCGGTGCGGAAGTATCTTCATTATCGTCGGAGTATCCAGCTCGCCTTCATTGATATGCTCCCTGGAAACGCCGCCGATTCCGGCGGTAAGGGTTTTTAATCTTAGAAAATCCAATTTCTTAATCAGCTTCATGTTCTGGCTGTGCCCGCTCTTTATGGCAATGATATGGCCTTTTATCGGCTCTCCCAGCACATAAAGGTCCCCTAAGAGGTCAAGCATTTTATGCCTGATAAATTCGTCGTCAAAACGCAGTTTATTTTTTATAACCCCGGTCGAGCCGACAACCAGTGTATTTTCATAATTTGCGCCCTGGCCAACGCCTTTGCTGCGCAGATCTTGCGCCTCGCTTTCAAGGCAAAAAGTCCGCGCTCCGGATAACTCATCTTTGAAAGTCTGGGGATTAACAGAAATTTCCAAAAACTGGGATTTAAGAAGGGGGTGGTTATAGCTAAGGGTATAGGAGATTTTTAATCCAGCATGGGGCAGCGCCATAATGACTGAGCCGTCTTCTTCAATATAGACAGGCTCGCGCACTGTAAAATACCTGCGCTCTTTATCCTGCTCTTTTACGCCGGCAAAGATTATCGCTTCGGTAAAATTCAAACTGCTTCCGTCCATGGCGGGAATTTCATTATTGTCTATCTCAATATCTATATTGTCTATACTCAAGCCGTTCAGCGCAGCCAGAAGATGCTCGATTGTCTGTATCTGTACGCCCTGCTTATTGCTCACAGTAGAACGCCGGGGGCTGCCGGGAAAAGACAAGACAGTTTCCGCACAGACCCTGATGACCGGCTTTTCCGGCAGGTCAATGCGGATGAAATTTATCCCGCCGTCAATCCTGCCCGGTTTAAATGTAGCGCTTACTTTATTGCCGGTATGAAGCCCGATGCCATTAAGCGTGAACTCTTTTGATATTGTTTTCTGATTATCCATTTATTTTTTTGACTCCAAATCTTCTATTTTTTTCTTCAACTCTTTAACGGCCTCGTATAATTTAGGCAGGTTCTGAATACAGGCATTAGTACGCAAAGCTTTATCATGCTGCCGCGCCGGATAACCGGAAACCATAGTATTGGCAGGCACAGATTTAGTTACTCCTGACTGGGCTGCGCAAATAGCATTATCGCCGATACTGATATGCCCGACCAGCCCGGCTTGCCCGGCCAAAATAACATTTTTACCTAAAATAGTACTGCCGCTAACTCCTGCCTGCGCCACAATCAGGCAATTTTCGCCGGTAACTACATTATGGGCAATATGCACAAGGTTATCTATTTTGGTGCCCTTGCCGATTATAGTTTTGTCAAAACGCGCGCGGTCTATGGCAACATTAGCGCCTATTTCAACATCATCGCCTATTTCAACCGTTCCAATCTGCGGGATTTTATGGTGCCTTTGGTCTACAGTAACAAAACCAAAACCATCTGAACCTATAACCGAACCACTATGGATTATAACGCGGCTGCCCAAGACAACCCTTTCGCGCAAAACAACATTCGGATAAATCAGACAATCGGCTCCTACCCTGGTTTCATCTCCGATAAAACAACCGCTATAAATTACCGCATTATCGCCTATTGCCGCATTATCCCCTATTACCGCATAAGGGCCCACGCCTATACCTTTGCCGAGTTTAGCGCTTTTACTTATTATAGCAGTAGCATGTATCCCTTTAGGATGGTTTGTCCTGACCAGGCACATAGCAGCAACTGCCTTAGTAAAACTGAGCGAAGGATTATCCACGCGGATAATCGGCTTTTCGGCTTTACTTACCTGCTTAGAGGTGATTACAGCCGAGGCCCGGGTAGTATCCAGCAACGGGGCATACTTGGGGTTAGCCAGAAAAGTCAGGTCCCCTTTTACTGCCTCTTTTATGCCGGAAACGCCGGTAATGATTGTACCGGCGTCGCCGACTATTTCGCCGCCTATAAGCTCGGCGATTTCGCGTAATGTTTTTGGCATCTTCTTTTTACTATTTCTTGTTCAATATCTTGATGATTGCCTCTGTGATATCCATTGACTTATCCTGATAAACAAGGACCCGGTCATTAAATACCATGGTATAACCGTTCTTTACGGCATATCCTTTTATCGCGGCCTCAATATCCTTCAAGATATCTTTCATTTTTTCATCCTGATCCTTACGCAGGTCAGTTTGTTTAACGCGGTCATATTCCTGCAAAGCTTTGATCTTTGCCTCAATATCCTTCTTCTTGGATTCTTTTTCCTTGTCGCTTAAAAGATTAAATTTCTCCTGAAGGTTTTTTATCTCATTGACCTTTTTATCTCTTTCGTTGTTATAGATATTTTCTTTATCGCCAAGCACCTTATCATAATCTTTTGTCTTATTGTAATCTCCGAATATCTTGGTAAGGTTCACATAAGCAAACTTATCCGCCGCCTGTGCTTTAGCTGCAAATAAACCCATAACAAACATCGCTGCGCAAAACAACAATGCTAACCTTTTCATGCTATCTCCTCCTTGTTGGTAAAAATTTAAAAACTATTACTTGCGCTAAAATGCAGTTTTCCGCCGCTTCTCTTTGTATCCTTGCCCGGCTCTTTATTCATCGGAAAGCCGTAATCCAGCATTATCGGGCCGATAGGCGTTTTCATCCTCACCCCCAGCCCAAAGCCTGATTTATAGCCGCCCTTGCCCATATCACCGAATTTCTGCCAGACATTTCCGGTATCAAAGAAAATCGCACCTTTTAAGAATGAGAACAAAGGATATACATATTCAATATTCCCGACGATCATCGCCTCGCCTCCGAGCGGGTCCCCGGTTATAGGGTCAACCGGACCGACAGTCCTTTCATCATAACCCCTGATAGTGTAAGCGCCGCCGGCAAAAAACCTTTCATAAATAGGTATGCTTCCTTTAGTGGCGCCGTACGGCTTAGCCGCCCCTAATCTGCCTCTTAATTCAAGGGCAGAACCTCTAATAAGCGGAAAATAATGCGACAGGCGGAAAAACGCTTTAGCAAAATTCTTATCGCCTCCGAATGGGCCGCCGGCGTTCTCTAATGTACCGGTAAAAAGATCCCCCTTGGTAGTATCAAATATATTGTTTCTGCTGTCAAAAGTAAGCCCGAAAGTGACACTGCTGATCTTATTTGTCCCGACTTCTGATTGTAAATCGCTTGCAGCGCTTGGGTCAATATTTGATATCCTGATATTATCAAACCTGTAACTGATGTCGCCTCTTATGTAATCAGTAATCTCTTTGCCTAACCGCAGGGCCCCGCCGGTAACTTTTTCATCATAGCCATAACCTACGTCGCTGTCGCGGGAATGTTGACGCTGATACGCGTCAAATCCGGCTGAAACAGGATAATCAAAAAGCCACGGCTCGGTAAAACTCAAGTCATAACCGGAACTGATAGTACCGAAAGAGGCGCGAAACCTCAAATTCTGGCCGGCTCCGGTAAAATAAGGCCAGTTCTTCCAGTCAAAATTCTTTTGTTCAACTTCTACGAACCCGACAAAAGAATCAACCGTGCTGTAACCGCCTCCGAAGCTGAACGAGCCGGTCTTTGATTCTTTCACATCAACAATAAGGTCTTTTTTATTTACCTCTTCCGTATCGGTGGTATCATAACTTATATCCTCAAAATATCCGAGATTCTGCAGCTTCTCTTTACTGCGGCGCAGTTTATCGCCGTCAAAACGTTCTCCGGGATTTATCTTCATCTCACGGCGGATAACAATATCTTTGGTTTTGATATTTCCCCTTACTTTTATCTTATTGACATAAGAAACCTGGTTTTCAACTATGTTGTATGCTATGTCTACTCTTTTTGTCTGTGGGTTCAAAGCCGATGTTTCCTGCACCTGGCAGGCGATATAGCCCCGGTCAAAATAAACACCCTGTATATTGGCTACATCCTGCCTCAAGGCATCCTGGCTGAATACCTTTCCCGGAGTGCAGGCATTCAGCTTAGATATCACCAGCTTCTCGGGAATATCCTTAGTCCCGGTTATCGTAATGTTACCGACCAGGTACTTCTGGCCTTCGGTGACCTTGATATGGATATAGATATAAGGCTTTTTCGGGTCGGTTGTTACATCGTATTCAACGGCAACGTCGGCATAACCGTTTTTCTGATAAAAAGATTTTACACGCTCTATATCTTCCTTCAAAACTTCATCTTTTAACACGCCGGCATTAAAAAGCCACGCGCGTTTAGTTTTTAACAGGTTGAGTATACGCTTGGAAGGGAATGCCTTGTTGCCTTCAACTAAAATATCCCTGATGGAGAAACGCGCTCCTTCGGTAACCTTAAACTCAATAGTGCAGCGGTTTGTCTGGCTGTCTATATCCACCTTCGGGTCTATTTTGGCCTGGCCGAAACCCATTTTTTCGTACATCTTCTCAAAAGTTTTTACGTCTTCCGCCAGATTAGGGTAATCCAGGTACTGTGTCTCTCTGGATTTCAGCTGTTCTTTGAGCTTTTCGTCTTTCATGGTGATGCGGGTAATTCCGGAAAAGGTAATCTTGCTTATAATCGGCCTTTCTGTGACGGTGAATATAACTTTGACCCCGTCTTTATGCTCCTGGGTATTTATCTTTATATCGCTGAAGAAACCTAACAGATACAGCCTTTTTAAATCATCGCTGATGACATTTTCCTGATAAGGCGAGCCGATGCGGGTCTTGACCTTGGAAAAGATGGTATTGGTACTTATGTTTTTATTCCCTTTGATTTCTATTGCTGTAACTATTTTTGCCGGGGCATCATCAGATACTGTCTCTTCCTGCTTAAGGTCTTGCTCCCGGGTAATTGACTGTTCGGTTGCATCAGGGCTTTGCTGGTCAAGATAATCCTCTATAATAGTTTGCTGTTCGCCTGTTTGCGCAGGAGAATTATTATCTTCGGCAAATGAGTTTGTGGCCAAGGCTATTGACAGCGGCAGAACGATAAGCAGCAGAAATTTGATTCGCATTGTTTTAATATACATTAAAAACCGTCGTTTATCAATTAATTTTTGGATTGCTTCTTTTAGGTACGGCGCCAAAATTCGCGGCGCTGATCAAACTTAACCCGCATTTATTCTATTTTAGCCAAATTCTCAAAACGCGTATATTCTTTAATAAAAGCCATCTTTATATTGCCGACCGGGCCATTACGCTGTTTGGCGATTATTACCTCGGCTATTCCTTCATTCTCCGGAGTAGGATTATAATATTCTTCCCTTAAGATTAGCGCCACAACATCCGCGTCCTGCTCAATGGCTCCGGACTCTCTTAAATCCGATAACTGCGGCCTGTGGTCTGTGCGGGATTCTACTGCGCGGGAAAGCTGGCTGATTGCCATCACCGGGACATTCAGCTCTCTGGCCAAAGCCTTTAAAGAGCGGGATATTTCCGATATCTCCTGCTGGCGGTTATCCGCGCTAAAAGTACTGCCGCGCATAAGCTGTAAATAATCCAGAATAATAAACTGAATATCATGCTGGGATTTTAAACGGCGGGCCTTGGCGCGTAATTCCATTGCCGATATCGCCGGGGTATCATCAATATAAATAGGGGACTCGGAAAGCTTTCCTGCGGCTGCAGTAAGTTTTGGCCAGTCAGAAGCGGCCAAATATCCGGTGCGCACTTTCTGGGCATCAACTTTGGCGTGGGAACAAAGCATCCTCTGCACCAGTTGTTCTTTAGACATTTCCAGGCTGAATATTGCTGTGGGGATCTTTTCAATTACTCCGGCGTATTCAGCCATGCAAAGTGCCAAAGCGCTCTTGCCCATTGAAGGCCTGCCGGCGACAATTATCAGGTCTGACGGCTGTAAACCGGAGGTCTTGCTGTCAAATTCTATAAAACCGGTGGGCACTCCGGTTATGTGGGCTTTCTTCTGATACAGCTTATCTATGGTCTCAATACTGTTCTTGATGATTTCTTTTAAATGCTGGAATGTCCCCTGATTTTTCCTCTCGCTAACCTCAAAGATCAGCCTTTCTGATTCATCAAGCACTGCGTCAATATTATCTTCGCTCTCGTAGCATTGGGCGACTATCTTTGTCGCGTTAGAGATCAGGGTCCTGAGGATATACTTGCCTTTGACGATGCCGACATAATGGCTGACATTGGCTGAAGTAGGAACTGCGTTGGCAAGGCTGGAAATAAAACTCGCACCCCCGACGCTCTCAAGCAACCCCTTGCGCCTTAATTCATCGGTCAGGGTAATCAGGTCAACTGCCTTATTGTTTGAATAAAGCCCGACAATGGCTTCAAAAACCCGCTGGTGGGTATCTTTATAAAAATAGGCGCTATCCAGGCTTTCTATGGCGATTGACACTGCATCTTCATCCAGAAGCATTGAGCCTAACACAGCCATTTCCGCTTCCAGATTCTGCGGCGGGAGCCTTTCTAATATACTTGTGGTTGCCATAAGGAAATTCTTATTTCTTTACAACCCAGAGTTTCAATTTAGCGGTCACTTCCGGATGCAACTTGACCGGTATTTCATAAATACCCAATGCCTTAATAGGTTCGGCAAGGGATATGGTATTCTTATCAATCTCAATACCTTCATCTTTAAGCGCGGATGCGATTTCCTGAGAAGTGATACTGCCGTATAATTTCTCCTCTTCCTTGACTAACACGCTTATAGTCAGCGAGAGCCCGGATAATTTATCTGCAAGCCCAAGGCTGGATTCTTTAAGCTTTTGGGCTTCCTGAATCCTCTTTTGCTTATCCTGCTCAAGCTTTTTTATATTTGCCTGTGTCTTAGCTACGGCTAATCCGTTTGGAAAAAGAAAATTCCGGGCAAATCCGTCTTTTACTTTGATCACCTGCCCGGCTTTACCTACCCGCTCAACATCTTTATTCAATATAACTTCCATTTTTATACCCTCGTATATGGTATCAGGGAGATGTAACGCGCCCTTTTTATTGCCTGTGAGATCCTTCTCTGATGCTTGGCGCAGTTACCGGAATAACGGGGAGAATTCATCTTTCCCCTTTCGCTGATAAAGCCTTCAAGCAGTTTAATATCCTTGAAATCTATATTCTTAATCTTGTCTTTACAGAACCTGCAATATCTTTTACGGAAAATACCGGGAGATCTTTTCTTCCCTTTGAATCCGCCTGCCTTACCGCCGGATCTGCCTGCTGATTTTGTGCCTGTCCTTGCGCCTGAGCGCCCTGCTGTTCTTGGCTTAAATTCCATTTGTCTTATCCTCGCTTTCACCTAACCATTCTGTCTCGCTTGATTGTTCAATTGTCGCCGGCAATTCCTGCATTGATGCGGAGGTATCCGCCTGAGAAACGCCTTTCTGAGATGCGCCTAAAAACTGCACTCTTTCAGCCCGGACTTCAATAACGTTGCGTTTCTGCCCGGCAGCGTCTTCCCATGAACGCGACTGCAGCCTGCCCTCAACGAATAAGGGAGAGCCCTTTTTTAAATACTGGTTGCAAGTCTCTGCCTGCTTGTCCCAGACTACCGCTGTTATAAAACAAACCTCTTCTTTTTGCTCGCCGTTTTTATCTTTGTAGCGCCGGTTGACTGCAAGGCGCAGGTTAGCTACAGCAGTGCCTTGCGGAGTATACCGCAATTCCGGATCCTTAGTCAGATTTCCCATCAATAAAACTTTATTAAAACTTGCCATAAGCCTGTCTCCTATTCCAGCGCTACGATTAAATTTCTCAAGATGCTTTCATTCATCTTATAAATATTGCTTATTTTTGATAAGGCCGCTCCGGGCGCATTAAAATTTACCAGATAATAAGTTCCCTCTTTGTATCTTTTTAAAGGGAAAAACAGTTTTTTGCGCTCTGACCAGATGCTGGCGTTAGTAACCTGCCCTTCGTTTTTGACAATCACGTCGCTGATCTGGTTAAAAAGGGCCTTTTTATCTTCCTCTCCCAGATCGGGTTTGATAATAAACATAGCTTCATACTTATTCATTTTCACACCTCGTTTTATTGAATATGTTCATGGTTTCGGTGATTGAGCCTAATACCCAGGATTGGGCGCAATCAACCGCTCTTGCTAAAATATTTTTAAGTACCGGTTTTTCTTTGCTGCTAAAACCCGAAAGAACGAAATCAGCCACCTCATGGCGCTGCTGGGGCCTGCTGATACCGACTCTTAACCGGGCGAATTCATCTGTTGAGAGCGCTGCTATTATTGATTTAAGGCCGTTATGGCCTGCGGCCGAACCCTGCGCACGGATCTTGATTCTGCCCAGCTCCAAGTCTATATCGTCGCAAACTACAAGCAGGTCTTTAACTGCAATTTTGTGCTTCTTAAGCAGGGCCTTTACGCAATTTCCGCAAAGGTTCATATATGTCAAAGGCAAAGCTAAAATCAAGCGGTTTGTTCCTATCTCAACCGTAGAGGCAAGAGCAAGAGTATCTGGCTCTTTTTTAAAACCCCGTCCGGATTTCTTGGCCAAGGCCTTAACAACCATAAACCCGACATTATGCCTTGTATTGGAATACCTTAAACCCGGGTTCCCTAAACCGACAATGAGCTTCATCAAAAAATTATTTCTTCTCTTCCTTCTTTTCCTTCTTCTCTTCCTTAGCCGGCGCTTCGCCTTCAGCAGCAGGGGCTTCCTTCTTTTCTTTTATTACTTCCGGCTCATTAGCTGCGCCTGCCTCTGCTTCAGCAGTCACCTCTTCAACCTTAATAGGCGCGGCAACTGATAACACAACTGCATCCGGCGCATTAAGAACCTTAATATTTGAAGGAAATTTAATATCTTTTATATGTATTGCGTCGCCTATCTTAAGTGAACTGACATCAACTTCAATCTCTTTAGGAATGTCCGTTGGTAAACACTCAACCTCAATCTCCCAAAGCACATGCTCAAGCGAGCCGCCGTCCTGCTTAACGCCGGCAGGCTCTCCCTTAGCCACAACAGGGACATTAACCTTCAGCACCTTAGTCATCGATATCTCGTTAAAATCAACATGAACTATATTGCCCCTAACCGGGTCATATTGGATCTCTTTTATCAGGCACGAGCGGCTTTTTTGCTTCGGATCGTCTTTAAGGACAAGATTAATAACCACATTCTCTAATCCGTGTTCGTGCAAAAGCTGCGATAATGCCCTGTTGGCGACTTTTACTGACTGAGACTTTGCGCCTTCGCCATAGACTATTGCCGGTATAAATCCCGAATCCCTTAAAGCCTTGGCCTTTATCCTGCCTGAATCCTCTCTTGGTTCAACCTTCAAAATAATCTGTTCCATCTTAAACTCTCACCTTGATCCTTTTTTAGTTTTTTAGTCAAACAATGAACTGACTGACTCTTCGTTATGAATCCTTTTTATTGCCTCTCCTAAAAGCTCTGCTACCGTCAGGACTTTTATGCGCGCATGCTGCTTAGCTTTATCCAGCGGTATTGAATCCGTTATCACCAATTCTTCAAGATGCTTGCATTTATCAATATTCTGTATTGCCGCACCCGTAAGAATACCGTGGCTTATGGCAGCCCTGACTGATTTTGCCCCTGCCTTCTTAAGCGCCTCTACTGCCTCATTAAGAGTGCTGCCGGTTGCGATCAGGTCATCCACAATAATAATATTCTTACCCTCCACATCGCCCATTATATGCACCACTTCTGTTGATTCAGGGGTAAGCCTTCTTTTATCTATAATCGCCAGCCCTGCCCCTACACGTTTTGCATAAGCGCGGGCCATTTTAATACTGCCTACATCAGGCGAAACAATTACCAGGTCTTTTAATTGCTGGTTTGAAGCAAAATAATCCTTAAAGACTCCCACTGCAAAAAGGTGGTCTACCGGGATATCAAAGAAACCCTGAATCTGTCCGGCATGCAGGTCCATAGTTAAAATCCTGTTAGCCCCGGCAACAGTAAGAAGATTTGCCACCAGCTTAGCCGTTATCGGCACGCGGGGCTGGTCTTTTCTGTCCTGACGGGCATAACCAAAATAAGGGATAACTGCGGTAATCCTGTTGGCGCTGGAACGCTTAAGGGCATCCATCATCACCAACAGCTCCATTAAATTATCATTTGAAGGCGGACATGTTGACTGGACTATAAAAACATCTTTACCACGTACGTTCTCATTAATCTTTACCCTGATCTCGCCTTCGCTAAACCTGCCCACAAACGCATCCGAAAGTTTGATTTTAAGATACTCGCAGATTTTTCTGGCCAGATCCGGGGTTGCGTTTCCCGATAATATTGCAAGCTTATCCATAACTTACCTCGTTTTCCTGTGTATTGGTTTTGCCGGGACACCTGCCACAGCCGTATTATCCGATACTTTTGTATTCCTTAAGACTACCGCACCTGCGCCGACTTTTGCGTTTTTTCCGATAGTAACCGGCGCAACCAGAACAGAATTTGAGCCGATAAACGCCTTTTCCTTGATAACCGTCGCGCCTTTAGTCAGGCCGTTAAAATTGGCAGTAACCGTGCCCGCGCCGATGTTGACATTGCGGCCTACACGGCTATCACCTAAATAACAAAAATGTTTGGCGAAGATGCCTGTTGATAACTGCGAACGGACGACTTCGATAAAATTACCCAAAAGAACTTTGCTGGCGATTGAGCTGCCTTCTCTCAAATGCACGAAGGGGCCGATTTGACAGCAGTCACCAATTTTAACATTTCTTTCAATGACTGTAAAGGGATAAATTAGCGTATCCGCGCCGATTTTGACTCCGTGGCTGATAAAGGTGGTGGCCGGATCAACTATGGTCACGCCGTTTTTCATGTATTCATCGTTTATGCGCCGCTGCATTATGGAATTTGCTTTGGCTAAATCTACCCGGCAGTTGATTCCAAGGGCCAGATTAACATCCTCAATAGCCACGCTTTCTACCCTTTCCTTCTTTTGGTAAAGAATAGAGAAAACGTCGGTTAAATAAAACTCATTCTTGCGGTTATTCGGCCTGACCTTTGCCAGGGCCTGCCGCAGAGCAAGCGCGTCAAAACAGGCAATACCGGTATTTACCTCTTTCACCTCTTTCTGAAAATCATTGGCATCCTTTTCCTCAACTATACCTTTTATGCAGGAATATTGATCGCGTATTATCCTGCCGTAGCCATGCGGCTTATCAATTGTAGCCGCAAGTATTGTTGCTTTGGGCTGGTTATCAGAATGATATTTTAATAATTTCTGAATGCTTTCTTTAGGCAAAAGCGGCATATCGCCGTAAAGGACCAAAACCGTGCCTTTAAAGCCGGGTAATGCCGACAATCCGGATTTAACTGCATCAGCCGAGCCAATAAGTTGTTTTTGAACCGCCACCCTGATATTTTTAGGCAGTATTTTTCTGACTTCCCGGCTCTTAAAACCTAAAACTGCCACGGTTTTTTCAGGCTTCAGCCCCTTAACTAAATCCAGCACATACTCCAGCATGGGCCTGCCGCAGATATTATGCAGCACCTTGGGAGTATCTGATTTCATCCGCGTGCCTTTTCCAGCGGCTAAGATAATACAGGCTAATTTTTTTGTCATATTTAATCCTTATTTTTTCTGGGACGTATGGATTCGAACCATAATAGCGAGATCCAAATTCTCGAGTCCTGCCGTTGGACGACGTCCCAAATCTAGATATCGAAACAGCCTTTAACGGACTTTTACTTTCTCCTGATCGAACGCCGCCAAAATCTTCTTCTGCAGTTCCTGACGAAAGCTTTGAGTAATAGGATGGGCTATATCCCGGTGTTCCGATGAAGAAGTATCTGCCGTTTCCTGCGTTAAGGGAGGGCTTGATACGGGAAGCTGGCATCCGCACTGATTGCAAAATTTAGAACGCGCCTCATTTTTAAAATTACACTTGACGCAGGGCTGCTTTATCTTACGGCTGGGCATGGCAATAAACAACCCGGTAGCCCCTTCAATTATTTTTATATTTCTGACTACGAACGCGTTATCAAAAGTAACGGTTGCGTAACCTTTGAGTTTCTTATCCGGCGAATCTTTCTGGTAGACTTTGACCTCGGTGATCTCCATGGCTTGCCCTCCTGTTTTTTAAACCGTGCGGCAGACAAAAACCTTGCTGGAGCTAAATTTCTTTTTAATCTGCCGGGCAATTATTTTCGCCATGCCGGCAGATGAGGCAATACCAAAAATGCAAGAGCCGCTTCCGCTCATTAATGCAGCAATAGCCCCTAAGCGGGTAAAATGATCTTTTATCCGGCTAAGCCGCAAATGCAATCCAAAGGTCGTTTCTTCAAGGCTGTTGAACATGCCCGCGCCCAATGCCTGCAAGCCGGGTTTTTTCAAGGCCTGAAGCAATATTTTAACATTGTGATTACTGCTTGTCAATCCCGGTTTTGAACAGGCATCAAACCTGTTGTAAATCAATGCGGTTGAGACATTTAATGGCAAGACGCACAATACATGCCAAATTTTATTTTTATGGGGGATCTTTAACCCGGTTATCTTCTCGCCCCTGCCTTTTCCCAAGGCAAACTGCCTATCTGCTATAAAAAAAGCGCAATCGCTGCCTATTCTGGCGGCAAGCCTAAGTAATGCCTTCTTTGATGCTTTCAGCTTCCACATTTTATTCAGGCCTGTCAGCACAACAGCTGCATTGCTTGAGCCGCCCCCTAATCCGCTTCCAACAGGGATATTTTTTATAATCCTGATATCAGCCCCTTTATTAACTTTATAAGTTTCCTGCAATAATTTGGCGGCCTTGAAAGCTAAATTTGTGCGGTTATCGGGTATTTTCTCGCCGCAAGACGATATGGTTATGCGGTTGTCGTTACGAAGCCTTAAAATTACCGTATCCTTTAGGCTGATCCTTTCAAATATTGTGATTAATTCGTGGTACTTATCCGGCCGTTTACCTAAAACCTTCAGGTAAAGGTTGACTTTTGCGTAGGAAGGAATTACGAGTTTCACTTTTTATTTTGCGCCGGCCTGCAGGCAGGCTAATGCTGCTTTTTCAATATCAACAGGAGTAAGGTTATACTCTTTCAAAAGCTGCGCCGGGTCTCCGGACTGGCCAAATCTGTTGCGCACGCCTATTCTCATTACCTTGGCCGGATAATTTTCAGCCACAATCTCATCTATTGCAGAGGCCAGGCCTCCTGCTATTGCGTGCTCTTCGCAGACCACCAGCCCTTTACTTGATTTTGCCGCAGATAAAACCGCCTCTTTGTCTATAGGCCTGATAGTATGGACATTTACCACGCCGGCGTCAATATTCTGTTTGCTTAAGTTCTGCGCAGCAGCTAAAGCTTCATTAAGCATAATGCCGCAGGCAAATATAGTTACATCTTTGCCCTTCTTTATTACCTGCGCCTTTCCTAATTTAAATTCGCCTTTTCCCTCAATAGTCGGCACTTTAGGCCTTCCCAGGCGCACATAAAACGGGCCTGCTTCGGCTGCGCACGCGTGTATAGCTTCGGCTGCCTGAGGCCCGTCACAGGGGACGATTATCCTGATATTGGGAATAGCGCGCATAAGCGCTATGTCTTCCAGCGCCTGATGGCTGGCGCCGTCCGGACCGACGGAAACTCCGGCATGCGTAGCTACGATCTTTACGTCAAAATTGTTATAGCAAATGGAATTCCTTACCTGATCCCAGGCGCGTCCGGTGGCAAATATGGCAAAAGTGGAGACAAATACTGTTTTCCCGCAAGAGGCCAGCCCGGAGGCAACTGTCATCATATTCTGTTCAGCAACCCCTAAATTAAAAAATCTTTCCGGGAAAGCTTTAGCAAAGATGTTAGTGCGGGTGGAGCACGAAAGGTCCGCGTCCAAAACAATAATGTTTTTATTCTTCTTCCCCAGCTCAACTAAGGCATTGCCGTAACAATCTCTTTGATATAAGGATTCTGCCATTATTTAAGTTCTTCCAGCGCTTTTGCTGTTTCTTCTTTGGTCGGGGCGCGGCCGTGAAAATCACAGACATTCTCCATAAAAGAAACGCCCTTGCCTTTTGTAGTGTGTGCAATGATAATTGTAGGCTTGCCCTTGATAGTTTTTGCCTGCTCGTAGGCGCTCAAGATCTGCGCCATATCATGGCCGTCAATTTCTATTGTATGCCAGCCAAACGCCTGCCATTTGAGCCCTACAGGCTCCAGGCTCATCACATCCTGAGTCTTACCGTCTATCTGAAAGCAATTGCGGTCTAAGATACCGCAAAGGTTATCACATTTATAATGCGAAGCCGCCATTGCCGCCTCCCAGATATTGCCTTCCTGAGTTTCTCCGTCGCCCATAAGCACATAAACCCTGTAATCTTTTTTGTCTATCCTGGAAGCCAGGCACATGCCTACGCCGACAGAAAGCCCCTGCCCCAATGAACCGGAAGCGACTTCTACGCCCGGGGTATGCCTGTCAGGATGCCCCTGCAATATAGAACCCAGCTGCCTTAAGGTCATTAATTTATCTTTGGAGAAATACCCTGATTCAGCCAAAACAGCATACCAAAGCGGGCAACAGTGCCCCTTGGACATATGAAACCTGTCGCGCGCCTCCCATTTCGGCTCTTTAGGGTTATGGCGCAGTACTGAAAAGAAAAGCGCAGTTATCAGGTCTGCTGAAGAAAGGCTGCCTCCGGGATGCCCGGAACCGGCCTTAGAGATCATCTCAACTACTAAGCGGCGGATTTGCCTGGCTTTATCCTGCAGTTCAATTATTTTTTCTGGAGTTGCTGCCATAATTATATTTTTTGTAACTTTTCTATGATATCTTTCTGGTCCGGATTAAGCATCAAGGATGACCCCCAATAATTCTTTGCCTTTTCCTTATCCCCCAGCTTAAAATATACCTCGCCAAGATGAGAATATATTTCCGCATCATCTATGAGCGCCGCAGCTTTAAG
This sequence comes from Candidatus Omnitrophota bacterium, assembly GCA_029561735.1. GTDB lineage: Bacteria > Omnitrophota > Gorgyraeia > Gygaellales > Profunditerraquicolaceae > JAKQWZ01. The sequence goes on along the minus strand of JAKQWZ010000052.1, from coordinate 4,884 downwards.
CAGCAGTTTAAGCGCATCCTCGGTCTTTCCCTGCTTAAAATAAACCCAGCCAAGGCTGTCAATAAAGGCACCGTTATTCGGATCCATCTCCAGGGCCTTCTTTACTAAGATTTCTGCTTGGTCAAGATTCTTGTTTTCCTTGGCGTAAAAATAACCCAGAAAATTAAGCGCCTGAGGATAGTCAGCTTTTAAGCTCAGCGCCTTTTCCAGCTCCTGCTCTGTCTTGAGCTTATCGCCAAGCTCATAATAAATACTGCTTAGATAAAAATGGGCTTCGGCGTCGCCTTTAGATAATTCCAGTACTTTCGTGTAGGTCTGGATTGCAAGGTCAAATTTTTTCTGCCGGATATAAAGCAGGCCCAGCCCCTTATATATATCAAGGCTTTTCGGGTTCAGTAAAGACGCGTTTTTAAGAGCGATTTCGTATTCTTTATTAGCCAGTTCGTTTTCGTTCTGCAAAAAATAAACCAGCGAGAGTATTGCGTGGGCCTCGACCCCGGAAGGGTCTAATTTAGCCACCAGATTAAGCTCGTCAATTGCCTTATTTATTTCATTGGCCTTAAGGTACGCCGATGCGAGGTTCAAGCGGACAAGCGTATTCTTTTTATCGTAATGCAATGCCTTCTTATACTCAATTATGGCTAAATCCTCTTTTTGCAGAGAATCATACATAGTAGCCATAATATAATGCGACAACCCGGAGGATAGTTTCTTATCCAAAGCCAGGCAATCGCCCCTCACAAGAAACATAGCGCCGAGCCAAAAACACAACGCAATGCCTCTATGCACAGAAGTCATTTTATTTTGGGAAATTTTTTATTTCTTAAGAAGATTAACCCCAGGCCCTCTTCTTCAGATGGCGAAGACGCCTGCGCGCCTTCTTCCTCTTATGGGTCCTGATTTTCCATCTTTTTCTTTTTCTGCCGCACGGCATATTGCTGCTCCTTTGGACAACAGTCCACACCAAACTATCCTTTAAGTCTGGGGTGTTTAATATATTACTTTATTCAGCGGGTACTCAATAATCCCTTCTGCTCCGGCATTTTTGAGCTTAGGGATAAGTATGCGCACAACCTTTTCATCTATAATCGTCTCAACCGCGCACCAGTTATCCTGCGACAGGCCGGAAATAGTCGGTTTTTTCAAAGCCGGCAGCGCTGCGATGACTTTTTTCAAGTCAGTTTTTCTCACATTCATTTTCAGGCCGACCTTTGATTCAGCTTCAATCGCGCCCCTTAAAAGCAGTGCGATCTGCTGCATCTTGTCTTTTTTCCAGGAATCAGTATAAGATTTCTTATTGGATATAAACTGCGTTGTGGATTCGCAAAGTGTTTCAATAATAGAGAGCTTATTGGCTTTTAGGCTTCTGCCGGTCTCGGTCAATTCAACAATGGCGTCAACTAACCCGGAACTTACCTTGACTTCGGTAGCGCCCCATGAAAACTCAACCTCCACCTTGACCTTGTTCTTACGGAAATATTCCTGCGTGACATTAACCAGCTCTGTAGCAATACGCTTGCCGCGCAGGTCTTTGATATTTTTTATGCCTGAAGCCTCAGGCACAGCCAATACCCACCTTACCTTATTCAGGCTCTGCTTGGCATAAGCCAGGTCCGTAACCCGTACAACATCGGATTTGTTTTCCAGGATCCAGTCATTGCCGGTAATACCGCAATCAAGAGCGCCGTCGGCGACATAGCGGGACATCTCTTGTGCGCGCAACAATACCGGCTCGATCTCAGGATCATCAATCGAAGGAAAATAAGACCTCTCCGAAGGCAGGTTAACGTTAAATCCGGCCTTGCGGAACATCTTGAAAGTCGCTTCCTGCAGGCTGCCCTTAGGCAGGCCTAATTTTAATATTTTATTTTTCATTTTATTTCCTTAACCCAAGCATTATACAGATTCCGGCTCAGGTTGTAAAGTAAAATTTAAATAATTGCATTATTGCAATTTTGGAATATAATAACAAAATAACGAAAGGAACACCACATGCTCACTGAACTACGCAAGAAGAAAAACGCAAAGAAAATCTGGATATTTCTGGGCATTATCATTATTCCTGCCTTTACGCTCTGGGGCGTTGGCAGCATTGCCCGCAAGGATAACAGCGAGGCTGCTTTTGCCGGGACCATTGCCGGTAAGAAAGTCAGCCTGGAAGATTACCGCGATGCCATGCTTGCGGTAAGAAACGCGGCAATTATGCAATTCGGGGATAACTTCAACGAAATGCGCAAATACCTTAATTTAGAAGAACAGGCATGGGACAGGCTGGTACTGCTGGCGCAGGCAAAAAAATTGAAAATTAAGGCATCTGACAAAGAAGTAATTGAGTTGATTGAAAAATACCCCTTTTTCCAGCGCAACGGCTCTTTTAGCGAAAGTCTGTACAATGAAACACTGCGTTATGTATTCCGCGTTCAACCGCGCATTTTTGAAGAACAGACTAGGCAAAACATCGTTATATCCAAGCTATACAAGAACGCGGTTAAGGATGTAGCAGTGGATGAAGCCCAAGTCAAAGAAGAATACAGCAGGCTTAATGAAGAAATAAGCGTTTATTACCTCTCGTCGCTGTTTGCTGATTTTGCCGGCAATATTGTTATTTCCGGACAAGAACTGGCTGATTTTTTTAACAAAAATTCCATTCAATTCAAACAACCGCTGTCTTTTAATCTAGAGTATATCATTGTTGATACGGAAGATAAAATGCGCCTGGCCGTAGAAAAACTAAGCAGGAAAGAAGATTTGAATAAAATCGCCGCTGCTGTCAATACCGGCGTAAAGGAAACCGGGCTTTTCGGGCAGACTGATCCGGTACCCGGCTTAGGCTGGTCTGCGGAACTGCTCAATGCCCTGGCCAAATCCAAGGCCGGAGACTATCTTACTCCTGTGCGCAGCGAAAAAAATCTTTATATATTCCGGGTGAAAGAAAGAAAAGAGCCTTTTATCCCGGAATTCAGCCAGATTAAAGATAAAGTCAAAGGCCTAATGATCAAGGAAGCCGCCCAGAAACAGGCAAAGGAAAAAATTGAACAAGCGCTCCAGGAAGCACAGAATAATAAGATTGATTTAGCAAAAATCGCCAAAAAAACAGGCTTAAAATCAGGAACCACGGCAGGGTTTAAATTCGGCAGCTACATTGAAGGCATCGGGGCTTCTGATGCCTTCTGGACTATTGCAAAGACACTTAAAGACAGCCAGACAAGCGATATTATTGATACGCCTGAAGGATACTACCTCATCCGCATTAAATCAATCAAGCCTGTCGACGAGGCAAAGTTCGCCAAAGAACACGATGACTTCAAAGCAAAGCTGTTGATACAGAAAAAACAAGAGGCCTTCTCAAAATATCTGGAAGGCCTCAAGGTACACAGCCGGATTAATTTATAATCCTTCCGGCATACAGCTTAGCTTACTTTAATCGCGTTTACCGGGCAAAGCTCGGCAATTTCTGCAAGGTTATGCGTCGGGCAATTTTGAGCTTTTACATGCGCAATACCATCCCCTTCTATTTTAAATACCTCCGGACAGGACTGCTCGCACAAACCGCACCCTACGCAAGTCGCAGCATCAACAGTTACTTTAGACATTTTTATCTCTCCAATAAATTCTCAAACATCTCTTCATGGGTTACTTCTTCCGACAAAATATGCGTAACTAACTGATAAGTCACGTTATCCTTGCCCATTGTCTTCTTGGCTAATTTATTATAAACATCTATTGCTCCTGCCTCAGCCTCTGTTACAATCCTGATAATACGATTGATATCCGCCGTATTCTTTGGCGGCATCATATAAGGATAGTTGGCATTCTTTTCTAACTCCATCGGATTAGCTATAGGCATACCGCCGAGTTTAGTAATAAGGTCAGCCAATTCCTGTGCATGCTCTAATTCATCTTTTGCGATTTTCTCCAGATATTCCTGCATATCCTCATAGCCTCTGCCGGAAACGGTCTGCGCCATATACCAGTAAAGGTAAAATGCCAACCATTCATCTGCGTATGCCTTATTCAGGTCTTTTACCAAATCCTTAAGGCTTAAATCCACTATTGCTCTTGCTTGCTTTCCCATACTACACCTCCTTGCACAAAAAGTGCACACCAGCCTATCATTTAAGGCTGGGTGTGCTTAGGTGCTGCTTCGGCTCTCAAGCCGTATTTAGTGATATTTCTGTCCGCAACTTCCTGTACCAACTTTAAAGCATCAGGATTATTCAATATATGTTTAAACCTGCCCTGCAGCTTGAGGTATTCTTCAACCGGCTTAGGCTGGGTGATTTTACGCACGCCGATCAATTGCCCGTTTTCATATTCTACAATAGGATACAATCCGGTGTCAACTGCCATTCTGGCAACCGGCAGCACCTGCGTTGATTCATGGCGCCAGCCCAAAGGGCATGGCACGTGTATCTGCATATATTTCGGGCCCTTGATACTTAAAGCTTTCTTGACTTTTCTGGTAATATCCTGCGGAAAGCCCACCGAAGCTGTGGCAACATAAGGTATTCCGTGGGCCAAAGCTATTTCAGGCATGGGTTTTTTGGGGCGCAGGTTTCCGATTACAGCGGCTTCTGCCGGGCTGGTAGTGGTATTTGTAGCAAAAGGCGTAAGCCCGCTTCTCTGCACTCCGGTATTCATATATGCTTCATTATCATAGCAGACATAAAGTATATCATGGCCCCTCTCCAGCATTCCCGACAGTGCCTGCAAGCCGATGTCAGCGGTAGAGCCGTCGCCGCCTTGCGCAATGACATTAATGTTGTCTTTTTTTCCGGCAAATTTAAGCGCTGATTCCACCCCGGAAGCTACTGCCGCGGCGTTCTCAAAAAGAGAGTGGATAAACGGCACGCCCCATGCTGATTCCGGAAATGCAGTTGAAAA
>JAKQWZ010000047.1 GCA_029561735.1 Candidatus Omnitrophota bacterium | reverse complement strand
CCGCATTCTCCGCCGCATTTGGAAGTGCCTATCCAGCGCCCGGCGCGCTCATTATCGTCATTAGTAATCTTAGTGCAGGGAGCGCAGCCCAGAGAACGGTAACCTTCGGCGTATAAAGGATTTATTTTGACGCCATAGATGGCTGCATACTGCCAAACCTCCCTTTCTTTCCAGATCAGGATAGGATTAAGCTTAATCAACCCTTTATCACGTTCCTCTACTTCCTTAAAATCCGTGCGCGTACGGCCTTCTGTACAACGCAATCCGGTAACCCAGCATTTAACGTTTAACTCTTCAATAGCCTGTTTAACCGGAACAACTTTGAGCAAATCACAGCACAAATCAGGGCTGGTCTCATAAAGCTTATCCGCAATCAAAACATCGTTTTTATAGATTTTAAGTTCCGGGTAGCGCTTAACCTCTTTTTCCATAAAATCAATTGTTTCCGGCGGTTTAAATCTTGTTGTCACTATAAAGCCGCGAATCTTGGAGTTAACCCGTTTAGCTAAATCCCAAACTACCACCGAATCTTTGCCTAAGCTATTGGCCACTACTAAAGAATCTCCGTATTTTTTGTAAGCCTGCCGGATCAACTCCTCTGACCTCTCTACTTTTTGCTTAAAATTCAGGCTCTCAACCAATTCTTTTACACCATCCTTGTTGTCCAACAAACTCATCTTAATCCTCCTTTTGGCTGTTAAGCCGTTTGGCTTAGGGTTTCCTGTATACACTACTATCTCTATTAGTTTAGTAGAGTATAACATAATAATTGTCCCTGTCAAGTAAATATTTGGATTATTTTATGCAGGGCGGGAAAATAAAAAAGGCACCCTTTATAAAGATGCCTTATTTGTTACTGTCACTTGCGCCAAGAAACCCTTTTACGGGATTTATGGCGGGGTCGACGAGATTTGAACTCGCGATCTTCGCCGTGACAGGGCGACGTGTTAAACCAGGCTACACCACGACCCCGGATATCAGGAAGTCAATTCTAAACTAAAAACAGCTGTTTGGCAACCAGTTTCTATACTAATTAATGGTGGGCGCTAGAGGGCTCGGACCTCTGACCTGTAGAATGTAAATCTACCGCTCTAACCAGCTGAGCTAAGCGCCCCACAATCTACCATTCTCTCAATACCTTTAATCCAACCTTTTATCTTAGATTGAAGCCTTGTATCGCATATAACTATTCTAAAGGTACCCAAAGGCAATGTGTCTCTCTTATGCTTACTTGCCCTGCTAATACCATATTGGGTTTTATGAAACTGCTTTATAGGAATACCGCTTATACCTGACCAAAATTTCGCGGCCTTGTTTTCATCCAAATGAGGATGTATATGAACTATTCCCCGAAATTTTTGTTCTCGCACGCCGCATACTTCTCGAAAAAACCGCATCATTAATTTAATCATATGTGGATCGGAATTACTAAAATTTACCATATTAACGCTAATCTTATATCCTTCTGCCCAATATAATGCGGCGCCAATTACTTTTAGCACAGAAAGTGGGTATTTCAAAGAAATTTCTTTACAGGCCGAATCGCTTATTTCGTTACGTATCTTGGCCCAAACGCACTTGGGGCTATTAGGATGATTGGCGGCTTTTGCGCGAGCTTTATCTTGATTTGATTTTAACGCCTCGATTTGTTCTGAGGTTAAAGAGATACCTCTTACCCATTTACTGACCGAACTTTTGGGGCATTGCAACTGCTTGGCTATAGCCCTTACAGACCAGCCTTTATGGCGTAATTCTTTAGCTTTTTTTTGTTCTCGATGCCTCATGAAACCTCTGTAGTTATATGTTAGATTATTATAACCCAGAGGTTCATTATGTCAACGACTATTTGCTTTCTTTGAGCAGGCAAATCACCTGATCCAGCTTGTCAGAGATCTTTTTAAGCAAGTCAAGCTGTTGCTGCTGCATTTTCTCCTGCTTTTCTTGAAGCTGGCGCGCCTCTCCTGCTATTTTAGACAATTCTCCTAACTTATTCAGGTCAAACATTTTTTATCTCTCCCTGTATATTCCTAAACGCAGCTAAAGGATCTTTGGCTTCTAATACCGGCCTACCCACAACCAGGTAATCGCTGCCTGCCCGGACAGCCTGAGCTGCTGTAGCTACTCTCTTTTGGTCATCCTTGCCAGCTGTTTTAGGCCGGATGCCGGGAGTAACTATAATAAACGGCTTTTTTATATTTTTCCTTAAAATTGTTGCTTCTCGCACCGAACAAACCACGCCATCTAACCCGCAATCAATTCCCACCTTGGCCAGCTTTAAAACTTTTCGGGGGCTGGTTTTCTGACTAGTCAATATTGTTACTCCGATTAAAAGCGGTTTTTTAACCTTTAACCTGCGCGACTCCTTGCATGCCGCCTGAACAGCTCTTTTTAGCATTTCTTCGCCGCCAGAAATATGCAAAGTCATCATTTTCACTTTCAGGGCCGCTGCGCTCCTGACGGCATTAGCTACTGTGTTAGGGATATCCAAAAATTTCAGGTCTAGAAAAACCTCTGCGCCTTTTCTCCTGATAAATTTGATTATTTGCGGGCCATAAGCGGTAAAAAGATGCGAACCGACTTTAAAGATTTTTATTCGCGGATAAAGCTTATTCACAAAATATTTGACTCTGGCTAAACTATCCACATCCAACGCTAGAATTATTTTTGACTTGTGACTCATTTTTGCAAACTCCCGGTCAACCCCCTGATATCTACGATCTTATTTACCTTCATATATTTTTGAATACCTTCAACAACCTCAACGCTAATTCTGGGGTTAATGAAATTAGCCGTGCCTATACTTACTGCGCTGGCTCCAGCAATTATAAACTCTAAAGCGCTGTCCGTATCAATTATTCCGCCCATGCCGATTATGGGGATCTTTACCTTATTATATACTTCCCAAACCATCTTTACAGCTATTGGACGGATTGCCGGGCCGCTTAAACCGGCTGTAACCATTGCGATTTTAGGCTTGCGGGTATTAATATCAATACTCATGCCATTAATGGTATTGACCAGCGAAACAGCATCAGCCCCTGCTTCTTCTGCGCGCAAGGCAATATCGCTGATAGAAGTCACATTCGGGGATAACTTAACAATCAGGGCCTTAGTGGTTTGCCGGCGCACGGCTTTGACTACTTCATAAGTAGCAGAAGCATCTTGGGAAATGAGCCTTGTGTGGCGCATGTTCGGGCAGGAGATATTCAGCTCTATTGCCGAAACAGCGCTTAAATTACCGAGCCTTTTGACCAGCCTGATAAACTCCGTAGGGTCTTTTTCAGAAGCAATACTGACAATTACAGGTATACCGATTTTCCTTAAAACAGGGAGCTTTTCTTTAATAAACATCTCTATGCCGGGGTTTTCCAATCCGATAGAATTCAGCATCCCGGCCGGGGTCTCGCAGGTGCGCGGCGCAGGATTTCCCTGACGGGGATTCAGAGTCACGGTCTTGCTGACAATAGCCCCTAATTTTCTCAAGCTGATAAAAGGCGCGAACTCCTGCCCATAGCCGAATGTGCCGGAAGCAACCATCACCGGATTATTTAATTTAACCTTGCCTATCTTTATGTTTAAATTTGGGTTCATTTATTTCACCAATATCATATGAACAGAGACCAACAGCAAGAATACTCCGAATGCCTTCTTTAATACTGCCCCCGGGACGGCTTGAGCAAAGTGCGCTCCGATAAAACCGCCGAGGAAAAAACCTATGCAGATAAAAGCCGCGATACCGATCTTAACATTTCCGCTGTAATAATACCTCATAGCTGCCAAAAGGCCAATGGGAGGAATCATAGCGGCCAAAGTCGTGCCCTGCGCCTGATGCTGAGTCAAGCCGCATAAAAAGATCAATCCGGGAATTAGTAAGGTCGCTCCGCCAATACCAAAAAGCCCGCTGACTACTCCTGCTGTCAGGCCCAACAATATATAAGTCAAATTAGGCATATAACCTCCCTACCAGATAATTTCCTGAGCATCAAAAACCGGCCCGTCTTTACATGCCTGCTTATATCCGTTAACAGTATTAACAGTACAGCCAAGGCAGGCGCCAAAACCGCAACCCATGTGTTCTTCCAGAGAAATCTGCGCCAAAATTTTATATTTCTGGGCAATATGATTCAGCGCTTCAAGCATCAAACGCGGCCCGCAGGCATAAATATTTGAGAGCTGAAAATTTGGGGCTCGGAGTATAGTATCCAAAAGAGCTGTTACCCTGCCCTTAAAACCGCTGGAACCGTCATCAGTTGCTATTTTAATATCACAACCCGCGCCTTTAAATTCTTTTTCGCAAAGAATATGCGATTTCGTCTTTGCGCCGATCAAAACAAGCGGTTTAAGTTTCTTTATTTTTTCTGCAAGAAAAACTAAAGGCGCCACCCCCATACCCCCTGCTACCAGGATCGGCCGCCCCTTGCCCCTCGTATTTCGTCCCTCGTAACAAAACCCATTCCCTAACGGCCCGATTATATCAACAAGCTCACCCGGACTTTTTTGGGATAAAATGCCTGTTGCCGGGCCGACAACTTCATAAAGCAGCTCTATATTCCTGCCGCACACGTTATGTATACCTAACGGCCGTCTTAAAAGCGGCTCAACTCCGGTTTGCGGCCTCACCATTACAAACTGCCCGGGCCGGGCTTTATCTGCAACAGCCGCAGCAGCTAAAACAGCCTTAAAATACCTTTGGCCAAGCTGCTTATTAGAGATTATTTTAGCCGCGATTTGCACTTTTCTCATGTGCGCACCAATGCTTTCCAGAAAATAAAACCTAAAGTTACAATCAAAAGCGGGATAATGCTATTGGATTCTTTTTTTATCCAGCTTGTTTTTAGATTAAGGCTGCGCAGTAATTTCCCGGATAATACCGGGCCTATCCCGGGAATAAAACGGGGGACATTTTTGCAATAATTATCATACTGTGGGCCGAAATTATTTTTGAGCAGCCTTTCTTCTTTAAAGATCAGGGAAATATATCTTAGCACAAAAAATACGCCGAAAACAACCAGCACCCACCACTGAAACATTATCAGTATCACGCCTAAGGCAATACAGGATATGCCCAGATACATCGGGTTCCTCACTATTGCATACGGTCCGCCAATGACCAGCACTTTTGAGCAATTGGAATGCTCTGATTTAAACCCGCGGCTTGCTACTCTGAATGTAATGCCTAATAACATAATAAGAAAGCCCAGAGGCTGTATTAAAATATCGTAATTCCCCTGATCAAGCCGCAAAAATTTCTTTGGAAAAACAGCAATCAAAATCACTGTAAAGAAAATTATAAATCCGTTTATCTTAATGCGTTTTTTCATTTCTGGCATTTAGGGCAGAAACAAGTGCCTCTGCCGCCCATTGTTATTTTGTGGATCCTGGTTTTACAAACCAAACACGGTTTCCCCTGCCTTGCGTAAACTTTATGATACTGGGCATAGCTTCCGGGTTTGCCTGAAACCCGTACATAATCGTCTATAGAGGAGCCGCCATAATGAATTGCCTCTTTAAGCACAGCTTTAATTTCTTTAAGCAGTAAGCCGGCTTCTTTTTCCGAAAGGCTGTTTGCCGGGCGTTCGGGCCGGATGCGGCTGCGAAACAGGCACTCTGCCGCGTATAAGTTGCCGATCCCGGAAATAAAACTCTGGTCCAGAAGCAAAGGCTTGATCTTAGTTTTTTTTAACCGGAGCATTTCTTTAAACTGTTCTAAAGTAATATCAAAAGGCTCCGGACCCAAGGCCCGGATAAATTTTAATTTCTTCCAGTCATCAACCAGGCGCAGCTCGCCGAAAATACGCTGGTCATTAAAATCCAGGGATTTCCCGTTGTCCAGGTAGAAACTGACCCGGCTTTTTGAACTGTTGCCGGGATAAACAAGTTGCCCGGTCATTTTTAAATGCACAGCTAAAGCCTTGCCCGAGGATAATTCCAGAATCAAGACTTTTGCCCGGCGCAAGACCCTTTTGATTGTCCGGCCAACTAATTTCTTTTTAAACTCTGCCGCTGACGGCTCTTTGATCACCGCTGCATTATGCACGCAGACTTTGGTAATTTTCTTGCCGGCTATTACTTTCTCTAAATCCCGTTTAATTGTCTCTACTTCCGGAAGTTCCGGCATACTTATTTTCTCTTCTTATTTTTAGTTTTTTTCTTAGCCTTGGGCCTATCCGCAGCCTTCACTTTAGGTTGCGGCTTGTTCATCTGCGCATGATACTCCTGCAAAGACTTTACCTGCATATCTTTTTTGATTAAGGTCTCTATGCCGTTTACCGTTGCCTGAGCGCTGGCAATAGTCGTAGTATAAGGAACATTATAAAGTATCACGTGGGCGCGGATCTTGGTCTCATCCTGCCGGGGTATCCGCCCGGTCGGGGTATTGATGACCAACTGGATCTTCCCGTCTTTTAATAAATCAACGATATTCGGGCGGGCCTCGGTTATCTTGGGCATTACCGTAACAGATAATCCGTTTTTCTCAAGCACTGCTGCGGTTCCGGTTGTAGCATAAATACCAAAACCCAGATCAGCTAATTTCTTGGCGATCAGCACTATTGAGCGTTTATCCTTATCCCTGACTGAAATAAATACATTGCCTTCAGTAGGCAGATTCTGCCCGGCAGCTACCTGGCTTTTAATATAAGCCATCCCGAAATCCTCATCCAGGCCCATTACCTCGCCGGTTGATTTCATTTCAGGGCCAAGGATTACGTCAACTCCGGGAAAACGGTTAAAAGGAAATACCGACTCTTTAACCGCAATATGTTTCGGAATGATCTCTTTGGTAAACCCCAAGTCTTTTAATTTCTGGCCAAGCATAACTTTTGTGGCCAATTTTGCCAAAGGAACCCCGATTGCCTTGGATACAAACGGCACAGTCCGCGATGCCCGGGGATTAACTTCCAAAATATAGACTTTACCGTCTTTGGCTGCGCATTGCACATTCATCAGGCCGATAATATTCAGCTCTTTGGCCATCTTATAAGCCGCATCCCTGACCTTGTTGACCATCTCATTGGAAAGGCTAAAAGTCGGTAAAGACATAGCCGCATCTCCGGAATGCACCCCTGCCTCTTCAATGTGCTCAAGTATTCCTCCGATGACAAAGGTCTCTCCGTCGCCGATCAAGTCCACATCAATCTCAATAGCCTCCTCCAGAAATTTATCGATTAATATCGGGTGCTCTCCGGAAACCCGGGCTGCTTCGGTTATAAACTTCTCCAAAAGGCTTTCATCATAGACTATTTCCATTGCCCTGCCGCCCAAGACATAGGAAGGCCTGACCAAAACAGGATAGCCGATTTTTCTGGCTACTTCTTTTGCTTCTTCAAAATTAAAAGCAGTGCCGCTTTGCGGCTGCAATAGGTTTAATTTATGCAGCATCTCTTTAAAACGTTTTCTGTCTTCCGCTATATCTATATTATCGGCGCTGGTGCCTAAAAGATTTACCCCTGCCTCGCGTAACGGTATGGCCAGATTCAACGGAGTCTGCCCGCCAAACTGCACAATAACTCCCATCGGCTTTTCTATATTGATAATGTTTAAAACGTCTTCAAGGGTAAGCGGCTCAAAATAAAGCCTGTCAGAGGTATCGTAATCCGTTGAAACTGTTTCCGGGTTACAATTAATCATCACGCTATCCACGCCTTCGTCTTTAAGGGCATAAGCAGCATGGCAGCAGCAATAGTCAAACTCTATGCCCTGTCCTATGCGGTTTGGCCCGCCGCCCAAAATCACTACTTTATTATTTTTGCTTGGGCGGGATTCATCTTTAGTCTCATAAGTAGAATAATAATAAGGCCTTTGCGCATTAACCTCCCCGGCGCAGGTGTCCACCTCTTTATAAGCCGGGCTTTGTTTTATCTTTTTTTCATAGTGCCTTACTTTGTTTTCCGAAGTATTAAGCAGGTATGCCAGCTGCCTGTCGGAAAAACCGTCTTTTTTTGCCTCTAATAAGAGCGCGGGCTCAATTTTGATTTCTTCGCTTGATTTGTTGTTCCGGAACATTTTTATTTTTTCCTCCAATTCAACTAACTGCCTGATGTTATCAATAAACCATCTGTCTATGCTTGATAAAGAATATATTTCATCATTGCTCAAACCGGCCTTTATGCCGTAGCGCAGATAAAATATACGCTCATCGGTGGGTATGCGGATTTTTTCTTTTATTACCTCAAGAAGTTCCGGGTCTTTTTGCGCGAGCATCTCGTCGGTAATACTGTCTTTGCCGTCTGCTCCCACGCCAAACCTTCCTATCTCTATGGATCGGACCCCTTTTTGCAATGCCTCCTTGAAGCTTCTGCCGATGGACATTGCTTCTCCCACTGCCTTCATTGAAGTATTCAACGTACGGTCCGATGCCTGGAATTTTTCAAACGTAAACCTGCATATTTTGAATACACAATAATCCACTGTCGGCTCAAAAAAGGCCGCCGTATTGCCGGTGACCTGATTCATCACTTCCGGCAAAGTATAGCCTACGGCTAATTTTGTAGCAATGCGCGCAATAGGAAAACCCGTGGCCTTTGAGGCAAGCGCAGAACTGCGGGAAAGCCGGGGATTAACTTCTATAATAACTATTTTTCCGTTATCCGGATTCTGGCCGAATTGTATATTCGCCCCGCCGCCGGTCACACCGATCTTACGGATTATCTTTTTGCACAGATTTACAAAATCCACATACTCCTGCGTGGTCAGCGTCTGCGCCGGAGCCACTACCATGCTGTCGCCGGTATGTATCCCCATTGGATCAACATTCTCCATGGACGTAACAATAATTACATTATCTGCTCGGTCCCGCATAACTTCAAATTCTATCTCTTTCCAGCCAAGCACTGACTGCTCGACCAAAACCTGATGCACAGGGCTGGTAGACAAGCCCTTATCCAGATATTTTTCCAGTTCTTCCTGATTATAGACCACTGCTCCGCCGGAACCGCCCAAACAGTATGCCGGGCGCAATATAAGAGGAAAACCTATTTCTAACCCGATACGTATACCTTCCTTAAGCGAATTGGCTATGCCGCTTTTCGGCACATCTACACCGATTTCCAACATTGCCTTTTTGAATAATTCGCGGTCTTCTGCCCGGGATATTGCTTCTACCGGCGCGCCAAGGCATTCAACCCCGTATTTTTTAAGTATTCCTTTTTTCATTAGAAAGAAAGCCAGGTTTAACCCTGTTTGCCCGCCGAGCGTGGGCAATAATGCATCCGGCCTTTCTTTGGCAATAATCTTCTCTAATATTTCTATATTCAGCGGCTCTATATAGGTAACATCCGCCATTTCCGGATCAGTCATAATGGTTGCCGGATTGGAATTAACTAAAACAGTAGAATACCCCTCCTCTTTTAGCGCTTTACAGGCTTGAGAGCCGGAATAATCAAACTCGCAGGCCTGCCCGATAACTATCGGGCCTGAACCTATTATAAGTATTTTTTTGATATCTTTGCGCCGCGCCATGATTAAGCTCCTTTGACTAATTTATAGAATTTTTCAAACACAGGGTTGATTTCTCCCAGTCCAGGCGATGACGGCAAATACTGGATCGCCAGGAATTTTAATTGCTTGCTTTCAAATTCTTCCACAGTCTTATCGTTTAGGTTATAACCGGTAATTTTAACATGCTTTATCCCGGCTAAGGAATACTCATCAATTATCAGGCTGTGGTTTTGAGCAGTGATATCGGCCTTAAGAATTCCCGGATGCACTACAGGATAATTAACCCCTCTATGCCCCAGCTTCAGGCTCTTAATCTCTGCTCCCAAGGCGCGCGCTAATACCTGCGCTCCTGTAGAAACAGCCAATATGGGAATTTTTCCAACTACCCCTGCGATATTAGCACTTACCTTGTCCAATCCGGCATCCTCTTCAGGCCCGTTAGAAATAATCAATCCAGCGGGTTTGCGGCTTAAAATATCCTCTGCGGCCGTATCAAAAGGAAGCAGCTCTATGGCAGCCTTCAGCGCTTCAAGCTGTTTTAGCATGCCCTTGTTTACGCCTAAATCAAGGACAGCGATTTTTATTTTATCTGTTTTATTTGATTCTAACAAAACCGGTTTATCCACGGATAATTTGGCAAGCGTGCTTTTTGCCTGAATGTTTTTAAATTCCTTGAGCTTTGCTAAAAGTTCATCCTGTGCTGCCCCGGAGCATGAAAATATCCCCAATTGTTCGGCAGTATTTCTTAAATGCACTGTCAGTGTCCGGGTGTCAAATGATTCCGCAGCCGGCAAAGACTCTTCTTTAATAAAATCCGTAAAGCTCTTTTTGGCCTGCCAGCTAGAATGAATGCGCGATGCCTCCTTAATGATCAGGCCCTTTATCCAGCATTTTCCTGACTGATTAAACTGCGGGTTTATCCCGTAATTCCCAATCAAAGGATAGGTCAATACAAGAATCTTTCCTGCATTTGCCGGGTCTGTCATCATTTCCTGATAACCGACAACAGCTGTATTTATGACTACCTTGCCGATAACTTCTGTTTGCGCCCCAAAGCCATTGCCGTAAAAAACTGTTCCGTCTTCAAGCGCTAAAGTTGCCCTCATTGAAAACTCCTATTTTTTGAGCACTTCTTTTACTTTATCAATCACTTCCTGGCCGGTCTTGGCCTTAATAACACCGGCAACATCCCATGAATTAAGGCTGATAACCGGTATACAAAACTGCAGGCAGTAAGCCACTTCAGAGAGCGTGCCTGACCTGCCGGGTAATGCCACAACCACATCCGCACTCTTAACTACTAATACGTTACGCGCTAATCCCAATCCTGAAGGAATAACAATATCCACAAATTCATTAGCATGGTTTTTATCGTAACTTGGTATTATGCCAAGGGTTAAGCCGCCTCCTGCCTTAAAACCCTTGCAAGCCTGCTCCATTACTCCACTTAAACCGCCACAAACGAGAACATCAACCACTTTAGCTAGTTTTTTGGCTAAATCGTGGGTTAATTCCTCCACTTCCTTCGTACACTCCCTACCGCCTATTATAGCCACTACTGTCTTTCTTTTGGACATGTATTCCTCAGTTATCCACAATGTAGGGGAGGTTTAAACGTCCCCTACTAAAATCTTGCCCCTGACAGGAGTCGAACCTGTACCACCAGCTTCGGAGGCTGATGCGCTATCCATTGCGCTACAGGGGCGTTGTTATCCCAGAGTTCTGCCCCGTGTACTGGTATGCTTCGTTAACAGTACAGGGGCGTTGGCTTAGTGTCCGGCCTCCAAAACCAGCTCATACCGGGCAATCTGCGGAATCCTAATATGGCTAATCCCGTCAATGACTATTTCAAAATATCTGGTTGTTCCCCTGTTAAAATTAAATAATTTGATCAATCCAAAGCCCATAGTCTGGGATTTATCAAAAAGCACGAGGCGGAATATCGCATCCTTATAATCCCTGCTGGTCTCATTATGGATTTCCCCGGAAGCTATAATCCAGTCTTCGGATCCCTTTTTAAATTTAACATTATATAATGTAAATACCATTGCCTTCTCCTCTTTTAAAATAGATTAAGCTGCTTTTCGGATTTTTCTTCTTTTTCTTTGTCCGAAAAAATATCAATTATGCCATACTCGCCGTCATAACCGGCTTTAATATTTACTCTACCCTCTCGCATGCGGATAATACCTTCGCAAATTTTTGCCGGCAGGTTTTTTATCAGGGTATTTTTATCCGCTTTAAGCAATATCTCAAATTCAGTGCCAAACTTAGACAGGCACGCCCTGTATTCACGCTCAACTGCCTGACTGGCCTTGCCCACGCCTTTAACATCGGCAATAATCTCATCCAGCGGAATAAGGTTCTTATAAGGAATGCTGTTTTGCGGCACAAAGCCTATTGGCCGGTCAGCTAATTTTTCCACCCGGTTCATCACTCCTACAGTGACCGGCTTATTGCATTTCGGGCACCTGCCGTTATTTTGTTTTGTTTCCTGCGGCGACATCCTTGTCTGGCAAAGCCTGTGCCCGTCATAATGATACTTGCCTTCTTCAGGAAAAAATTCAATCGTATATAAAAATCTTTTCTTGTCTTTAGTCTTAAGCACATCCCGGATAGTCATATAATCAAGTTCGCAGTCAAAGACATTTGCCTCGCGGCCGATCTTTTGCGGGCTATGGCTGTCAGAGTTGCTTATAAGCGTAAATTTATCCAGGGCAGACAGCCTCCAGTTCATTGCCGGGTCACTGGATAAGCCTGTTTCAAGCGCAAATATCTTTTCGGTCTGATCTTCAAAACAATCTGCTATCCGGTCAAACCCGGACATTGAGCCGAACAAGCTAAACCACGGCGTCCAGATGTGCCCGGGTATAACCATGCAATTTTCGTCTATATCAAAGACAATACGGGCTAATTCAGCAGCATCCAAACCCAGTATCGGACGGCCGTCAGAAGCAAGGTTTCCCACGCGTGACAAAGTATCGTTTATAGCATCCACGCTTTTAAATGAAGGCGCAACTATTATGTTATGTATGCGGTAGCCCCGGCCGTTCTTAGAATAAATACTGCTTATCTCTGTTGTAAGGATAAAATTAACGCCATTAAACTGATACAGGCCGTTTCCGCAATCTTCCAGATTGTTTTTTAATTCCTCAAGCCAGAGATGGTGCGTAAAATCTCCTGTTCCCATAAGCTTGATGCCTTTAATTTTCGCCCATTCGCTTAAATGCCGGATGTCCATATCCTTGGATGTGGCCCGGCTGAATTTGGAATGAATGTGAAAATCAGCGATGAATTCCATATTTATAAACGATCTCTCCCCTGCAAATGGTATATTCCACAATCCCTTTTAATTTTCTGCCCAGAAAAGATGAATTCTTGGATTTTGAAATAAGCGCTTTCTTATCTACTGTCCATTCTTTATCCGCAGATACAATCGCAATATCAGCATCTGCTCCGGCCCTTAATGTCCCTTTATCTATCTTTAATATTTTTGATGGATTCAGGCAAAATTTCTTTACTAGTTCCGGCCATGTCAGTATATTTTTATCTACCAGCTCGGTTATGCCCAGAGAAAGCGATGTTTCTAAACCGATTGTGCCGAATTCCGCCCGGTCAAATTCCACATCTTTTTCATTAACGGTATGCGGGGCATGGTCAGATGCGATAGCATCAATAACGCCGCTCTTCAGCCCCTCAATTATTGCCTGGCGGTCCGCCTGCGTGCGCAAAGGCGGATTCATCTTCATATTAGTATTATACCCTGACACCGCTTCTTCAGTTAAAGTAAAATAGTGCGGCGCGGTTTCGGCTGTAACCTTGGCCCCTTTCTTCTTTGCCTGGGCAATAATATCCACTGACTCTTTACAGCTGACATGGGCAATATGCACGCTGCCAAGGGTTTCTTTGGCTAAAATGATATCCCTTTCAACTCTTTTATATTCTGACTCTCTTGGGATGCCTTTCAGGCCCAGGCGCGTTGATACCGCGCCCAGATTCATAACTCCGCCGCCGGATAAACGCAAGTCTTCACAATGGCAGATAATCAAAATTCCGGATTGTTTGGCTTTTTTTACGGCTTTGGAAAATAAAACCTTTTCGTCTACTGAAACACCGTCGTCAGAAAGGGCAACTGCACCTGATTTTTTCAGGCGCGCAATATTGACTAATTCCCGGCCCTGCCGTTTTTTAGTAATCGCCGCACAGATATAGACATTGCATTTAGCGCTTTTCTTAATTATCTGCTTTAAGATATCCAGTGACTCCGGGCAATCCATTGCCGGATTGGTATTGGCCATTGCCAAAACACTAGTCACGCCACCCTTTAATGCGGCAAGCGTACCGGTGAGCACGGTTTCTTTATCTTCGCGGCCGGGCTCTCTTAAGTGCACATGCATATCTACTATTCCCGGAATAATAATTTTTCCCGTGGCGTCAATTATCTGGCTTGAGCCGTTCTTGATATCTTTAGAGATATTCGCAATCCGCGAATTATCAATCAGGACATCCAGAATTTCGTCAGTCTTTGAAGCCGGGTCAATTACGCGGCCGTTTTTTATTAGCAATCGCATTTTTGCGGTCCCTTGCCTGCGCAACCAAAAATAATACTGCCATGCGCACGGCAATTCCGTTAGTTACCTGCTCTAATATCACTGAATTCTGCCCGTCAGCAACTTCGCTGGATATTTCAATGCCCCGGTTAAGCGGCCCGGGATGCATTACCAAGATATTTTTCTTTGCCTTAGCAATTCTTTCTTCGGTGATCCCGAAGTTGCGGAAATATTCCATCTGTTCCGGAAAAGCAGTCTGGCCATCGCGTTCAAATTGCATTCTTAAGACATTAACTGCATCAGCCTTGGCCAAAGCTTCATCAAGATTATGCGTTACCTGCGCCGGAAAAACTTCAAAGCCTGCAGGAATGAGCATTTTTGGAGCACAAACAGTTACCTTTGCGCCAAGTTTACTTAATCCCCAAATATTGGAACGTGCTACTCTGGAATGAGCAATGTCTCCCACTATCGTAACATTTAAACCCTCAATCTTGCCTAATTTCTCTTTTAAGGTAAATATATCCAAAAGCGCCTGTGTCGGATGCTCATGCCAGCCATCTCCGGCGTTTACCACACTCAAATCTACATGCTGGGCAAAGACTTGCGCAGCTCCGGAGCAGTTATGGCGCATAACAATTATGTCGGCTTTTAAGGCCTGGATATTAGTGCCGGTGTCAATTAAGGTCTCGCCTTTTTTTACGCTGGACGTCTCAACTGCGATATTAATTACGTCTGCGGACAATCTTTTGGCAGCTACTTCAAAAGAAACGCGTGTGCGCGTGGAGGGCTCAAAAAACAGGTTGACTACGGTTTTGCCGCGCAAGGCCGGAACTTTCTTAATCTCGCGAGTGGAAACTTCTTTGAAAGTTTCGGCAGTAGCCAAAATCAGCTCTATCTCTTCCCGGCTTAAGTCTTCTAAACCCAACAAGTCTTTTCTGGTCCAGGCCGTATTAGTCATCTTCTCCTAAGACTACCTCGTCTTTACCGTCTGTTTCTTCCAGTCTGACTTCTACTCTCTCATTGGCTGAAGTAGGGATATTTTTTCCGGCGAAATCAGCCCGGATAGGCAGCTCCCTATGCCCGCGGTCAACCAACACTGCTAATTGTATTGATCGCGGCCTGCCAAAATCAATTAATGCATCCAAAGCTGCCCTGATAGTCCTGCCGGTAAAAAGCACATCATCGACGAGAATAAGGTTTTTATCGTTAATATCAAAATCTATTTCGGTCTTATGCACTATTGGTTGTTCTGCTATCAAAGTAAGGTCATCGCGATAAAGCGTTATATCTAACGCGCCCACTAAGACATCTTTACCTTCTATTTTCCTGATGCATTCAGCCAGCCGGTTAGCCAGATACACTCCGCGATTGCGAATCCCCACCAGGCACAGGTCATCTGTACCCTTGTTTTTCTCTAAAATCTCATGGGCAATGCGCATCAAAGTGCGGCTGATAGTCTCTTGATCTAGTACTTGCGCTTTATCCTTCATTTTAGCTCCGGGCAAAAAAATACCCAACCGCGTGATTGTGCGATTGGGCTATGTATAGTTATAAGCATCAGGTTCATTTTATGTGCCTTGCCGGCTTCACAGAGCCAGCTTAAAGGCCCTCATTGATTTTCTATAAGTATACCACTTCCCCCTCTGGTGTCAAGGTGAAATCAGTTAGATTTTATGCAAATAATGTTTTCTTGCCTGCCTCTGTAGGCGGGGCCTGTCATTGGGCATCCTGCGCGCGCTTCCTCACCTTCGTTCGTCAATGCTGCGTGCTCGGATTGCCCAATGCCACCCGCCCAAGGGCAAGAAAAACAAAAGGCGCTTGGCTCTCAAAAAGGCGGGATTATTGGCTGATAAACCCGAGGAGGCCAAGCGCCCTGATTTTACGGCTTTATCTTCGGCTCTTTAGGCGTTACTATTATGGAATTGATCAGCCCGGGCAGCTTTGCATAGGGCTGATCTGATTCCAATAATACCAGCATCTGCCTAAGCGAGTCTTCAGTTTCACAGCAAGCTTCTTCTTCTTGCCTCAAAATATCCGCAATACAACTTAAGATTTTATCAATATCCTGACTGCTGGCGCTGATAGCGCAATTATAGGCGTAGGCCTTTATCCTGTCAGTGGAAGGCCTGATGCCTACTTCCAGCATCTTTTCTATCTGGATCCATTCTTTGTCCATATTTACAGAAACCGTCCTTGCCAAAGGCTTTAAGGTGGCGTTCAAGGGGACTGTCCCTAAAGAAGGCTGCGTCACAATCGGCAGAACACGGAAATCTATACCACCCTTATTATCCTGTCCAGCAGACACAGTTATGGACCCATTGATTATTTGATTTAATTTTGTCAAAATATGCGGCCCCATAGCACCTGCGCCGGAATTCATTGTATTCCTAAAAACATTATTGGTTCTTAATGCTTGCGCTTCTTCTGGGCTAATCTCGCCCGCATTTACAGCCAAACCCCAAGCCTCGCATTCTAATACTGTTAAATTTTCGCCTTTTAAAAGTTTATCTCTGGAATCCAGGCATATTTTTCTAGTAACATTATCCCATACCATGCCACCCATACCTGCAGGCAGGGGTTGGCTGAATGATCTGGTGTTACGGTTAAAAATAGGGTATTCATAATATAATTCATAATATACAGCAGGCGCCCCTTCTACCCATTGTTGGTCTTGTGCTTCCAGCAGCTTTAAAGAAGGAAAGTCTTTATTGGGAGCAATATTATTTATAAGAAGGTAGCCGACCTCTACTTCCGCTTTGGCATCATAACCTGCTTCATATGCATATTGCGGGAAAGCCAGATTCTCATTTTGATTTAAATCTTTTATCAGATCTCCTACACAATATCGCATATCATTTCCAAAGCCAATCATGCCTTCCCAGTCAGATATGAAACCTTTACCGCCTTCTTTTAAGGCGCGTTTTATAGCTCTCACCAGCTTAAGTTGATCCGCGATATAGCACATAGTCTGTTGGGCAACCAGAATATACTCCACCGAAGCGTCAGAAATCCCCAACCCTTCTCTATCTACATCCCTATACCTGGTGTTGTTGCGGAAGAATTTCAAAAACTCTTCAACTTCTTTTCTATCTACGGCTTGATTGTCTTGTTTTAAGTTTGCTATAAAATCATCTGGGGCCAAATTTATCGGCTCTTTATTTACAGGAATAAATTCAAACGCATCGCCGTATTTTTTCATCAATTCATAAGTCAGCCTACCTCCGCCTGCGCCAATAATCATGACCTTCTTACGCTCAAGAGTCAATCCTTTTTGCCTGGCCTTTCTAAAAGCTTCGGCATCTTTGGCAAGAGCGCTTTCAAATTCTTCAATGGCTTTATCCCTTCGTGCATCTAAGCCGCGCATTACTCTGCCGGCGGTTTTATAAGGGCCGAAATCACTCCTCTCATTAGCTTCGGAAGAATCGGCCTGCGCCACCTTAGCTGGCATGGATCTAGGCTGCCGGGCAACAGGATAAACAGGGGTTTCATTTGCCTGCCACTTTTGCCCTACTGCATCAGCATTAGGCTGACTTACAACCCATCCTTGAGGCGACATAAAAATAGTGACGCTGGCAGGATTATAATTATTCTGGCCAACCTCTTCTTTGATCTTTACAAACGGATACTGCTCCTGCAATGATTCCTTACAAGAAGCTGCGCTTGGCGCGTTAAAAGAATCATAATAGAAAGTAACTTCCAAATCTTGAATATCCTCGGGCAGATTCTTAATAATGGCGGGCAACTCTATAGATAATCTGTTGCCTCCGGAAGCATAATTCCCGTGGAAGAAATGGCCCATACCCATAAAAGGTTTGCCATCGGACTTCACACCGCGCAGCATCACGCCAACGCAGTAAATTAAGCCATATGTGCCAAGCCTTTCGTTATCCCGAGGCTCGTCTATCACCACAAATTCGCTGGCATTAACAAAATAAACCCTGACAGGGCTGCCATCAGGTAAAACTATGTCTCTATATCTTCGGACTGATTCCTGCCAATCAGGCCGCAAATCATAAACATGTAGCCGTTTATTTGCTTTAGGTCTTGATGTAGCCGGTTTAGTAAATTTAAACCACAATTCAATTTCATTGGCTAATTTTTTTAAATCAAACGCATTTGCTTGCTGCTTTTTGGTTGATTTGCCTCCTTTATGTAAAATAAACAAACAGCCGTGCATGAAATCTTCTTCTACTTTAACATCATCAAAACCGGCATCTTTACTGAATTGAATAATACCTTGAAACTGCGAACTTATCCCCACGTTTGTATCAATCAAGCAGAATCCGCCGGCTTTTGTCATCCTAGAGCACCCTTCCAGATAATCCCTGATCTTTTCATCTGACCAGCTTTCAAAATACGGCCAACGCGCAACCACGCAATCAAATTCCTGCCCTTCTAAGGCAGCAGGGATGTCCAAGCCTAACTTCCCGTGGATCATATCCAGGCCTGCATTCCTCGCCAACTCTGCAGGACGGCTCAATAATTCCACTCCGGTTATGGTCAATCCTAACCCCCAATAATCACTGTAACGTTTTAAAGCGTACATAAACACGCCGTATGCCGGACCGACTTCCAACAGACGTTTCTTGTTGAATTGTTCTGTTCCGTTCCTTATTTTCAAGAATAATTCGCCGTAAACGCCGCAATTATACGCGTATTGCTCACCGGATAAAGTTTGATGATAAGGCTTAGCTAATCTTTCTAACGCTTCCCCAATCTTTAAGTAATCATCGCTATCTCTAAGAGTCTGAAAATCCTGTTTATCAGAACTAATGTCTTTATCTTCTCCGGCATTCCAAGGCCTTTGGCCCGGCATGCGTAAATCTCCGTCCTCTTCGGCCCACAGTCTTTCTAGTTCATGCCTGGCTTGCCCGCCAGCCCCTGCTGCGGCTACAGAAGGGC
>JAKQWZ010000037.1 GCA_029561735.1 Candidatus Omnitrophota bacterium | reverse complement strand
CCAGATTGTAGTCGCCCGGGCGCACAGCTGTCCTGTAAACCTGGCTGTCTATAACGCCTTTAAAGATATTAAAACTGCCGATTGTCAAATTTAAGGGGTAAAGCGGATTCCCAGTGTCAATAAAGTTCCGGATATAGCTAAAACCTCCGGATAATATAATGCATGCACACCCAAGGAGAAATAAAAATAACCTTTTCCTTGCTACGCCGGGTTTAAGGCACATTATGCAGAAAGGAATGAAAATCAAGGCAATAAAAGGAAGCGCAGTAGTCTTAGTGCCTAAAGCAAGCCCGAGCGAAATGGAGAACAAGAATACATTTTTAAAATCAAATTCTTTATCTAATGCCAGCAAAAAATTCAAGGCGGTTAAAAGAAACGCGGCTACCATCACATCCACATAGGCGATCTGAAGCTGTTTGAACAGATTTGGCACCAGTATAAATAAAGCAGCAGCATAAAAAGCATATCTTTTTCTAATTCCAATCTTACGGCTGATCGAATAAACCGCGATCCCACATATAGAAAGGAACAGAGACTGGCCGATATCAGCCATAAATACGCTTTTAAAAGGCAGGATAAGCCACAGATAAATCAAACTGCCGTTAATCGGGTAATAACTGGGACTGGGATCATCAAATACTGTAGGCGGCATTGCTAAATTACCGTGTTTAAACCATTCAACAGCAAAAGTAAAATGATAATTCAGGCTGTCCCAGCCAAACGGCGGATTGATCAGGTTGGTGAATATCTTTACTGCGGCAAATCCGGTTATAAAAGCTAGGCAAAAACAGTCTAATAAATTCGGTTTTAGTTTATCAACAGTATCACCAAGGCCAAAGCCTGGGCCGTGTTCGGACAGTTTGCAGCGGCATAATAAAACCGACACTGCCAGGATATACAGGCTTAAGATGAGTGCGTTATTCAAGCTGATGCGGCCGGCCAGCCCCAAACCCAGTAAGATTAACATTACTTGTGCGACAAAAACCAGAAAATAGCCAAGAAAACGGTCGGCAATACTCCGCAGGTTAAGAAAATTACGGCATAGTAAAACCGAGCTGCAGGCAGCAGACAGGTTCATAACAATAAAATACAATATATTGCTCAATTCGCCCATAAGGTCAATAAGCTACTTTCGGTTTCTTTTTCTTGCTTTTAAAATTTTCTTCTCCGATAATCCGCTTAAAGAAAAACCCTATCTCTTTTGTTACAAACTTATGATAGCGGATCAGATTAATAAGATAAAATCCTGACAGTTCCCTCTTTTGCTGAATGGCGGCGGTAAAGATATTAAGCTTAAGCCGGGAGCATTCCTTTGTATATACTTTCCAGTTATAGTCCGTCAGCCAGAAATCTTCATCGATAAATTTCTGCTTTTTAGCTGTTTCAAATAGTTCGGTGCCGGGAAAAATCCTCAGGCCGTTAGCCACATCTACAAAACTGGGGTTAGTCCGTTTAAGAAAATCGATAGTTTCATTGATCGATCTGTAATCTTCTCCGACACAACCTGCGATTATCAGGGCTACCGTCTTAATGCCGTAAGAATGCACTAATTTGATGGCATTTAGCGAAACTTCAATATTTATCGGCTTGTGCATTATCTTAAGCAGTCTTACAGAAGCAGTTTCAATCCCAAAACTGATCATATAGCATCCGGCACTTTTAAGGGCCTGCAGCAGTTCGCGGTCAATACAGTCGGTCCTGGTGACAATACAGAAAAGTATTTTTAAGCCCCGGCGGTTTATCTCATGGCAGAGCTCGATGGCCGCTTTTTTATCGACTGAAAAGCAATCATCATTGAACTGAAAGCACCTGATACCATATTGGCGGTTAAGGTGCTCGATCTCATCCACAACCTTACCGGGAGAGCGGTGCCTCCATTTTTTCCACATTATATTATTAGAACAAAAATTACACCTGCCTATGCATCCGCGGGAAAACGATATGTCAGCCCCTATTTCGTTGCCAAGATCAATACCGTTGAAAATAAAATTACTGTGTGTGCCGTAGCGCTTAGGCTCTACCAGGTTCCAGGCCGCAAAAGGGAGCGCATCCAGATTTTCAATATTCGGCCTGCGCGCGTTTATAGTGATCGAATTATCCTTTCTGAAACCTAAGCCGGGGATATCCTCATAGGCCAGCCCTTTGCAAAGATCCAGAAAAATATACTCTCCTTCCCCCATTCCCACAAGGTCTATGAACGCGTAATTCTCCAATAATTGCCTGCCCATTAATGTCGGATGATTTCCGCCCATTATTATCAGAATGCCGGGGTATTTTTTCTTTATCTCCTCGGCAACCTTGATTGCCTGGACCCTGGCATAGGTAGGGCAAGTAATACCGATTATGTTGGGCTGAAATTCTTCTATCTTAGGGAAGATCGAACCCCACCCCTCAAGAAAAGCATCAAGTATCCGGACTGAGACCCCATTTTCCTGCAGGACCGCAGCTATATACATAAGCCCCAGCGGAGCGCTTGTCAGCCTGCCCAGCGTTCCTTCGGGAGGATTGATCAGCAATACTCTATTCGGATTATCAGGCAATTTAACCTCTTGATTATAATGTTTTCGATAATTTACCTATGGTCGATAAATCTAACGGCCTCATCCTGAAGGCCTTTAAGAGAAACGCTCTTGCCTTTTTTTTATCTAGTTTGAGCGTATCTTTTCCCATAGCCCTGTAGAACCTGAAAA
>JAKQWZ010000023.1 GCA_029561735.1 Candidatus Omnitrophota bacterium | reverse complement strand
TACCCGGGTATGATCAGCTTTTTATGCTTTACAAGGTTTGCGGCTTCAAATTTGGTTAAAGATTCGGCGATCTTCTCGGGGGTAAACTTCTCAGCTGCCCAGGCAGTCAAGACTGACATGCCTTCGGTATTAACGCTCATTATATAACAGGGGATCTTGCACGCCTCTATCTCCCCCAAAACAGTGTAATAAGATAACGAAAAATTAGTGGTAACCATAAGCGGAGACGCATCAGTAACAGCACCGATAGGATATATTTTTGATTCTATCTGCAACGGCTTCTGAGGGTCAGTATATATATTCTGGCGCAGGGTCAAAAGTGACATGGCCTCTTCCGGTTCAACACCGTTTATTAAGACTATAGCGGCATACTTTGAAATATAAGTAGCTGCCTTCATTGATTCTAAATATACATCTTTATCCGCGGCAACAGCCAAAGCCGGAAATCCCAGGCTGCGGTTGGCTTTTTTTAATGCCTGCCTTCTGATTTGCGTAAGGTCCCAGATCTTATCCTTGACCGCTTTTTCACCTGTATCAATAATAATATCATTAACGCCTTTAGAACTAAGCTCTTGCGTTAATCCTGCCAGCGCATCCAGGTTTACTGCGCTGGCTACAACCGGCAATCCAAACTCCTTGGCAATTTCTGCCACATCAGCTAAATTTTCAGGAGTAGCTGCATAAATAAGCGGCCTTCTGGCCTTTATTGCAACCGATGCTTCTTTAAGGCCAATGGGATCGCTGCTCATCAGGCTAATATTTAAATTAGTGTTTGAGGCAGCCAGCTTTGCTGCTTCAACAAACCTGGCTGCAGTTGATACCTGCTTAACGGCAATTAGATTAACTTCAAGCTGCTGGCCCACTCTTTCAAACTTAAGGCAATTTATCTTATCCAGCCTTGCCTTAATCTCATCGTTCTTAAGGCTGTCTTCCAAGATAAAACCTATTGCGCAGGGATGGTGAAATTTCTCTTCGTGCCTGAAAAGCACTGTTTCATTCCCAAGCTCAAGCTTATTTTCTCCTTCACCCAAAACTACCAATTTCACCGGCGGCTGATTGGATGCTTCAAGCGTCTTTTTAACGTCATCCTTAAGATACGGGCATTTATCAATTGATACGGCTTTTTTTGCCAACTGCATGGCAAAAGCAAGACAGGTTACAAAGCCGCATTCACGGCAGTTGGTTTTCGGCAAAAGTTTATAAATATCCAGACCTGATAGAGCCATTTTTTAATTACTCCCTTTTTAAATTAAATAATTTTTTAATATCCGATTTGTAAATTTCCTTTGCCAACTTTTCAGCTAAAGCATGGGTATTTGCCCGGGATAAGCGGCCAATCAATGCCCGCCTTGGCAATAATACAACCTGCTTATTATTTATACAGTCTTTAACCTCAATCCTGATACCTGATGAACTTATTTTTTTTATATTACCTTTTCCGAAAGTAGCGCCGGTTGCTAACTGCAGTCCGTCAATAAGGCAGGATTTAGGCCTTTTATCAGCGCCCCAGACCCGCACTCTAATCCCGAAATGTTTTTTACAGCCCAGGGCCCGGACCGCTTCCAGGCCTGCCAAAAGGCCTAAAACTAGATAAGGGCCAAGGTGCCCGTGAAATTCTACTGCCTGTTTTAGAGTTGCCTGCGGCGTGCATATTACAGCCTGCGGTTTTTGATTTTTCATTTATTAATAAGATGCGCAAAATATCCGGCGCCGAAACCGTTATCAATATTCACTACCGTTACTCCCGGAGAACACGAATTGAGCATTGATAATAATGCGGCCAGCCCTTGAAAACTTGCGCCATAACCGCAGCTGGTAGGCACAGCGATTACCGGACAGCTGACCAGCCCGCTAATTAAACTGGCCAGCGCTCCCTCCATTCCCGCAACTACAACAATTACTTTTGCCTTCTTTAAAATTTTAATGTTATGAAACAGCCGGTGCACCCCTGCCACACCGACATCGTAAAGCCTGTTTACGCGGCTGCCCATAACTTCTAAAGTCACAGCCGCTTCTTCAGCCACTGGCATATCAGAAGTTCCGGCGGAAATTACTGCCACAGCGCCGCCTCTGGGAGGCTTCTTAACCGGTTTGAAATAGGCTAATTTCGCCTGCGGATTATATTCAAGGCGCTTGAATTCTGCTTTTAAGAAAACAAAGGCCTGGCTATCCAGCCGGGTCAAAAGAAGCTCGTGCTTTTTTTTAAGCATCTGGCGCACGATCTTGGCCAATTGATCCCTGGTCTTACCCGGGCAATATATTGCTTCGGCAAAACCCCGCCTGGCTTTTCTGTTAATATCAAGCTTGGCAAAGCCAAGGTCACAGAAACCCTTTTTTTCCACCTGTTAATACCCTTTTAATATTATTGTCAAAAGAAGAGCTATGAGTACCGCGCAAAGAATATAAAAATCATTGAAATAAAGAAAATCATTGAGCTTGTCTTTAAATAAATACCGGGGGTTTACCGGCTGTTTATTCTTTAAAGAACTGATTGACTTTCTAAATTCATCTATCTGCTCTTTTTTGAAACGCAGGTAGATCCCGCCTATCTTATAAGCAGGCACCTTGCCGCTCTCAGCCAGCTCTATTACGTCTTTTTCCGAAACGCCCAAAGTAACGGCAACATCCCTTATTGTCAAAAGCCTTTCATCAGCCATGTTTTATTATTTTTCGACCTTACCCGACGCTACCCAGGTATCAATCGCCTTTCTTTCAAATCTCCAGCCCTGGCCTTCTTTCTGGCCGGGTATCTTTCCTGAATTTGCCCACTCCATAATAGAATTAAGATCCACCTCTAAATACCTGGCCAGTTCGTCGGCATTTAAGAAATCGTGCAGCATCGAACACTGGCCTTCAAGAAGTGCGCCTTCGGCAATATTGAGCCTTGTAGGATAGATAACGCCTTCCACTATCGCTGTAGGCAAAAGCGTCAGCCTCTCTTTTGCGATTATCTTTCCCTTTACCCTGCCGGCAATAATTATATTATCTCCGGATATGTCGGCATTTACCGCAGCTGTTGAGCCTATAGTAAGATTGCCCCTGGTATCAAGTGTGCCTTCAAATTTACCGTTAATGCGCAGGTTAACCGGGTCCCTGAAGCTTAAGTTTCCCTGTATGGAAGCATCCACATCAAGTATTTTCTCTTCTAATTTCCTCTTAAACGCCATAGGCCACCTCCGGTTATTTATGTTCTCTGCCTAACATTATGCCTTCAACATGCCTTAAGAAAAAAAGCACCAGCAATGCCAGCACCGTACCAAATACTGCGCAGCTTAGAAAACCACATCCGGTTGCCAACCCGACTCCGGCAACTACCCAAAGGCTGGCGGCAGTAGTCAGGCCGATAACGCCTTCTTTTTCTCTGATAATTGCACCTGCTCCCAGAAAACCTATTCCGGTAATGACTCCGGCTGCAATACGGGTAGGATCTAAAGCAACTTTATCACTATATATATCAAAAACATACATAGATGTCAACATTATAAGACAGGCGCCCAAACATACCAGGATATGAGTGCGCAATCCTGCGGTGCGCCGGTGAAACTGGCGCTCCAGCCCGATAAGGCCGCTTAAAATAACAGACACCCCCAAACGCATAATGATCTGTGTATCGGTTATCATAACACCTCCGTAATTTTAGCCCGCCCTTAAAGATAAATCGGATACATAACCTTTTTTAAAAAGCCTGTATCCAAGCCCTGCCACCATAGCCGCATTATCCAGGCAAAAAGATTTTGGGGGAAAAAAACATTTCACGCCCCTGCCTAAGGCTTCCTTAATGAATTTTTCTCTTAAGCGGGAATTAGCCGCCACCCCGCCGCCGATAGCTAAATTCTTTACTTTCTTTATTTGGCAGGCTAAGAGCGATTTTCTAACCAAAGCATCAATCGCCGCATCCTGAAACGAAGCAGCCACATCGGCTTTAAAATTCTTGTCCTTAACCCTTGGCCCTTCCCCCTTGACCCTATACAACACCGCCGTCTTGATTCCGCTGAAACTGAAATCCAGCGGCTGCGCAGTATCTGAACAATTAAATTTAATTTTTGATGGGTTGCCTTTTTTAGCCAATTGCTCGATTAACGGACCTCCGGGGTAACCCAACCCGAGTATCTTAGCCACTTTATCAAAAGCCTCTCCGCAGGCATCATCTTGAGTCTGGCCCAAGACAACTACCTGATCAAAATCTTTTATATAAAATATGCTTGTATGCCCGCCGGAAACAATCAATGCAACAAACGGCAGGCGCAGGCTTTTATCCGCAAGTATATTCGCATAAATATGGCTGAACAAATGATTCACCCCTAATAAAGGGATACCCTTAGCCAGGCTTAATGATTTTGCAAATGCTATTCCTACCAGCAATGATCCTAACAGGCCCGGTTGGTTAGTTACGCTGATCAGGCCTATATCGCTTATTTTAATGCCGGCCTTTTTAATAGCATCATCCGTAACCTGCGAAATAGTCTCCAGCTGCATCCGGAAAGCTATCTCCGGGACTACCCCGCCGTACTTGCTATGAAATTCAAGGCTAGAGCTGACCTGGCTGGAAATTATTTTCTTGCCGTCAATAACTATAGCCGCTGCTGTTTCATCGCAGGAAGTTTCAATCCCGAGTACATACATTATTTTACCAGCTCCGATAAAAATACAAATTTATAACCCTCTTTTTCCAGCTGCGGCATTACCTGCGCCAACACTTCCAGCGTCGCCTTACGGTCATGCCCTATGCCTATGGCATACCCATAAAACTTAGCCTTTAGCTTCAATTTATATACCTGGTTTTTGATATACTGGGCATCCGATACATTATCCAGAAATATGTCCCTTTTAGCAAAACGGACCCTCATCTTCCGTGCCAATTCCTGGCAAACTGAATTTGAGACCACATAGCTATCCAAGAAATATAAGTTACGTTTTTTTAGTTCTTCAAATATGACCCTCATTGTCCTGATATCCGCGGTTGCCGCAGAACCCATATGATTAGATACCCCTGATACAGGTAAACCGGACAGGCCTTTATTTAATATATTTTTTATCTCTGCTTCGCTATTAGAAGTCATAATAGTATTTTTCTCAAGCCGCATCTTTTCACGCGGCTGCATCGGAAGGTGGAGGATTGTTTCAAAGCCTTTTTTCTGTAACTCCCTGGCCACTGTTTTGGAATAAGCCAGATTAGGCAAAACCGCCATTGTTACCGGATACCTGATCTGCCCTACGATAGACAACGAATTCAGATTATAACCCCAGTCATCAAGCACTATAGCAATACGCGGGGCTGCCTTCGGTATAACCGGCTTGACTTCAGGCTTCTTTACCCTGCCGATATTAGCAATAAATACCCATTGCAGTATGATAACCGCAGACAATACAACAATAACAGCGATAAATTTGTTATCTTTTTTCATTAATCTTGCCTTGCTGCAGTATCTTTGCCGCTTTGAGCACGTCAATAGAGCGCATCAACTGGCTGTCTTTCTTATAATCAAAGGGCAGGGCAGGATCCGGAGCAGAATCCTGTTTTTCTTCCAAACCGTCAAATATTTCATCCGCTTCTTCATTCTTGATTTTCTTTATCATGGCTGATTCAATGACCCCGTCTTCTACTGTTATGTCCGGCTCAAGGCCCTTGCCGTGTATCTGATTGCCTAACGGAGAAAAGTATTTGCTGGTGGTCAGCCGCAATGCCGAACCATCGCTAAGCGGAACAACAGTCTGAACCGAACCCTTGCCAAAAGATTTTGTGCCCATGATTATCGCGCGCTTATGATCTTTTAGCGCGGAAGCGACTATCTCGCTTCCGGAAGCAGAGCCTTCATTTATAAGCACAACTATCGGGATATTGAGTATGGGATTTTTACCTTGAGAAATAATTTCCATATTTTGTTGTTTGATGCGGCTTTTTGTAGTTACAATAGTCTGCCCTTTTTCAATAAAACGTTCTGTTACTTTGACTGCGGCATCAAGAAGCCCGCCGGGATTATTGCGCAGGTCAAGTATAAGCGCATCCATACCTTCCTTATTCAGGCGCCCAAGCGCGATATCCATGTTTTTCCCCGTATCTTCGCGGAATTCTACCAGCCTGATATAGGCGATCCTGTTTTCAAGTATCCTGGCTTCTTTGATATCCTTTATCTTTATAATGTCCCTGACTATTTTAAAATCCAAAAGTTTTTTTTCGGATTCGCGCAGTATCGTCAGGTTTACCGGCTCTCCCGGCTTACCGCGCATCTTTTTTACCGCTTCAATAAGGGTTATTTCACGGGTAAGATCCTTGTTAATTTTCACGATCCTGTCTCCGGATTTCAATCCTGCCTTCCAGGCAGGAGTATCTTCAATAGGGGTGATTATAGTCAGCAATCCGTCCTTTAAAGTTATTTCTATCCCGATGCCTCCGAATTTCCCCTCGGTATCCACTTTAAGCTCATTAAAGGTATCCGGGTCCATAAACTGGCTGTGCGGGTCAAGCGAAGAAAGCAATCCCTTAAGCGCGCCGTAGATCAATTCTTTGGAATCCGGCTCATCAACATAATCTGTCTGGATTATTGCCAGGGCGTCTGAAAAAAGTTCAATCTGCCGGTAAAGATCGTCTTTTTTCTTTTTCTCCATTTCGGAAAGCGCAAATGAACTTAGTGCCAGCAGAATAACCAGGCCTGCAGTCAAAATAAATATTTTCTTACGCATTAGGACAGCCTCCGCTTAATCAACTCCTGGACCATTTTAGGGTTTGCCTTACCGCCGGATCTTTTCATGACCTGCCCGACAAGAAACATAGCGGCATTGGCCTTGCCGGATTTATAACTTTCCACAGTAGGCGCATTTACCTTAATCACTTCCTCAATATGCGCGTTAAGGCTGGCCTCATCAGAAACCTGCGCCAGATTTTTTTCGGTTATGATAGCTTCGGCTGATTTTCCCGAATCAATCATATCCTTAAGTACCGACTTGGCAGTCAGGTTGGATATTTTTCCGTTTTCTACAAATCCGATAAGCTCGGATAAGCCCTTGGCAGATATTTTTAATTCTGAAATCGCGCAATTGCGGCTGTTTGCCTCGGACAGCACAGGACCTATAAGCCAGTTGGCTACTGATTTTTTTTCTTTGCCCGGATAATTATTTATACAGCCTTCAGCAAACTCTGCGGATTTTTTAGAGCCCACCAGAATAAACGCGTCTTTCTCGGATAAACCGAAATCCTTCATAAAACGGGCTAATTTCTCTTTCGGTAATTCCGGTATGGTAAGCCTGA
>JAKQWZ010000087.1 GCA_029561735.1 Candidatus Omnitrophota bacterium | reverse complement strand
TGGGTTTTAGAATGTCGTTTTTTAGGTAGCGCCACAGGAACATCCTCCTTCGTTTAGGTTCTTACTGCATTTAGGGCAAAGCCCTTTACATGCTTCATGACAGAGAGGCTTCAGCGGATAATCCAGCATTATTTCCTCTCTGATATCCGGATCAATATCTAAATTCCTTATAAACCTGTCAACAGGATAATTAAGGCGAACCTCTTTATCCAGCCCCACCTCAATTTCTTTCAGGCAGCGGCCGCAGTTAAGCAAAAATGTACCTTTAAGGCTCAGCTCGACAGTCACGGCATTGGTAATCCTGCTTACATATGCCTTTACTCTTATCGGGCCCTTAAATTTGATTATACCGATTTCAAGGTCCAAAGACTGCGGCAGAATATCTTCTTCAAATACCGAGCCCTGGCTTGATATCTGGTTAATACTTATCTTCATGGGGAAGTTCCTACGCCCCTGATAATTTATTTTTTAATGCATTCTCTACAAAATCAGGCACAAAAGCAGACAAACCTGCGCCCATAGACGCTGCCTCTTTCAAAAGCTTGGAAGATATATAACTGTATGATTCCTGAGGCATTAAAAATATTATTTCAATATCCGGAGCGAGCTTACGGTTGGTCAGGGCCATCTGGAATTCGTATTCAAAATCTGACAACATGCGCATGCCCCTTATAATAACCTTGGCTTTCTGTTTACGGGCAAATTCAACTGTCAGGCCCTTAAAATCAACGACCTCAACCCCTTTCAGGCCTTGAGTTGCTTTTTTAACCATATCAAAACGTTCCTTAACGCTAAAAAGCGGTTTTTTATGCGGGTTATGGCCAACTGCCACAATCAGGTCTGGAAACACTTCAAGCGCTCTTTTGATTATATCTATATGCCCGTAGGTTATAGGGTCAAAACTTCCCGGGTATATTGCTCTCTGGCACATCTTATCCTCTATCCTTACTGTAAAATGATAACAGCGTTTTACCGTAACTTCTTTGCTTAATTAAGCTTAGGTTATCCAATGCCTCAGGTAGCTTCTCGCTGCCGAAATGCTCAGCTATTACAAAACCATTGCGGGCTAATATATCACAGGCATCCAATATTTGCAAGATGTTTTTTGATAACCCTTCTGCGTAAGGAGGATCAAGAAAAATCACATCAAAGGAGCTCTTACGGCTCTCAAACTGCCTGACTGCCTCAGCAGCCCCTTTGGCAATGACCTGGCAATTATCACACTTAAATATGCGAATATTCTCTTCTATTGCTTTTAAGCAGGCTGAATCCCGTTCTACCAGTGCTACAGACCCTGCGCCTCTTGAGGCAGCCTCCAGGCCCACAGCCCCTGAGCCGGCAAAAAGATCAAGAAAACTTAACCCGCCAATATCGCCTAAAATATCA
This sequence comes from Candidatus Omnitrophota bacterium, assembly GCA_029561735.1. Lineage (GTDB taxonomy): Bacteria > Omnitrophota > Gorgyraeia > Gygaellales > Profunditerraquicolaceae > JAKQWZ01. The sequence continues at coordinate 12,401 of JAKQWZ010000087.1, read as the reverse complement.
AAAAGGGCCTTCCTGACCATATCTTTAGTCGGCCGGATATGGCTGGGAGCTTTAATTGTCCTGCCTTTGTATTCACCGGAAGTAATACGCATCAGCCTACCACCATTAATTTTTCGTGTTCAGGAAACCTCTCTAAAAGCTTTTCTTTTAGCAGGATATTCTGCCGCGCCTCCAATTTAGGGTCAGAATTAACCAGCCTGATTGCTTCTTCCCGGGCCTTTTTTAAAAGCTGCATCTGAACCAGGGGATTAGCTATCCTTAATTCTGTCAACCCGTGCTGCCTCAGGCCGAAAAACTCGCCCGGGCCGCGGATTTTCAGGTCTTCTTCGGCAATGCGAAAACCATCCTGGTATTTTACCATAGCCTGAAGGCGCGCATCTGAATTTTGCGTAGCAGAAGATGTAACCAGCAGGCAGAATGATTCATGCCCGCCCCGGCCTACCCTTCCCCTTAGCTGATGCAGCTGGCTCAGGCCAAAACGTTCGGCATGGGCAATCAACATACAGGTAGCATTAGGTATATCTATCCCCACTTCTAATACAGTAGTTGAAACAAGCACATCCAATTCTCTATTTTTAAACCGCACCATTAAATCCTGCTGTTCTGTTGGCTTTAATTTTCCGTGAATAAGCCCCAGCCGGAAATCTCTAAGTTCTCCCTTCTTTAACTCTTCGCACATCTTCTTTGCTCCGGCAATATCCAAGGCATAAGACTCCTCAATTACCGGATAAACTATAAAAGCCTGCCTTTTACTTTGCAGTTGGTGCCGCAAAACCTCATAAGCTTCTTCAGCCTTATTATGGCTAAAAGTGAGCGTTTTAACCGCGCCTCTTCCGGCCGGCATCTGGCTGATTACCGATATCTCTAAATCTCCATACAGCGTAATCGCCAGGGTACGCGGTATAGGAGTGGCGGTCATTATCAGGATATCGGGATTATCGCCTTTTTGAGGAAGAAGCGAACGCTGCCCCACCCCGAATTTATGCTGTTCATCTATAACCACAAGCCCTAATTTTTTAAATTCCACCTCTTCCTGCAAAAGCGCGTGCGTTCCGATTATCAGATCAACCCTGCCGCTCTTGATTTCGCGCAGCAGCTTTTCTTTATTTTTCTTTATACTGCCAGTAAGAAGGGCTATTCTTATTTTTGCGTTTTTGGTTTTAAGCCCGGCAACCTGCCCGAGTATTTTTTCGTAATGCTGGCGGGCCAGAATTTCCGTCGGAACCATAATCACCGCCTGATAACCGCCTTGCAGTGCAATTATGGCAGCTGCTGTCGCCACTACGGTTTTTCCGCTGCCCACATCACCCTGCAACAGCCGCTGCATGGCAAACCCGCCAGCCATATCCTTTTTGATCTCTTCAAGCACCTTGGCCTGAGAATCAGTAAGTTGAAAAGGCAGGCCGGAAATAAATTCTCCTATCAAATTACCGGATATATTATGCCTGATCCCGGGCTTTTCTTTATTCTTTAATTTACGCAGCGCCAGGGGAAGCTGAAAAATAAAGAATTCTTCAAAAGCCAGGCGCTGATATGCCTGTTTGCGCCAATCGTCATTCTCGGGAAAATGGATCTCAAGCAGGCTTTTGGCAAGATTAAGCAGGCCGGCCCGGGAACGGATATCAAACGGCAGGAAGTCATTCAACTTAGGAAGATAACCGTCTAAAATATTTTTTACAAAATAACGGAAATACCTCTGGGTCATGCCTTCGGGCAAAGAATATACCGGCACGATCCTTCCGATACTCAAAGATGCATCATGTTCGGGATCAACCAATTCAAATTCCGGCGAATTTATCTGCAGCCGTTTTCCGTAACGCTCGACTTTACCGTAAAGTATGAGTTCCTGTCCCGGTTTAAAATATTGCCTTAAATAAGACTGATTAAACCACACACAGAAGATATTCCCGGAACTATCATTAACAACCGCCTCTAGAATGCTTAAACCGCGGCGAAAAGACCTGCGCTCAACGCAACCCAGAATTCTGGCTTTTACAGTATAGGTGTTGCCTTCAATAAGCTTGGCTATCGGGATAAGGTTAGTGCGGTCTTCATACCTGCGAGGAAAATAATAAAGCAGGTCTTCAAGGGTGATAATCCCGGATTTTGCAAACGACTTTGCCCTTTTAGGGCCAACGCCTTTCAAATAACGAACCGGGCTATTTAATATGCTTTCCATATTAACTGCTATTATATCCCTATTTGCCTAATTTTTCTATAAGCTCAAGCATTTCCTGTTTAGTTTTAGCCCGGGTAGCCTGTTCTCTTAAAGGGCGCACATGCGGCATGAACTTTGTATACCAGGCAAAAAATTTACGAAACAATACTACGGCGGATTTTTCGCCGTAGAAATCGCCGTTTAGATTCAGGTGCTCTTTCATAACTGTGGCCACTTCGCTGATATCAGGCCTGGGAATCAACTTGCCGCTCTCTAAAAATTCCTTCACCTGGCTAAATATCCAGGGATTTCCAAACGAACCACGCGCAATAACGCATCCGTCGCAACCGGTCTCATCAAACATCTTTTTAACCAGCGGACCGGAAAAATTATCTCCGCTGGCAATAACCGGGACATTTACGGCTTTCTTAACTCCGGCGATCTGCTTATAATCAACATTGCCGCAGTAAAACTGCTGCCTGGTCCTGCCGTGGATAAATATAGCGTCTACCCCGGCATCAACAGCATACTTGGCTATCTCTACGGCGTTGACCGAACCGCTGTCCCAGCCAATACGCATTTTCACCGTAACCGGAAGGACAAATTCTTTGCGTATAAGTTTAAGCAGGGATTGCAATTTTTTAGGGCTTTTGAGAAGCGCAGCCCCTTCGCCCCGGTTAACTACTTTCCTTACCGGACAAGCTGCATTAAAATCCAGTATATCAAATTTAAACTGCCTGGCAATTTCCAGCCCCCTGGCCATATATTTCGGCTCAGCCCCTACCAGCTGCAATCCCAGCGGCTTGTCTTTTGCAGTGGTAGCAAACATCTCTCTGGTTTTTTTACTGTTAAAACCGAGCGAACGCACGTTGATCATCTCAATAAAAGCAAGCTCACAACCGTATTTACGGTTTAGGAGCCTGAAAGGCAGGTCGCTTATTCCTGCCATAGGCGAAAGTATCAGATTGGATTTTAGCTTTAGTTTTCCGATTTTCAGCATAAGACACCCAATTTTAAAGGATAAATTGGTGTACCGCTTTCTGCGGTAATAAAAAGCCCCTCGATAATTACGAGGGGCTCAAGTTAAAAGAATAGATTTATCGGGAATTTAAAAATTATACAAAATTCCGGCCATACCGGAATAGGAATTAATGCCGTGATTCGGGTCCCTTATGCCCGCGTTAGACATATGGCGTATACGGCCTTCAACGGTAAGGGCTAAATTTTTCTTGATAAAATAATGCATCCCAAAGCCGCCGAATTCATGAAAATTAAACCCGGTTGCCTGTTCAGGGGTATGAAGATTTTCATACATTATGCCTGCCCCAATCTTTAAATAAGGCTGAAACTTCCAGTCTTCAGGCGCCAGGCCTGCCTTAAAAGCAAAGGCAGTCCCTATTTCCATGCTCCAGTCCGGCTCAAAAGCCGAATTATAAAAACCTTCCAGCTGAAAGACTATCATACTCGGCGGATTAATGCCGATTTTTTTGGTAATATCCTTAAAATTAAAATTTAGATCTACGATCAAAGGTATGACTTTATAACTGCCATTGTGGCTTAAAGACGCGTGGCTGTATCCGGTGAGTACTTCTATGCCCTGGATATTCCCGGGCTTCTGCGGCTGATCTTCTGTTACAACGGTATCTTCTGCAAAAGCGCAAACACCTGTAAAAACTGCCAATAACGAAACTGCTATAAAAACTTTTATTATGTTTTTCATGTTTTTATTTTATTATTAATTCAATAATTGTCAATATAAATCTTGAAAATTATCGCTTTACCAGCTTTATAGTAGTATGGTTGCCATCCTGCCACGGCCAAAGCATTGCCAGCATTGTTTCAGCGCCCCTGGCCCAGTAATAAAGTGTCTGCCCTGCCATGATCCCGCCGTAAGAATCCAGTGTTTTGCGCATCTGCAAAGACATTCTGTTTTTTGATGGCCATGCCGGCTCTCCAAAGAACTTTTCCAGGCAAGAGGCAAGTTTAGCAACTTCCTCCTTGACCACAACCGCTTCAAGAAGGTTGTCGCAATCAAGGCGCAGGGCATCAAAAGAAACTTTTTTGACTTCCTCTTTTATCTGATTAAAAACCATCGGCTCATTCATATATATGCATCCATTATAACTCAAAATATTTTGAAATCAAATAAAGAAAACGCTTTCAGAAAATGCCTGATTTAGTATTGATTTCCTGATCCAATAGTGCATACTTTTATTATCAAGCGTTTACTAAACAAGTAAGGAGGTTGGCAGATAGCGAAAGCTATTTAAGGCCTATCACCTAAAAAAAGCCCCGAAAAGATTCGGGGTTTTTTTTATGAGCAGACAATTTATGGAGCGCTAGCGGCATATAAATCATTTTTTTATATACGCCTTGATTATCTTCTGCTCATTCTTAGGGCAGTCATTACCATCAACTGGAGCGCCCTCTATCTTTTGCACCACATCATAGCCTGAAACGACTTCGCCAAAAATAGTATGCTTCATATTCAGCCAGGGTGTTTTAGCAGTAGTAATAAAAAACTGGCTGCCGTTTGTCCCCGGGCCGGCATTAGCCATAGCCAGGATACCGGGCCGGTCAAATCCGACGCCGGGCATAACTTCATCTTCAAAAGCTTTGCCCCAGATAGATTCTCCTCCCATACCAGTACCGGTAGGATCTCCGCCCTGAATCATGAAATTCTTGATCACGCGGTGAAAGATAATCCCGTTATAATAGCCCTTTTCAGCCAGGCCAATAAAATTCTCGCAAGCCCTAGGAGCCATATCCGGCATAAGCTTGATTTCTATATTCCCCTGATTTGTCTCTAATACTACGATTTGATTCACCATATCCGCTCCTTGTACAAAGTTAGTGATGTAAAAAACAGTGAATAAAAAAACTGCCAACCTTTTAAGCATGCCCCCTCCTTAACCCTTAACCCTCAACTATCGACTCTTTCCTCTGACCGGAATCCCTTGCGAACGTAATTCATCAGTCTTTTCTTTGGAGCATTTCATACATAAAAACACAGGGGTATCTTTACTCTTGTCATATCCTGCGGTCTTTACCAGCCTCCAAAGATGCGAAGTAGCCCCGCACTTGTCACATTTGCCTTCTTTAATATGCCAGACTTCAACTGCCGCAGAAGTGAAAATAAACCTGTCTACCCAGAAAAATATTGCACCTCCGATTAAATTAGCCACTACTGTTGCCCAAACCCCTGTGCCCATTTTACGCACTACCAGCCAAAGGATCGGGGTGCTTAACTGCCATCTAAACAGATACAGCAGAAAACGCCTCATCTTTATTCTCCTATTCTTAGCAAATTCAACCCTGTTGCAGGATCAATATCTTTTCCGGCTTTAACGCCCCTTAGCTCTATCAACACAGCCTCAATAACCAAAAACACGCGGGAATCTCCTCGCACGCAACCGGTCAACGTCTTTAATTCTTTGCCCATTGCGCCATGAATATGTATTTGTGGCCCTTTTTTATTGGTAAATACAGTCCCTATACCCATGACTTCCCAGCCATCTTTAAAATTTATTTTATTCGGCTGCGGCGGTATCACCGGTTTTCTCGGCCCGGTAACCAAAAGGCCTTTTCGTAGCGCCCCTATAAAAATCAAAGTCGCCGCCTTGATCCGTTCTTTGCGGGCCAAGCCGGATAATTTTTCCAATAGGGCATCATTATTCTCAAATTTAATCAGAAAAATCCTGCCTATCGAACCTTTTGTGTATTTCATAATTAAAGTATTATAGCTCTCGAATTTGAAAAGCCAAGAAAAATTATCTTCTGGAAGGGTTTATCTTATGCACCTTCTCCTGCAAAAAACCCATAGGACAAATCGCACACCAGGCCCTATGCCGGGTCAAGATTCCCATGATTATAGCGATAATTGTGGAGATCAAGCACATCCCGACAAAAATCGCTCCGATAACAACCGCGCTCCCGCCTGAATTAATAATGCGATAAACAAGAAACCCCATGAAGAGGGTCAGAGCCAATAAACGAAACCACTGGCTAGAAAGCAGCCGCGGAAAAGGTCTATTGCGGCTGGCTTTTGATAAAACAATATCTAAAAATGCCCCTCTGGGGCAAAAATTCCGGCACCAATACCTGCCCTCAAAGAAAGACAGCACCAGTAAAAACGCCATCATAGCAACAACTAAATAACCTAAAAACGGATAAAACAACCCGCCGATAACTATCAGCGGCAAAAACCAGACCATAATCAACTGTGATTTTTTCATAATTTATTCAGCTCTTTTATATAAACCCATCAACTCAGCCTTATCGAGAATATGGCCTTTCATGGCCTGTTCCAACTGGCCCTTACTTATGCCTTCTTTCAGGCCCAAGAGTTCATCCAAAGCAAATATCTTGAAAAAATAGCGGTGCGTGCCTGAAGGCGGGCAAGGGCCGTGAAAATCATTTTTTCCGGAATTGGTAATGCCCTGTTTTCCCGGAATGCTATTTTCTTTAATACAGCTGGTAACAGGTATATCAAAAACCACCCAATGTACCCACACCCCGATCGGGGCATCAGGATCATCCACTATCAAAGCAAGGCTTTTTGTTCCAACAGGAATGCCGTCAATAAGCAATTGCGGATTAACATCATCGCCTTCACAGGTATATTTTGACGGAATAGGCGAATTATGTGTAAATGCCGGGCTGGTTATTTTCATAGCCTCATCATGCTCTCATGAGAAAATTCCCAAGCCCTTTCGGGCTTGGGAATAAAAAATTCAATCAGATAAACGATTACTGCGGTTTATTTACAGCAATAGCCAATGCCTGGGTAACCCGGGCGACTACTTCATCGCCAGCTTTAATTTCGTTGAATTTCTTGACTTTATCACTGGTATTAAAGGTCATTTCATTACCTTGCGGCCCTTTTAACGTAATGCTTCTTGTATCATAATCAATATTCGTAACAGTTGCGGTTATTTCATCTACTTTTAACTCGAAAGCAGCAGGTTTCTGGCCCAAAGGAGCTGTCTCAATGATATCATCCTCCTCGGCCATAGGGGCTTGGTCGGATTTACGCACATAAATCGCTACAGAAGCGTAATAATCAATAGAAACAGTATCGCCTGTTTTTATCTGGTCAAAATTCTTAACGCTATTATCTACAGTTACTGTAAGCAAATTTCCCTCGGGGCCCTTAACCGTCACCAAACGATTCTGATAATCAATTGCTTCTACTGTAGCAGTGATATTAATACTCTCATCCGCAAATACTCCGGGCTTATCCGTAGCGCTGCCCATATCTTCCGCAATAGCCAGGGATGACGAACTGTAAAACAAAAACGATAATACCAATACTAACGCCAACTTACGCATCGCCCCTCCTTTTTTAACATATTGTTTGTTTAATGTTTTTTTCTCAACCAATATCCGCTACGTAATCTGCCTTCGATCTCTTCCAATGTATAGCCTTTTGTCTCCGGAACAAAGAAATAGCAATAAACAATTCCGGCAATGCTTATCAAGGCAAACATCCAGAATGTCCCGGCCTTGCCCAGCTTATCTGTCATGGTAAGAAATGTGGCTGCTACCAGCATATTAAAACCCCAGTTAGCTACTGTTGCCAGGCTCATTGCCCTTGCGCGCACTTTAAGCGGATAGATCTCGGATATCAAAAGCCAGAATATCGGCCCGAGGCTGATGGCAAAAGAAGCGATATAAAATAAAACGCTTGCCACACAAATCCATTTAAGCATACCGGATAAATCAGTTAAATGAAATGCCGTTCCTAATACACCAAGGCTTACAGCCATACCAGCCATACCTATATATAGTAAAGGTTTTCTGCCCAACTTATCCAAAAGCCATATAGCTACCATTGTCATCAAAACATTGACTGTCCCAACCCCGATAGTCGCCAGTATAGCAACCCTGTGCGAACTAAAACCGGCAAATTCAAATATGGTCGGGGCGTAATAAATTATTGTATTGATTCCGGTTGCCTGCTGAAAAAACGCCAGAATAATACCTACAAAAAGCGCCGGCCTTACCCAAGGATCAAAAACTTCTTTCCAGCTGCATTTTTTGTCAGTCAGAGTATTAGAGATATCATTTATTTCCCGGTCAATATCCCGGCCCCTGCTAATCCTGCTAAGCACATCCTTGGCTTTATCTATCAACCCCTGTTTTACCAGCCAGCGCGGGGTTTCCGGCAAATATATCATACCGATAAGAAGTATTATTCCCGGAATCGCTCCCAATCCGAACATCCAACGCCATTCGTTCTGGCCTAATGTAAGCATATAATCAACTAAATACGAAACTACAATTCCGCAGGTAATCATCAGTTGGTTTAAAGAGACCAAAGCGCCCCTGACATCAGGCGGTGATATTTCTGAAATATAAAGCGGAGCAACATACGAAGCTACGCCAATAGCCAACCCTATTGAGAAACGGCAGGCTATTAAAGCCGGAATATTCGGCGCAAATGCCGAACCAACAGCGCCAAAAGAAAAAAGCACCGCAGTAATGACTATACTGCGGCGCCTGCCCAGTTTATCCGCCATAGACCCGCTAAAAGCCGCCCCGATAACAGCACCCAGCAATACTGCGCTTACCACGCGTTCTACAACAATAGAAGTAAGATTAAACTGATCCTTAATAAACAGGATCGCACCGGATATCACCCCTGTATCATAACCAAAAAGAAGCCCGGCTAAAGCAGCAACAAAAGCAATAATATAGATTATAAATAAATTAGCTTTGTCTTTTTTGCTTTGATCAGACATGCCCCCTCCGTTAGATTAGAAAGTAATTCCAACCCTGGCGCCGGTCACCAGCGCATCAGGAACCTGAGATTGCCCGCCCTTGGGATTAATAATATATTGGATGTCCGGCTGGAAATAAAGCCATTTATTAACGGCTATCTTATATGTAGTCTCAATTACTATTTCGTATTTCTGAGGAATTTCACCTTTATCACTCTGGTATTTGTTCAACTGCCGGCTCCATCTGCCATAAGCAAAACCTATGCCTGCGACATCGTCGTTACGCCCGGGAATAAGCCCTTTATAGGTAAGCCCGCAATCAATAAAGAACGGAATTTCATTTGTCTCAGCAGGCTGAAGCACAAGGACAAAAAACGGAGTAAACCCCTCGTCCTTAGAAGAAGGCTCTCGATATAACATCTGGTCAACATGCAGATACATACCATAGTTACCGTAACGCCTTTTCTGCTGCAAGCCGGTTAAAGCATAAGAATTTCCGTCTTCATCCTGATATTGGTCCTTAAAACGCCCGGTGGAATAAAAAAGCCCTAACTTATAATTTCCGGGTAAACCCTTTGCCTCTGAATATTGATTAGGCAGAAAACCGAATTCCTGGATAAAAAGCAGGCCCTTATTCCTTTTCCATGTAAAATCCGCACCGTGGGCCTCATTACGGCCTACCCTGTCATCCTGATGATAAATGCCTCCTTTCCAGGCAAAAGCGCTCACCGGATTTATTTTAAGGCGGGCCCCCCAAGTGGCAGTGGGATAAACAGTAAAAAAGAAGTTTATCGGCAGGTTAATCGGACAGCCGTCAATTGAGTTTGTCAGAAAAACCCAGTAAAGCGGCGATTGAGCAAAATCATCTCCGGTGCCCAGCCTGCCGGCTTTAAGCCGGACCTTATCATTAAACATCGCCTGTTCTAAATAAAAATTATAGAGCCGGACCTGTTCTGAACCGTAGATGCTCGAAGGAGGGAATCTGTTGCCGATATCACCGGCAAGATTTTTACCTTGCCGGTAAAGGCCTGAAATATGAAACTGCAGCCCTTTGAAACCAGAGGTTTTTTCAAGGTCAACATTAATATCCAGGCCCAAAGAAGAATCATACCTAAAACGGTTTTTTCTGGCTCCGCCAACAGAATTAGTCAATAGATCTGCAACATAAGTACTGACTATATCAATACCGCGGTTAGCAAGCTGCTGCCTCTTGCCCTGCCAATTACCAAAAAAATAATCTCCCGCCCACCATGAGTTGATTGCCTTAGAAAATGATTGAATTACGGCAGGATTACCAGCCTTTTCCTGCCCAAAAGCTGCACCCTGGACAAGAAAAAATAAAACAAATATGGCTATTTTTTTATTCATAGCTGTATGTTTTAATTATATTCAGAAAACCCGTAATTGGCAAGAATATTCTCAAAAAATATCATTGCCTGATCTAAGGTATGCGGCAGGTAGATTTTAAACCGTGCTTTCGGTAGTAATCCTGATGATACTCTTCTGCCCTGTAAAACTCTTTTGCCGGAACAATCTCAGTCACAACAGCATTCTTAAATTTTCCGGATTTCTGAAGCTTATCTTTGGATAAACGGGCTAGATTTTCCTGCTCAGGCGTAAAATAAAAAATCGCTGAGCGATATTGAGCGCCGACATCCGGGCCTTGCCTATTCGCCGTAGTCGGATCGTGGATATCCCAAAAAATAACGAGCAACTTATCATAAGAAACAATTTTTGGGTCAAATTCAATTAAAACAGTTTCTGCGTGCCCGGTTTGGCCGCTGCAAACCTGCTCGTAGGTAGGATTTTTAGTTGCGCCGCCCATGTAGCCGGAGGTAACGTTTATTACGCCTTTTACCTGCCTGAAGGCCGCCTCAACACCCCAAAAACATCCGGCTGCAAAAGCGCATTTTTCCAGACTTTGCTGTTTAGGCTTAGTGGTTTTTTTAAAAACCAAAGCAACGGAATTTATACAATAACGTTTACCTGTCGGGGCAGGGCCGTCATCAAATACATGGCCTAAATGCGCATCGCATCTGGCACATAACACCTCTGCCCTTTCCATCCCGAAACTATTATCAGCCTGTAATTTTATATTCAGATCCGAAACCGGTTCCCAGAAACTCGGCCATCCTGTCCCGGATTCAAATTTTGTCTCAACTAAAAACAGGTCTGTTCCGCAGCCAACGCAAGAATATACCCCTGATTCGCCTTTTTTAGGTAACGGGCATTGTCCGCTAAAAGCCTTTTCCGTGCCTTTTAATCTGGTGACTTGGAATTGTTCGGGAGTGAGGAATTTCTTCCATTCGGATTCAGACCTGATAATCCTGCCTACTTCTTCAACCTGTCCGGTAGAAGCATTAAAAATCTTGATTTTCTCGGGAGCTGCAGATAGATTACCCATAAACAATAAAGTTAACACAACTGCTGTTAGCAGTATTTTAACTCTTTGCATAGAACAAAATCAAACTCTTTTACGCTGCCTAAACCCTGTCTTTGGCTTTGGCCTTTCTGCTTTATGCCAGGGTTTCGGGCCATGAGATTTTCTTGCCGGCCGTGCGCCTGTTTTGGCTTTTTCCCAAGGCTTGTATTCTCCACGGGGTTTACGCCAGGGCTTAGCTGCTGCAGCGCTTTCAGTTTTTCTTTCCGGCCTGTCTCCTGTTTTTGCTCTTTCCCAGGGCTTATACTCTCCGCGGGGCTTACGCCAAGGTTTAGATTCTACTCCGGGCTTATGCCAAGGTTTAGCTTGCTTTGATTTCTTGGCCCAGCGCATCGGATTATACTGAGTCCTGCGCTCAGGCGAAACCCGCTCATCCTGCCTGGCATCGGGATTGCGCGCAACATAATTACGCGAGCGCCTGCCGCCCTTGTAAGTTCCGGGCTTGGGGAATTCGGGTTTAAAACCAATATCCCTTCGGCTGCCTGCTTCGTAGTGAAAATTCCTGCCTTCCGGGCTAAAACCATGGCGTTTTTCTTTTCTCTGGACTATCTCAACTATCTTTTCAGGCTTAGGCCGGGCCGGGCTTAACTTCAAAGGCCTGCCCATGAATTCCTGTCCGGAAAGATTTGACATCGCAGCAAGCGCCCTGCTGTCATCAGGCATCTCCACAAAACCAAAACCACGGTTCTTAATGCCTTTTTTATGCATAAGAAGCTTGATCGAGGCCACTTCTCCAAACACCTCAAACAGCCTCCTTAGATCCGCTTCAGTGGCTTCAAACGCTAAATTTCCCACAAATATATTCATATTCTCTCCTGTTGGAGTATTATACTCTTAAATAGCAAAAATCCAAACAAAAACGGCGCCCGGAACAGGCTTTTTACCTGACCGGACGCCTTTAAATTAAAACCCAGGGCCTTTTCAGCCCGGGATTAGATACTATTATTTGAGCGCCAAGATTATTTAGTTAAACCGATTTGGCGTTCCTGTATTGACTGATTATTGAAAGAAATATACTCGCTCACATATTCCGGGTATCCCGGGACATACACATTAATACTATATTTTACCGGCTTGGGAA
>JAKQWZ010000083.1 GCA_029561735.1 Candidatus Omnitrophota bacterium | reverse complement strand
AACCGGCAAACTGCGTTCCCAGGTGCGAATGATAATCTGTGCCGTAGAATAGGTCCTCCGCGCACTCCTTCTTGGAAACTACTCCGAATATGCCGCTCATTTATTTTTTCTCCCTATAAGTGTTTCTTAATATACTCTACGCCGTTTTTAAAAATTCGCAACCCGTCACCCGCCTGTCCGTTTCTGGCGCTGAACCTACGGGGGTGCTGGATAGAAGCGATGTGCCTTTCCGGGTGCGGCATAAGCCCAAGGATCCTGCCGGTCGCATCGCTTATTCCGGCAATATCATCCAATGAACCGTTGGGATTGCCCGGATAACCGCCGGGCTTTCCTTGCTCGCTGCAATACCTGAAGATGACCTGCTTGTTTGCTTTAAGCCGGTTAAGCAGAGATCTGTCTTTAACGACGAACTTTCCTTCGCCGTGGGCAACCGGCAGATAAATTATTTCCGGCATATCTTTGGTCCAGGCAGATTTGCCGCTGTTTTTTAAATATACCCAGCGGTCCTCGAATTTTCCGGAATCATTGATGATCAGGCTGGCTTCCTGCTCTAGATTATTATTGCCGGGGAGCAGGCCGCTTTTTACCAGGACCTGGAAACCATTGCAGATGCCGATGATTAATTTTCCGTCCGCGATAAATTTCCTTAGCTCCTCTTCCAGCTTGTATTTTAATTCATTGGCAAAAACTTTACCCGAGGCAATATCATCTCCGTAACTGAATCCTCCGGGCAAAGCCAGGATCTGATAATCCGAAAGAGAATTTTTCTGCCGGATAAAATCATTGATATGGACTAACTCGGCTTGGCCGCCTACTTTAGAAAACGCAAAAGCAGTCTCTTGATCGCAGTTAATTCCGGCTGTCCTTAAAACACAAACTTTAACTTTTTTCATTCCGATTCCTAACGGGACATATAGAACTTCTTGATAACCATGGCTACTGCTTCAGGCTCATCCACTACGCTGAAAATTTTTAGATCTTCGGGGCTGATATTGCCGTCTTCCAGCACCCTGTCTTTCAACCAATCCAGCAATCCTTTCCAGTATGCGCTGCCGAATAAAACCACCGGGAATTTATTGATCCTGGCGGTCTGGATAAGATTGATCGCCTCAAAAAACTCATCCAGCGTGCCGTACCCGCCGGGGAGGATCACAAAGGCCTTGGCGTATTTGACAAACATGACTTTTCGGATAAAGAAATAACGGAAATCCAGTAAGGTATCTACATATTTATTCGGCTTTTGTTCGCAAGGGATATGTATATTCAAGCCTACGGACTGGCCCCCGGCGCGCTGGGCTCCCTTATTTGCCGCTTCCATTAATCCGGGCCCGCTTCCGGTGATCACCGCGTATCCTGCCTTAGCCACGTGATAAGCGACTTCTTCTCCCAGCTTATAATATTTGGCATCGGGCCTGGTCCGGGCTGAACCGAATATGGAGACCGCATTGCCGATCTTGGACAGGACTTCAAAACCTTCCACAAACTCCCACATGATCCGGAACACCCGCCAGGGATCTTCTTTGGTAAAATCGTTGACTAAGTCCATTCCATTGGCACAGGATTTTTTTACCATTTTAGCTCCTCTCACCAGCGCAAAGGTTTCTGCCAGGCGTCTTTCAAGGTATTAATATTGCTGTTGATGCAAATTTTTCCATCTAAACCGTACACTTTAAATTCTTTTTTCGCGCTTAGGCAGCCGATCAAGGCAAAGCAAGCGCCTTTTAAATTCCTTTCAAATTCTTTTTGTTTAGTTTTATCTACCTCTACGACAAAACGGGAATTGGATTCTGAAAACAGGATAAAATCGTCGCGCTTTTCTCCTGTATAGGGAACGCTGGATAAAAACACGTTCATCCCCAGGCCGCCGCTAAAAGCCATTTCAGCCAAACTGACTCCTAAACCGCCTTCAGAACAATCATGCATTGAACAGACCAGGCCCTTGGCTGAAGCCCTGCTTAAAGTATCAAAAATGGATCTGGCTTTCTTGATATTTACTTTAGGCACGTTATTTCCGATAGCGCCGAATAGGTCAT
>JAKQWZ010000079.1 GCA_029561735.1 Candidatus Omnitrophota bacterium | reverse complement strand
AGAATAGGCAGCCAGTTTTTTACTTTGTGGCAGGAAGTGCGAGGCAAAGTAAAAGGTCTTGGCGTATTTGGCGGTTATCTTGCGGGCCTGCGCAAAGCCCTCATGTAACGTTTTTTGTCTATCCATAAAAGTATTTTATATTACTTTTTCCGGGGGCACAATACTTAATTATTAATATATGGGCTTTAATTAAGTATTGTATCCCCGGAATACCCGGCGTATAATATTGGTATGTCAAAATATATGTGGGTATTGATCGTTTCAGTTATTGTGCCCTTTATCCTGAGTTTTTATCCTCCTTTAAAGTTCTATCGTAATTTGCGGACGTTAATTTTATCACTGTTATTAATTCTGATTATATTCGGCGCCTGGGATATTTTTGCTACTTTGCGCGGGCATTGGTATTTTGATCCAAGCGGCGTGTGGGGCATAAGGATAATCAATCTTCCCCTGGAAGAAGTGTTATTCTTTCCGGTTATTACATTTTGCTGTATTTTTACCTGGGAGGCGCTTAAATTCTTAAGCGCCGGAAAAAAATGAAAGAATACTCTGTTCTTGCGGCCATCTCGGTTTTAGCAGTTATCTGGTTAGATAATATTTTAAAGACAGGCCTGCTGCGCAATAAGCTGTTCTATTTGTTCTTGCTGGTAATAGCCGGTTTTAAATTTTTGGTAAACGGGTTTCTTACCGGAAAGAATATCGTTGTTTATAACCCAAAGTACTTTTTAGGCTTTAGGCTGGGGACTATCCCTGTTGAGGATTTTTTATTCGGATTCAGCATGGTTACCGCAGCCGTAATATTCTGGGAATATTTTAAGGGGGAATAGATATGAAAGGGTATATATTTATAGCACTAGTACTATTTTTTCAGCTTAATTTTGCTTTGGCAATGGACTGGAAGGTTTTGCATGAAAAAGCCGACGCAGCAACGCTTAATGCTGCTCAGGAGCAGGCTGGCAAAGAGCCGTCTTCAAAAGAGGCATTGTATGTTTTGGGCCTGGTTTGCCTTAATCAGCATCAAGACGCGCAGGCGTTGGATAATTTTAATAAGGTATTGGCTATTGATGCGGATTCAATAGAAGGGCAATGGGGTGTTGCCGAAGTAAAGCGCAGGCAGCATAAAACAGGCCAGAGCCAGGAAATGCTGGAGGCGATATTAAAAAAAGACCCGGGGTTTTCGCCTGCCCTTAATAGCCTGGCGTATATAAAATACAGGCAGATGAAACTTGAAGAGGCTGTGCGCCTGGCCTTAAGGGTTATTGATAAAGGAAGGCCGGGTTCGGATACGAGCAATTATGTCAGGGCCTTGCTGATTTACGGCGGGACTAAAGGCATGATTGCGCACTATGGCGGTCCGTTCTCCAAGATCGTTAACGGCACGGCTGTATTGCCGAATATAAAAAAGGCCCAGAGTATTCAGCCGGATTCAGCCGGAGTATATTTCGGATTGGGAAGTTTTTATTTTCTGGCACCTGCGATTGTCGGAGGGGATATGGAACTGGCTAAAGAGTATCTGGAAAAAGCAATAGCCAAAGAGCCCCTTTTTGCCGATCCTTATGTAAGGCTTGCCCAGGTGTATAAACAGGCAGGGGATAATGCCAAATTTGAAGAATACCTGAATAAGGCCTTAAAGATCGATCCGGGTAATGAGCTGGCATTGGATGTAAAAAGCGGCTCTTGTAAGTTTATCTGCGTGGGCGGCAAGGAATGATTTTCTAGGCTGCAAGAATTTTTTCTGCAAACTCCGACAATATCTTTTTGTATTGCGGTTTCATAGCAATTTTTCTTAACGATTCACCGGCTTTCAGGCTTAGGCGCGATATTTCCTCTCTTGCCGCCTCCAGCGCTTTAGTTTCAACTGTCAATCTGCGCATCTTTAATAAATCCCGCATAGTTATATTTTTACTGCGAAGCATATTTTTTATCTTCCTCTTGGACCGGGCATCCCCTTTATGGTAGGCATACCAGACCAGCAGTGTTTTCTTGGATTCAGCCAGGTCTGAAAGGACGGATTTGCCGATCTCTTTCTCTTGGCTGAACATGCCGATTATGTCGTCTTTTATCTGGAATGCCCTGCCTATGTAGATTCCGTATTCGGACAAAAGCCTGACTTGTTTTTTGTCAGCCCCGGCAAGGATCGCCCCGGTTGCCAAAGGGCTGGAAAAAGTATATTGGGCGGTTTTGAAATCATATATCCTGAAGATGTCCTTTTTAGTGGTCTTTTCGATTGTTTTAATGCCGCAGATAAGTTCGATGAATTCCCCTGCGCCGGTATAGATGGCCGCATCAATGAATTTTCTTAAAGCGCGTTCTTTGCGCTCCATTTTTTCTTCAATAGAAAGGAACGCGCGGATAGCCATAGCGTACATTATGTCGCCTATGACAATAGCCAGGTCCTGGCCGTTGAATTTAAGGTTTTTTTTGCTTTTCAAGTATTGGTCAAGCATTACATGCACAGTAGGCTTGCCCCTGCGCACGCAAGATTTGTCTATTATGTCGTCATGTATGAGCATAAAATCATGTAGGAGCTCTATGGAAAGGGCGCTTTGATAAATCCGGCGGGCAGGTTTCTTTGCGTATCCTAAGTATCCGGCGGCAAAGAGCAGCGGCCTGACCCTTTTTCCGGGCCGGAGCATGAAATCTTTTATCGACTTAAAGAGCAGCGGCGAGATCTTGCTGAGCGAGTAATCTTTATCCAGCCCGGCGATGAATTTTATAAGCTCCTTATCAATGGTATTTTTTAGTTTGTTTAACATAAACATATGGTAACATAAGGGGTGGATAATTACAAAGAATACCTTTTAATTGGCAAGGACATATTATATAATATTAACAATGGTTAATTTTCCGCAGATCATTTCTTCATCGCTTGAATGGACAGCTGCTGTGTTATTCCGCCCTTTTAGTCCAAAAAAATGGCTTATTTTAGGGTTTGTGGCATTATTGGCCGGGCAGCTGGCCGGCGGAGGCTGCAACACTTCGTTTAATCCGCGTTTAGACAATAAAGCTAAAACCGGCACTAAAACAGCCGATGTGCTTGAATCCGGCAAATCCGCAGTAAAGAAATCTCCTCCGGCATCGCAGCCAATTCATAAACGGTTTGATAGAATTATAAAAGACAAAAAACTTTTGGCACTGTTAATAGCGCTTTTTGCCTTATTAACAGTATTATTTACCTGGCTTTATGCGCGTTTTACTTTTATTTTTATCGCGGATACAGTACGGAATGAGTTTTTGATAAAATTACCGTTTAGAAAATACAGGCAGGTTGGGAATTCTTTATTTATCTTCAATATATTTTTTGGCCTTTTCTGGCTATCGGCACTTATCGGTATGGGCCTTATGCTGGTTTTACGGTTTAAGAGTACGGGACTTTTCAGCGGCGCTTTGCCTTTACAGCCATTAGCAGTCCTGCTGGCAGCCCTGCCTTATATATCGGCACTGTTAATATTCTTGCTTGCGTCCGGGCTTGTATACCTTATTGTCAGGGATTTTGTCCAGGTTATTATGTTTAAAGACGGCTTAAATTTTGTTACTGCATGGAAAAAATCTTTAAATATCCTTGGCAAGAATATAAACGATTTTATTCTCTATATTTTAGTCCGGATCTGCTTAGGCATTTGCGCGTGGGTAGTTTCCAGTATTGTATATATGATAATCAGCCTGGCTGTGCTTATGCAAGGGGCTTTTATAATACTGGCAGCAGCGTTTTTATATAAATTATTGCCTGTCAGCCTGCATATGCCTTATGCGGTTGGGTTTATTATTTTGGCAGCGCCGGCGCTTGCGTTTCTGGCATATTGCCTTATCTGCGCATACCTGCCTTTTGCGGTTTTCTACCGCACATTTTCTTTAAAATTTATGGCGTCTATCGCGCCGGAGTATAACCTGTTTGCTAA
This sequence comes from Candidatus Omnitrophota bacterium, assembly GCA_029561735.1. Lineage (GTDB taxonomy): Bacteria > Omnitrophota > Gorgyraeia > Gygaellales > Profunditerraquicolaceae > JAKQWZ01. Next base: position 21,778 of record JAKQWZ010000079.1, on the reverse strand, counting down.
ATATACGGAGAACGGAGGCCTAAGATGAAATGTATAAACCATCCGGAAAAAGAATCCAGCGCTCTTTGTAACCACTGCGGCAAGCCAATATGTCCTGAATGCCTTGTCTTGGTAAAAGCAGAAAATTACTGTAAAGATTGCATTGAAAAGAAATTCGGCCGGGAAAAACAGGAAGAGCATTCTCCTGCTTTAGCCGCCTTGTTAAGCTTTATTATAGGCGGCCTTGGGCAGGTTTATAACGGGCAGGTGGGAAAAGCTGCTTTGATATTTTTTACTTCCTGGTTGATCGTGCCATGGATAATCGGAATATTTGACGCTTATAATGTTGCCCGCAGGATAAAATCCGGCCAGATTATCAAGACAGCGCATAATGGCTGCGTGATTGCCGCAGCCCTGGGAGCTGCGATGTTTATTTTCACCGGGATATTCATAACAGCAATAATTGTTGCTATTGCAGTGCCTAGTCTTATTTTGGCCAGGGCCCGCGCCAATGAGTCTTTTGCCAGGGCAACAGTGTTAAGCGTATCCGCAAAAGCAGAGAGCTATAGGATAGAAAACGGAAAATACCCCAGCGGTGAGTATATCAAGTCCGCGCGGGGGTATCTATTCAGCCAGAGTTTTAAAGACGGAAAATATACTATTACCGCCCGGCCCCAATCTTGCGGAAAGACCGGAGAGAAAATATTTATTGTTGAAACCGGCGGGGTTGTCTCTTCAAGGAAATGCGAAAAATAAGTATTTTATATTATTCTAATCAAAAAGAAAGATAATGAAAAAAACCGCTCTTGTTTTATTTCTGTCATTTTTGTTATGCGCCAATGCTTATGCGGATTCAATTACTTTAAAGTCCGGGAGAAAGATTGAGGGAAAAATAGTTGAGAGAAGCGCTGAATGGGTCAAGGTTGATACCAACGGGGTGAAGCTGACTTATTTTCTGGATGAAGTCAATGATATAAACGGAGAAAGGATATCGGTAACAATTAAAGAAGTTGCTCCTGCGCCAACAGTTAAAACTGTGCAAACAGAATTGACCGGCCAGTTACCGCCGCAGCCGGGGCCAGTTGTTGTAAGTACTGCGCAAGCCAGCAGCCAGGATTTACCCCAAGTCAATATGGGGCTTGCTTTGGCTTTTTTTGCGTTGTTTTTGGTTTTTGGTTATATTTATCCTGCTTTATGCCTGCAATTTATTGCGGCCAAAACAGACAAGCATCCGGTGTGGCTGGCATGGGTGCCGGTGGGAAATTTGTTTCTTATGTGTAAAATCGCCGGAATAAATTATCTTTGGCTTTTACCGCTGTTATTGTTATTTGTGCCGTATGCCGGCGTGGCTGCTAATCTTATAGTCGGAGGTTTTATCTGGTTTAAGATTGCCCAGGCACGCAGAAAACCCGGATGGATAGGCATTCTGGGGGTAGTGCCTATTCTGGGCCTAGTTATCTTTGCTTATTTAGCCTTCAGCGAATAACGCTCAACTTAAGGAATAAAATCCTTACAGGAAATTAATCTTAGCTGCTCTTCGTTAAAGCAGAGCCTGCCTTATTAACCCAAGCCGTATAATCAAAATAAAGAATTGACAATAACTCTTATATATGGTAGTCTTTGTCTATAATAGTATTACTTTTCATACCAGTCATATAATTAATATTTGTATTACATAACTAAGGGAGGGGATGATGGGAAGCCCAAAGAAATTCTACGGGAAAGTCTCGGTAGGGACTAAAGGACAAATTGTTATTCCGGTGGAAGCGAGGAAAGCAATGGATATAAAGCCGGGGGATAACCTGATTATTATTTCCGGTCCGCTTCACCAGAATAAAATGATCAGTATCTTTCCTGAAAATGAGTTCAATAAGTTCTTGAAATTTTTCGAAAAGCACGTGGCTAGCTTAAAGAAAGCCGCTTCTTAATACATTTTTGTCAGGATTTAATGCTAACGGAGAAACAATGCAAATTAGAATGAATTCCTATATTTTATTATTCAGTATCTTGTTTTTGGCAGCGTCCGGATGCACCAAACAAGCGGAGCTGAAGCCGCAAGCGTTGGAAGTAGCTGTTGTCTATTTGAAACCGCAGCCGGTTGTTATCACTACTGAACTGCCGGGGCGCACCGCGGCTTTTCTTGTTGCTGAAATCCGGCCCCAGGTTAACGGGTTAATCCAAAAACGTTTATTTGTAGAAGGCTCCGAGGTTAAGGCTGGCCAGGTGCTTTATCAAATTGATCCTGCGCAGTATCAGGCGGCTTATGATAAGGCCAAGGCTAATTTGCCGGCTCTACAGTTAAAGGTAGATCGTTATAAGGAAGCATTGACTGAAAAAGCTGTCAGTCAGCAGGAATTTGATGATGCGGATGCCGCGTTAAGGCAAACACAGGCAGAACTGGAAACAGCCAGGATAAACCTTAATTATGCTAAAGTAGTTTCGCCGATCAATGGGCGCATCGGGACTTCCAGCGTGACTGACGGCGATATTGTGACGGCATATCAAGCCACAGCCTTGGCTACGGTCCAGCAGATAGACCCGATTTATGTGGATATTCCTCAGTCTACCGCAGAATTGTTGCGACTGCGCAGCAAGCTGGGGGACGAGAGCGTTACACATGATAAAAATAGCCAAAATAAGGTAAAACTTATTCTTGATGACGGCTCGGCTTATCCTTTGGACGGAGTTCTTCAATTCCAGGATGTTACAGTTGATCCGACAACCGGTTCGGTTATATTACGGGCGATCTTTCCGAATCCGCAAGGAATTCTTTTGCCGGGCATGTTCGTCCGGGCTATTGTCACCGAAGGTACTAATGAACAGGCTATTCTTGTTCCGCAACAAGGGGTATTCCGTAATCCGAGAGGCGAGGCTGTAGCGCTGATTGTTGATGCTGAAGATAAGGTTCAGCAACGGATACTTACTATTGACCGGGCTATCGGCAATAAATGGCTTGTTTCGTCGGGCCTTAATCCCGGTGACAGGGTAATTGTTGAGGGCATTCAAAGAGCCAGGCCCGGTTCTTTGGTAAAAATTGTTGATTCTGATATCGGCCGCGAAGATGATCAGGCGGCCGGGGATGTAGTTAAATCGTCTGCAAGCACGGATTAAACGGAGAGTTATTATGTTGTCTAAATTCTTTCTTGATCGTCCTGTTTTCGCCTGGGTAATTGCCATTATGATAATGGTGCTGGGTATCTTGGCGATCTTTAATTTGCCTATTGCGCAATATCCGCCTATTGCTCCTCCTTCCATCAGGATTGGTTGTTTTTATTCCGGGGCTTCGGCGGAAACCGTAGAAAACAGCGTAACGCAGATAATTGAACAACAAATGACCGGACTGGACAAGATGTTATATATGTCCAGCAGCAGCAGTTCTTCCGGGACCTCTTCCATTGAATTGACTTTTGCCCCGGGAACGGATCCGGATATTGCCTGGACTAAGGTACAAAACAAACTGCAGTTAGCAATGCCGCGGCTTCCCAATTCAGTGCAGCAAAGAGGCGTTTCAGTCCAGAAATCTACCAGGAATTATCTTTTACTCGTGGGGCTGGTTTCCGAAGACGGCAGTATGACTGATGTTGATTTACGTGACTATCTCTCCAGTGTTATACAGCCTGTGCTGGCGCGCGTGCCGGGAGTCGGTGAAGCAGAGTCGTTCGGCGGTGAATACGCGATGCGTATATGGTTTGACCCTAAAAAATTAATTAGTTATGGGTTGACCGTAGAAGATGTTACCCGGGCGGTACAAAATTATAACGTTGAGGTTTCCGGCGGGCAATTCGGCGGAGCTCCGGCAGTGGAAGGGCAGCGTTTGAATGCGTCCATTATTGTCCAGAGCCTGCTTAAGTCGACTGAGGAGTTTGCCAATATTCCCGTTCGTATTAATCCGGACGGTTCAACTATCCGGATCAAGGATATCGGACGTACTGAGCTGGGAAGCGACATTTCCGATACGAAAGCTTTTTTTAATAAAGGGCAGCCTTCGTCGATCATCGCTATACGTCAGGAGCCGGGGGCCAACGCGCTGAAAACTGCCGACGCGATCAAGGCAAAGATGACGGAGCTAAGCCGTTATTTCCCTCCGGGAATGAAAGTTATTTATCCTTATGATACTACTCCTTTTACCCGTGTAGCCATAAATGAAGTAGCCAAGACTCTGGTTGTGGCGATCATCCTAGTTTTTCTGGTTATGTATTTATTTATGGGGAATATCCGGGCAACATTGATCCCGACCATTGCTGTTCCGGTAGTGTTGTTGGGAACTTTTGCCGTATTGGGGCTGTTCGGTTATTCGATCAATATGTTGACCATGTTTGCCATGGTCCTGGCGATCGGTTTGCTGGTGGATGATGCTATTGTTGTAGTGGAGAACGTAGAAAGGCTGATGAGCGAGGAAGGGCTTCTGCCCAGAGAGGCTGCTGCCAAATCTATGGAGCAGATCACTCCTGCATTGATCGGCATAGGGCTGGTGCTTTCAGCGGTTTTCGGGCCAATGGCATTTTTTGCCGGGTCTACCGGCGTTATTTACCGGCAGTTTTCCATAACCATTATTGCCTCTATGCTTCTTTCAGTGCTTGTGGCTTTGATCCTGTCGCCGGTGCTCTGTGCGACGTTCCTCAAACCTGTGCCCAAGGGGCACCAAGCCGCAGAAAACGGGGTTTGGTTCTTGCGTCCTTTCTTTCGCAAATTTGACCGGATCTTTTTTGGGATCCGTGACGCATATGTGCGGTTGGTAGGGCGTTCTTTTAATCAGAATGCACGTTATATATTTTTCTATATTTTAATTGTAGCGGCTATGTTATTTGTGTTTATAAGGATGCCTACGGGATATCTGCCTGATGAGGACCAGGGGATAATGCTTATTATGGGTAATTTGCCTTCAGGTTCCACTCTTGAGCAGTCTGAAGCGGTTATGGAAAAGGTCCGGCAATATTTTACTTCTCATGAGAAAGACGCAGTTGAATCTATCCTGACGATCTCCGGCCAAAACCAGGCGGGCCGCGGGCAAAATACCGGCATGGCTTTTATTAAACTTAAGGATTGGGATTTGCGTAAAAAGCCCGGGTTAAAATCAGATGCTATAGCAGGCCGCGCCATGAGGGAGTTCTCTACCTATAAAGAAGCATTGATCTTTGTTTTTACTCCGCCGGCTATCGTAGAGCTGGGTAGTTCCAAAGGGTTTGATTTTGAACTGCAGGATCGCGGGGGAGCCGGCCATGAGAAATTAATGGAAGCTCGTAACCAGCTTCTCGGTATGGCCCGCAAAGATCCCCGTATTGCTCTGATCAGGGCTAATGGATTGGAGGACATGGCTCAATATAAAATAGACCTGGATTGGGATAGGGCCGGCAGCCTTGGCGTATCCATTGCTTCTATTCAGGACACTATTTCTACTGCTTTTGGCAGCGGTTACGTCAATGATTTTATCAAAGACGGCCGGATTAAGCACGTGGATATCCAGGCTGACGCGCCCTACCGTATGCTCCCCGAAGATCTGAAAAATATTTATGTACGCAACTCGCAAGGAAAGATGGTGCCTTATTCGTCTTTTGCCTCCGGACACTGGATATTTGGTTCTCCGAAGTTGGAGCGTTATAATGCTTTCCCATCCATCAATATTCTGGGTGAAGCCACAAAAGGCAGGAGTTCGGGTGAAGCCATGCAGGCCATGGAAGAACTTGCCTCGAAACTGCCCCGTGAGTTTGGCTATGATTGGACCGGCCTTTCGTATCAAGAGCGTCAATCTAGCGCTCAGGCAGGGCCGCTTTATGCTTTCTCTATTCTCATTATTTTCCTGTGCGTGGCAGCTTTATATGAAAGCTGGAGTATCCCTATTGTTAATTTGTTGATGTTGCCGCTGGGTGTTTTTGGGGCAACACTGCTGACTTCAATGCGCGGGATGCCCAATGATGTTTATTTCCAGATCGGTTTTCTTACCACGCTGGGTTTATCTACCAAGAACGCAATTTTGATCATTCAATTCGCGCAGCACCGCCTGCAGCACGGAGAAAAATTAATTGAGGCAACCCTGGGAGCAGCAAGAACCAGATTCCGCCCGGTTATAATGACTTCTATGGCTTTCTTTTTCGGGGTATTGCCGTTGGCAATAGCTTCCGGAGCAGGAGCCGGGGCCCAGAATGCTATCGGAACTGCGGTTGTCGGAGGAATGCTTTCTGCAACATTTATTGATCTTATTTTTATCCCGCTTTTTTTCATCATTGTGACCCGTTTCTTCACGCGTAAACAGCAAGTTGCGGCTGTTGTTACGGAAGCCGCAAATCCGGGAAATAAACATTAATATGAAACGAATGTCCGTTCTGGTTCTAGGGTTTATTATTTTTCTGGGCGGTTGTACCATGGCTCCGAAATATACCCGTCCACAGGCTCCGGTTCCTGAAAATTGGCCCAGCGGAGCTGCTTATAATCTGCAGCCCAAGGCCAATGTTGCGGATGTTACTCAGTTGAGATGGCAGGATTTTTTTATTGATCCAAAACTGCAGCAAATCATTGAGATAGCCCTTCGCAATAACCGGGACCTGCGCCTTGCTGCTTTGAATGTGGAAAAGGCGCGCGCCTTATACGGCATTCAGTGGTCCGAATTGCTTCCGGTTCTCAACGCGCAGGGGGAATTTATCAAACAGCGATCTTCTTCTGACTTTGTGCTTCCGGGATACTCAAATATAAGTAAACAATATAGCGTGGATCTAAGTATTGCTTCCTGGGAAATTGATTTTTTCGGCCGTATTCGGAGTTTGAGTAAGCAGGCGTTGGAAGAATATTTAGGCACGGAGGAAGCCCGTCGCAGTGCGCAGATCACATTGCTGTCTGAAGTTGCCAGGGCTTATATGGTTATCGCCGCAGATCAATCAAACCTAAAATTGGCCCAGTCTACTCTTATAGCGCAGGAAGGTGCGTATAACCTGGTTGCCCGCAAATTCAAAGCTATGCTTGTAAATCAAACAGATCTGGACCGGGCGCAAACTCAGGTGGATACAGCACTGGGAGATGTTGTAAGCTATACGCAACATCTGGCGAGGGGTCAGAATGCATTGAATCTTTTGGTTGGCACTGCAGTGCCGGAAAATCTTCTGCCTTCTGATCTGGATAGCATTATTCCGCCTATGGATATTTTCCCCGGCTTGTCTTCTGATGTGCTTCTCAGGCGGCCTGATATTATGGCTGCTGAGCATCAGCTAAAAGGAGCTTATGCCAATATCGGAGCTGCCCGGGCCGCGTTTTTCCCCAGTATATCTTTGACATCTACTCTTGGCACCGCCAGCAGCCAATTTACGAACCTATTTTCATCCGGCAGGGGCACATGGAGTTTCGTACCCCAGGTTGCATTACCGATCTTTAATCCTAACACATGGTTTTCATATAGGGTCAGTGAGGCGGAACGTAAGATTGCCCTGGCTCAGTATGAAAAAACTATTCAGACGGCTTTTAGAGAGGTGGCTGATGTGCTTGCTGTGCAAGGCACTGTGGATCAGCAAATATTGGTTCAGCAGTCTATGGTTGATTCTGCGCAAAGGGTTTATCGTATCTCGAGTAAGCGGTATGTAAACGGGATCGATAGTTATTTAAGCGTCCTTGACGCGCAGCGTTCGCTCTATAACGCGCAGCGGGGGCTTATTCTTATGCAGTTGTCCAAATCCGTAAACAAGGTCAAGGCTTATGCGGTATTAGGCGGGGGTGCGGGGGATGGGACAGAGGGACGTAAGCGCGGCAGCCGTGATCTGCTCCAGGAAGAAGCCCTTTCGTTTCTTTATGCCGAAAGAAAATCCGGTAAACGGAATTAAGCTAGAAATTATACGCATAATTTTACAATCAGCTTGCCAGCAATTATGCTTTGTGATAGTATAAATTCCGTAAACTAACAACTACGGGAGGAAGAGTGCAAAAATTTGTTCTGAGCCTTGTTTTTGCTGTTATCGCGGCTGTTCTTACGTTTACAAGGGCGTTTGCCGTGACCCCTGAGCGGGAAACCCGCTATGAAGACGCGATCCAGCAGTTGGAAGAGCCTTTGTTACAGCATAAATCGGAATCTTTCTACAGGTATATGCCTGTTGTCCATGTGTCCCAGCAGGACGGTAAAGTCGGTCTGATGGAAGCAGGAAGCGAGTATGAACTTGGATTCAAGGCTTTTGGTAAATTTCCGGTTACCTTCAGTATGAATGTCGGATATGTGGGAGTAAATAACTCCACAGTTGTCCCTTTACCGGCAAAATTAACTGCCACTACCACAGACCTGGAAATAACCCTTCCTTTCTTTAAAGTTGATAAAACTTATTTCCGTTTCGGCGCTTCGCCTTCTTTATACGGAGATGACTGGAATTTTAAGCCGTCGAATTTCCGCATCCCATCGCGGTATTATATTATTAACCAACCCAATGAAAAATTCACTTGGATTCTGGGGGTGGCATTTTTTCCGCAATACGAGACTCCGGTGCTGCCTATAGCCGGGTTTATCTATACGCCTAATGATAAATGGGCAATCAACATGATCCCTCCGCGCCCCACGATAGTTTATTCTGTAACCAATAAATTGGATCTTTTTGCTGAAGCCGGGTTTGATTGCGATGAATATGAAGTGGATTATCAGAATACCCATACTGAAATATTACAATATTCCGGCAACAGGGTGGGTGCAGGAGTTTATTACCAGTTTAATAAATATCTTGAGGGATCGCTTTCTGTCGGCGGGACTTTTGGCAGGCAATTAAAATACAGGGAAAGCCTGGGCAAAGTTGATATTAATAACGGCATGTATACTGAATTCAGGATCGTAGCTAAAATTTAAGCTAAGGGGGCACCAAATGAGAAAAAATCCGTCATTATTTATTTGTGCGGCTTTATTGATATTAACAGCCGGATGCGAAAGCAATAAGACCCGCGTAGCCGAGGGTTCGGTTATCGGCGGAGTCATAGGGGCTGCAGCCGGAGGGATTATCGGGCATCAGATGGGCCGCGGAGCAGAAGGAGCAGCTATCGGAGCTGCTGCAGGTGCTGCCGGAGGAGCATTAATCGGGGCGCAGATAGAGAAGCCGGGCCAGAAACAGGAAGGTACGGTAACAACAGCGCCGCTTACTTTATCGCAAATTGTAGATATGTCCAAGCAGGGCACCAGCGAAGAAGCGATTATTGATAAGATTAAAACCACCAATTCTAAATTTACCTTAACTCAGCAGGATATTGATTATCTTAAAGGGCAGGGCGTTAGCCAGAAAGTCATTGATGCTATGCAGGCAAAGTAAAATCATTCTTTAGACCAGGCGCCATTTTTGGCGCTAAAAAGGGCGCGTTTTACGCGCAACAGATACTATGGAGGCTTTAGATGAAAAATAAAAAGATTGCAGTTGTAATTGTTGTTTTGGCATCTCTTTTTATCCTCGCCATAGCCAAAAATATTATTATTAAATCTGTAGTTACCAAGGTCGCCGGTAATATAATCGGATCGCGGGTAACAGTTAAAGGATTATCTTTGGGCATATTTACCGGAAGCGTGCATATTTCCGGGCTAAAAATCTACAACCCTCAAGATTTTCCCCAAGGAGTTCTTGTGGATATTCCTTGGATAAAGGCGAAATGCCGCCTGCCGGCCCTGTTTAAGAACAAGATTGACCTGGCCTTCGTAGATGTGAACCTTAAACAACTCACTGTTATTAAGAACAAAGACGGCAAGCTTAATGTGGATTCCCTTAAGGTATCTAAAAAAGAAGATGCAGGGCAAAAGAAAAAAGAGGCAATGGATTTTCATATTGACCAGTTTGATCTGGAGATCGGCAGAGTCGTTAATAGAGACTTAAGTGCAGGAAAAAAGCCTTTTATTGAAGCATACGAGATTAATTTTAAAAAAACATACCGTAATATCAACAGCCCCCAGCAGCTGGCAGCTTTAGTTTTAGTGGGGTCGTTGGAGCAGACAGCAATAAAGGGCGCTAAAGTTTACGGAGTAGCAGCATTGGCAGGAGTAGCCATATTGCCTGTGGGCGTTGCTTCAATGTTTGCCGGCAAGGATTATGTATCAGCTGATTTTAAATACAGTTTTGACCGTGTGTTTACCGCTGCTGTTGAGGCGGCCAACGAATTAGGCAATATCACTTCAAGCGATAAAGCCGGCGGTATTATAAAATTGCAGATTTACGGCGCAGAAGCAGAAATAAAAATATCCAAGGCAGCCAAAACCAATGTCAGGGTTTTGGCCAGAAAATATCTTTTCCCCAAACCCGAAACAGCCGCAGGTATACTATATATAATATCCGAAAAATTGAAGTAATTTTAAAACATGCAGAAGATTGATTATAAGAATAAGCTTAATCCGGCTCAGCTGGATGCGGTGCAGTCTATTCAGGGGCCGCATTTGGTTATTGCCGGAGCAGGCAGCGGAAAGACGCGCGTCCTTGTTTTTCGCGTGGCTTATCTGGTTGAGAAGGGTACAAAACCCGACGAGATACTGCTATTGACTTTTACCCGCCGGGCTGCAGCTGAAATGCTGCGGCGGGCCTCGATATTGCTGGATGAGCGCTGTCAGAAGGTCGGCGGAGGTACATTCCATTCTTTTGCCAATTATATTTTACGCCGTTATTCTAAATTCTTAGGGCTATCCGAACATTTTACAATATTGGACCAGTCAGATGCCGAAGATACCATTAACCTGATCCGGACTCAATTGGGTTTTGCCAAATCCGACAAGCGTTTTCCCCGCAAAAGAGCGATTTTAGAAGTAATTTCTAAGAGCATCAACCGTTCGGAGAATCTAGAAAAGGTGCTCTATGACGAATATCCCCAATTTATCGAATGGACTGATGAGATTGAGAGGATCCGCAAAGAATATGTTACTTATAAGTTTACCAAATCTATGCTGGATTATGATGACCTGCTTGTATTCCTGAAATTATTGCTGCAAAAACATGAATCTGTGCGCAGCCGCTTAAGCGATAAATATAAATACATAATGGTAGATGAATATCAGGATACCAATAAGCTGCAAGCGGATATAGTCAGGCTTTTATCCGGAGAACAGGCTAATGTTATGGTAGTGGGAGATGATTCGCAGAGTATTTATTCCTTTAGAGGCGCAAATTTTAAGAATATCATTGATTTTCCCAAGGTATTTCCTAAGGCCAGGGTAATAAAACTGGAGGAGAACTACCGCTCTGTCCAGCCGATATTGAATCTGACCAATGAGATAATCAATTGCTCTAAAGAGAGATTTGAAAAAAGGCTTTTTACCCGGAAAAAAGGCGTCGGAATGCCTTTTTATATTGAAACCCATGATGAAAATGCGCAGTCAAGTTATGTTGCGCAGAAAATTTTACAATTAAGAGAAGAAGGTGTAGAGTTGGGCAGTATTGCTGTGCTTTTTCGTTCCGGATGGCATTCTAATGATCTGGAAGTGGAATTAGCCGGCAGGAATATCCCTTTTGTCAAATACGGCGGCCAGAAATTCGTTGAAGCCGCACATATTAAAGATATAATTTCGTTTTTGCGAATTGTCTATAATATATCCGACGCAGTGAGCTGGCACAGGGCTTTATTATTGATGCGCGGAATCGGCGCAAAGACCGCCGAAAGAGTGATAAATGAAGTTGTGATAAATCAAAAAGGCCTGAATAGCGATGATAAGCTGCTTACCCGCTACGATGACCTGAAAGCCCTGATCGGACTGCTGAAGAAAATCGACCCTGCGCACAGCGCTCCCGGTAAATTAATCAGGTTGTTTCTAGAATACTATAACCCGCTTCTAAAAGAAAAATACGATGATTTTCACAAGCGCATTAATGACCTGGATTCCTTGGAACGCATTGCTTCGCGTTATGATTCGCTGGAGGAATTCTTAGGCGACATGGCTCTGGAGCCGCCTGAACGCAGTATTGTTGAGGCAGGAAGAAGAGATAAAGATGATTTAACGCTGACCCTGTCCACCATACATTCAGCCAAAGGCCTGGAATGGCATACGGTGTTCCTTCTTTTTGCTGCAGAAGGGCATTTGCCGTCATACCTGTCGCTTGAGGATGAAGAGGCTATAGAAGAAGAACGCCGTTTATTCTATGTGGCCACTACCCGGGCAAAAGAAAACCTGTTTATCATTAAGCCTCATATTGACCGCTCGCCACGCAGCTACTTTTCTCACTCAAATTCCGTATTTACCCAGCCCTCACGTTTTCTGACTGAAGGGGATATTCTTAAGAAGTATGTCCAGTCAGAAAGCATAGCAGCGGTATCTTCCATGTTGGATGAAGTAAGTTTGGAAGATATACTCTAAATGTTATAACCTCAATAGTTTGTAGTGTTTTGATTTTTGTTAAAATTTTACTTGACTTGACAATTGACTTGTATATAATATGAAGAAATTAGAATAGTAAAATTTTACTATAAATGAGGCCTTTAAATATGGATTGGAACCCCGAAGTTAAAGAACGTTTCAGGGTCATGGTTTTAAAGATACCGATTTTTCACCGCCGGATCACCGAAGAGGCAGTGACAAAAAGGGCTGAAGAAAATGCCTTAGCCCGCAACGCCAGAGCTGTTGAAGAACAGGATGTGGTTTCGGCGTTTTTTTCCGATGTTCCATCTCCTTTTTATAGCATGATGGTCAGGCTTTTGGAGCAGGCAGGGTTTGATTATAAAAAATACGGTTTTCCCAAAAATAATCAATGTCAATGCGGATCGCGGTCTTAGGGGCAGGCGCAATCGGAAGTTTGGTAGCCGGATACCTTAAGCTTAAAGGCGAAGATGTGGTTTTGATCGGTAAGCCCGAGGCTGTTATGGCTATTGACCTGAATGGGCTTAAAATCACCGGAGTCCGTGGCGAGTTTAAGGTAATGCTTGAGGCCCATGATGCGCTGACATTTGACCCTGATTTGTTGGTCCTGGCCACTAAGAGCCAGGATGTTGAGCAGGCCCTTGAGTATAATAAGAATTTTATCAAGAATACCCTGATCCTGACTACTCAAAACGGAGTCAGGGCAGATGATATTGTCGCCAAATATGTCCCTAAAAATAAGATAATTTCCAGCATTGTGATGTTCGGGGCGACTTATCTGGACCCGGGCAAGGTTGTGCATAATTTTGAAGGCAGCTGGGTTTTGGGAAGCATGTTCGGCAATAGCGCAGACCGCTCTTTGATCGATGCCAGCCTTACGTTAGACAAGGTGTTCCCGATGGTGATCAGCCAGAATATTAAAGGCATGAAATACCTGAAGGTCTTTGTTAATGCCAACAACTGCCTTCCTGCTATAATGGGCGTCAGCATGCAGGAAGCCTTTGCCGATTTATCTATCAGCCGGATAAGCGTTGAGATATGGAAAGAGGGTTTTGATATTGTGGATAAGGCAGGTATAGAGCTTGTTTCTTTGCCCGGGTTTCCGGTTGAGAATATCACCCGTTTGGCTTCTCTACCGTCGATGGAAGCAGCTAAAATATTTTCCGGAATCATGGGGAATTTAAGCAAGGATCCGCTTTACGGTTCGATATTGCAGAGTATTAAAAGAGGAAGATCTTCTGAAATAGAGTATATCAACGGGGAGTTTGTTGCGCTTGCCCAGGGCTTGGGGCTCCAGGCCCCTTTGAATAAGCGCCTGGTTGAGATGGTCCGGATGGTTGAAAAAAATAATAAATTTTTCAGTAAGCAGGATTTAATAGCGGCAACCCGGGGGTTATTAAATGATTAATTCTCCATTCCCAAGGCTGAAACTCACCGTTACAAACGTATTCGGCGAATGTTATCACGGCTATAAAAAGGGCGATGAGATTATTTTAGAAGATTTCACGCACCCGCCGAAGCACTTCTGTTTAGGCCTGGCGCATGCGTTTTTCCCGGTGATCTATGCCCTTAGTTTCGGCGCAAAGTTTCCTTTCCGCGATAACCAGCGTTCGCTTTTGGTAACCTGCCCTGACGGAGGCAAATTGGAATTTAAAGCCGAGATATTTAAAAAAGATAGTGATGGAATTGAGGTTGTGCCCAAGAATCCTGATTTTAAAGGGCCTAATCCTAAAAAGATGGTCATTGAAGTGGTGCAGGCAAAAGGAAAATGTACTTTTGGCTATAAGGTGGGGGATAAATGGGAGACGCAGGGGTTGAAATGTATTCCGGGATTTTGCGGCGCGGCTTTTCATACTGCTTTCCCGGCTTTGTTTGCTCTTAATTTTGGTGCCAAGTTTTTCTTTATGAAAGACCCGGATTCGATTGATACAGTTACCTGCCCTGACGGAGGCAACATTATATTTAAGGTAACCAGAGTAGAGGATAAGAAATAATATGAAAAAAAGAAGAGTAGTTATAACCGGGATCGGCACTATTTCGCCTAATGGTATAGGTAAGGAGAATGCCTGGAAGGCAATGGCTGCCGGCAAATCCGGAATCAGGCGCGTGGATAGCTATGATGTATCCATGTTTAATACTAAGATTGCTGCCGAGGTCAAAGATTTTGACCCGTTTAAATTAGGCTTGACCCACGAAGAAGCCATGCGCATGGACAGATATGTCCAATTCGGCGTGATTGCCGGGGATATGGCGATTAAAGACAGTAAACTTGATTTTTCCAAAGAAGACCCTGAGCGCGTCGGCGTTTGTCTGGCCAATGCTATTTGCGGAACAAAATATATGGAAGAGGAATTTGCCCTGGTAACTGACGACGGGAAAAAACCTATTGATCCTTCTAAAGTGCGCAAAGACCTTTATGACGCGGCTATGTTCAATACTCCTTCTATTGAAATATCCGCGCGTTACGGCTTAAAAGGAGTTTGCAATACGCTTTCTACCGGATGTACTGCAGGCACGGATTCCATGGGTTTTGCGTTAGAGACCATTCAGGACGGCGAGCAGGATATAATGGTTGCCGGAGCAGCGGAGGCGCCGCTGACCCCGATCACCTTCGGAGCTTTTGATGTGGTCAATGTTTTGTCGGCACGTAATGATGAGCCTGAAAAGGCCAGCCGGCCGTTTGATAATAAGCGCGACGGATTTGTGCTTTCGGAAGGAGCAGGGATATTGATATTGGAAGAATTAGAGCACGCAAAGAAACGCGGTGCTTTTATTTATGCCGAGGTCATGGGTTTTGGCACCAGCTGCAACGCATTCCATATGACTGATTTGCCCGGCGAAGGCACTGCCATGTCGGATTGTATTACTTTGGCATTAAAAGATTCAGGCATGAAGCCGACAGATATAGAATATATCAATGCCCATGGCTCAAGCACGCGCATGAATGATATTTTTGAGACAACCGCGTATAAAACGGTGTTTGGAGATTATGCCTATAAATTACCCATCAGCTCTTTGAAGTCAATGATCGGACATCCTTTGGCCGCGTCCAACGCCATAGAGCTGACCATTTGTTGTATGATGCTGCAGAAAGATATTTTACCGCCTACTATAAATCAGGAAGAAAAAGACCCGTTATGCGACCTTTATTACATTCCTAATCAGGCAATACAAAAAAGAGTCAATACCATAATCAAGACCAGCAGCGGATTCTCAGGAATACACTCCTCATTGATATTAAAGAGGTATGAATAATGAATAAGAAAATCGCAATTACAGGCATCGGAGTAGTCGCTCCTTCGGGCATAGGCCGCAGGCAATTCTGGGCAAATGTCAAGGCCGGCAGGTCTTTTGTCAAAGAGATCACCCGTTTTGACGCTTCCAAATACCCGTCGCATATTGCCGGGCAGATTGATGACCTTGATAAGTATACGCATGTTTCGGAAAGGCTTTTAAAGAAGATTGACGTGTTTTCACATATGGCCCTGATCGCCGCGGAATTGGCTATACAGGATGCCGGGATTGATATTAAAAAAGAAGACCCGAATTTATTAGGGATATTTTTAGGCAATGCCATAGGCGGATGGCTTTATGCCGAAACAGAATTAAGGGACCTTTACCTGGAGGGCCGCGAAGGGGTTTCTCCTTATATGGCTTCGGCGTGGTTCCCTGCCGCGCCCCAGGGCCAGGTTTCAATCTATTACGGCATAAAAGGATTTAGTAAGACTATTGTTGCTGACCGGGCAAGCTCTTTGATGGCCTTAGGCTATGCTAAAAAAGTTTTAGGCAAAGAAAAATTAAATATGATTTTAGCCGGAGGGATGGAAGCGCCGGTAACGCCTTATGCGCTGCTTTGCTGCAATACTTACGGCGGGCTTTCAAAGGATAATAAGAATCCGCAGACAGCGTATCGGCCTTTTGACAAGAAGAAAAACGGTTTTGTTATTGCTGAAGGGGCAGGAATAGTGGTTATGGAAAATATCCAGCGCGCCAAATCGCGCAATGCCAATATCTCGGCTTTGATTTCCGGTTATAGCACAACCTGCGATGCCAAAGACAGGATTAATCCCGATGTTGGCGGAAAACAATTGAGCCGGGCAATAAGGCAGGCTTTGGCGGACGCAGAGGTTAATCCGGAACAGATTGATTATATCAGTTTAGACGGTTTGGCTTTGGATGATTGGGATAATAGTGAAGTTACCGCCATAAAAGAAGTCTTTGGCTCAAGGGCAAAAGATATTCCGGTAAGCTGCCCCAAGGCAAGCTTTGGAAATTTACTCGGAGCTTCCGGAGCATTAGATCTGATCATTACAGTTATGGCCATGGAGAATAGTTTAGTGCCCCCGACGATAAATCTGGATGAGCCATCTCCAAACGGGCTTAATTATATCAGGAATCAGGCCAAAGAATATAAAATCAATAAAGCGCTGATTATCTCGCGCGGCAGAGGCGGCATAAATGCTGTCTTGGTAGTAGAAAAACCTTAGGAGGGGAAATGAAGATTTTATTTGTTATGCCAAAAGTGGGTGCATGGGCAACCCATGGAATACACAGGTCACCGAACCAGTTATATGCGCATTGGGCAGCATATGTGCGCGAGAGAGGTTATGAAGACGTGGCAGTTATCGACGGAAAAGCCGACCAGATACCCATGGACCAATTGATCGAAAAAGTTAAGGCTATAAATCCTGATGTTGTAGTCATGGGTGAACAGTTACATGGTTACGGCGGATACGGAGTTTTAAGGCATTTTAAAGATGCGGCTGTGGGGATTAAAAAAGCTTTGCCTAAAACAAAGATAATTCTCGGAGGTTTGTGGTATTCGGCAATGCCAGTGCATACATTGGAGCGCAATCCCGAAGTTGATTTTGTGGTCATGGGCGAAGAGGAATCTTTTGGAGACCTGATCGAAGCAATCGATAAGAATAAACCGCTTAAAGACGTGGGTGGAGTGACTTCGCGTATTGACGGCCAGATAGTTATGGGGCCGCATAAGCCGCTTATGGATGATTTAGACAAACTTCCTTTACCGGCCTATGATCTTTTTCCCATGGATAAGTATGTGGGCCATACCTATTGGAAACCGTTTGTGGATATGGTTACTTCGCGCGGCTGCCCTTCGGCATGCACGTTTTGTTACGAATGGGACCAATTTGATCCGCGCAGCCCTTCGGATTTCCTGAAGTGGAGAGCCAAATCACCGGAAAGAGTGATTGAAGAATTAAATCTCTTGCACAGAAAATACGGAGTCAAGGTTGTAGTTATTCAGGATGACAATTTTAACGTAGACCCCAAGAGAGTACAGAAATTCTGCGAACTGAAGAAAGCCTCGGACAATCCGATTAAGTGGGTGTCTTTGGGCCGGGCTATTGACTGGGTTAATTGCGAATCGATCCTGCCTTTGATGAAAGAAAACGGCCTGTTTATGGGAGTTTTCGGCATTGAGGTTACCACGCAATCCGAACTCAAAAAAATCGCCAAGGGCATCACCATTGATCAGATCAAAAAGACAATTGAGATATTGCGTAAACAAAACATCGCGATTGTAGCGGATATAATGATGGGTTTTGATTATGATACTGAAGAGATAATTAAAAAGCGTTTTGAATTTACCGACGAAGTTGACCCGGATATTATGTGGGTAGGCTATGTTACTCCTGCTCCGAACTCGCCGATGTGGAAGATAGCCTTGAAAAAGGGATGGGTTGATGTCAATAAAGTTGATTTCGGCACATGGGATTTTCTGCATCCGGTAATCCCTACGGACCACTTGACTACGGAAGACCTGGGCAGGCTGGGTTCATGGTGCATGAGGGAATTTTTCTCAAAGCCCGGCAGGGTGAACAGGATAATGGAAAGCGATTTTGATCCTTTAGCCAAGCTTTGTTTTCAGGACGTTATGAACGGTATAAACAAATGGGAAGCCGCAGCAACTAAAGGCGAGGTCCAGATTTAGGGACGGTTCTGGATTTAATCACAGAAGTGTCCCCGAAACGGAGGTACAATGGATACAAAGAGTAAGATCAAAGACCTGCTGGTAGATTTATTGAGGGTCAAACCCGAACAGCTTAAAGACGATGTCAGCCTGCAGGATAGTATCGGAGTTGATTCTACCGAGATGGTGGAAGCGGTTATTGCTCTTGAGAAGGCTTTTAATACCAAGCTTAGCCCAAAAGAGATAACTAAATTTTGCACCATCAATGATATTGAACAAATAGTTTCGTCCAAATCAGGAAAGTAAAGCAGGGAGGGATGAATGAAAATCATAGACCTTAGCTTACCGATTGACGAGCGTGCGCCGGAAGTCCATCCTTTTGGGATTGAGCGCTTGGGCCATAAAGAAGGAGTGCGCCATCTTAATTGGGTGATGATGAAGAAAAACTGGCAGGGCCGGCTCGCATTCTTGCTTGGTAAAAGGATTATCAGCCCGCGGCAGCTGCCGGACGGAGAGTTTCTCTCGCTTGAAACAGTGCATTGCCCGGTGCATATCGGCACGCATATTGATTACTCCTTTCATTATGGAACAAAATCCGAAGGCCGGGCCTCTAAAAGCATTAATGAGTTACCGCTGGAGTGGTGTTTTTCCGACGGTGTTGTGCTTGACCTTACCCATAAGAACCCCGGTGAAGTGATCTCTAAAGCCGACATTGAAACCGCCTTAAAAAAAATTAATTATTCGATTAAATCCAAGGATATTGTGCTAATACGTACTGGGGCAGATAAATATTTCGGCACTCTGGAATATTTAGCCAAATATCCGGGGGTGAGCCCGGAAGCAATAGAGTTTATCCTGGATAAAGGCACTAATATTATAGGAATAGATACATTGGGTTTTGACCGGCCGTATAAATTTATGATGGCAGATTTTTCCCGCACCAAGGACCCGGCATATCTATGGCCGGCGCATTTTTTTGGCAGAAAGAAAGAATACGCGCATATTGAAAGGTTGACGAATTTGGACAAATTACCCAGCAGCGGGTTCAAAGTGCAATGTTTTCCGATCAAGATCCTGGATTGCGGAGCAGCTTGGGCCAGAGTAGTGGCAATAATATAGGAGGAGGATATGGGGCATACCTGCAATTCAATAATAATCAGCGCACCTTATGACCTGGTGTTTGATATTTCCAATGATTTCCCGCGTTGGACCGAATTATTCGGCGCAGAATATAAAAAAGCCGAAGTCGTCAGCAAAGAAGGCAATAAGGTAACTTTCCGGCTGACTGATGACGAAGATAAATCATGGGTATCATGGCGCTTGTTGTTTAAAGATAAATTTTTTACCTATTCCGAAAGGCATGAGCCGAAATTCCCCTTTAAATATATGAAGATAATCTGGCTTTATACTCAAAAGCCATCCGGAGTGGAGATGACCTGGATACAGCATTTTGAAATGGATGAAAAAGCCAAATTTAACGACGAGCAGGTAGAGGGTTTTATCAATAAACACTCAAAAGATAATTTAAAGATATTTAAAGAAGTGATAGAGAAATCCGCTTTGAAGTGAAAAGATCAACGTTCTTTCTTCTTTGCCTTGAAGGCGCCATATTATCTTTTAATGTGGCTGCGACAGCTGCGCTGGTTCCGGCAATTGCCAAAGACCTGGCAGTTGAGCCGTTTATCGCCGGCAGGATAATCTGGTTTTATATGCTGCCGTATGGAATCGCCGCTCTTTTATACGGGCCGCTGGTCCGCGCGTTTGACGCAAAAAAAGTAGAGCTCATATGCCTGTTTTTATTTTCTTTGAGCAACCTGCTTGCCGGCTCTAGCACTGATATTAACACCCTTTTTGCGGCGCGCCTGCTCATGGGTATTTTCGGGGCCTCGGTTATACCATTGGGCCTGATCCTGATATCAAAGCATGTTGAACATATAAACCGGGGTAAGTCAGTAGGGATATTTTTCGGCGTTACATTTATTGCTTCGTTGCTAGGTTTGTTCTTAAGCGGGATCATCAATTGGCGCCTGATATATTCTTTGCCCGGCTATCTGGGCCTGTTGCTATGCGTATTTATCTGGTTTTATATGCCCAGCTTTAAACAGTCAGGAGAAAGATTCCGGCTTAATTATTCAGAGGCCTTTAAAAATAAAACAGTTTTATCGATCTTCGGTTATATATTTTTAGTCAGCGTGCTTTATCACGGAGTACAGCAGTGGCTGGGCGTATATTTTTCCCGCCAGTTAGGTTTGAACCAGTTTTTGATCAGTATGTTGATTACCCTGACCAGTTTAAGCGGGGTATTCGGCGAGATCGGCGGCGGGAGGATGGCTGACAAGGCAGGTAGGATCAGGACAGTAAATATCGGCATTTTGCTGATGATCTTCGCAGTATCGCTGCTTTTAATAAAGTTACCGGTTTCATTTTTGGCTATCGTTATGGTTGTCTGGGGCCTGGGCTGGACATTCAACCATGCAGCGCTCTCGACAATGCTCACTGATCTGCCGCATCGTTATTTGCATGAGGCGGCGAGTTTAAACAGCGGAGTGCGTTTTATCTCCGGAGGCATCGGCACTGCTTTATCAGGGATATTGATGGCATATAGTTTCAATATCGGATTTTTTGTATTAGGCGTATCTTTGCTTTTGCTGATGTTGTCAACAAAAAGATTATTAATAGTAAAATAGGGAGGAAAAATGAACGAATTAAAAGGCAAGACAGCAATAGTTACCGGAGCCAGCCGTGGCATTGGCAAGGCCCTGGCTTCAACCGCCGCGTCATTAGGCATAAATTTGGTTATAGCTGCGCGCGGGGAAGGGCCGTTAAAAGATACAGTTGAAGAATTAAAGAAAAAATACAAAGTTGATGTGATCGGCGTTCCTTGCGACGTGACCAAATTGGCGGATTTAGAGAATCTGGTAAATAAGGCCCGTGAGAAATTCGGCAAAATTGATATTCTGATTAACAACGCCGGAGTTTCCAGCCAGTATCCTTTTGAGAAGCAGCCTATTGAAGATTTTGAGAGGCTGGCACATACAAATTATCTTGGTTATGTGCGCTTGATCAGGCTGGTAATCAATGAGATGATTGAAAGAAAATCCGGTGCGATAATCAATATGGTGTCAGGTTCTACATTGTGCGACCCGGTGCCGCGCAGTTTTGTGGTTTATAGTTCGTTAAAGGTGGGCTTGCGGGCTTTTGGAAAAGGCCTTTTTTGGGAGCTGCGAGACCATGGAATAAAAGTCACGTCTTTATTGCCCGGAGTTACCGATACTGACCTGACCGGAAAATTGCAGGAAGTCACCGGCGATGCTTCGCGGCTGATGACTACAGAGGCTATTGAAAATGCGGTAAGGTTTGCGTTGACTGTCCCTCAAAATGTCTGTCCGCTTGAAATTGCGGTGATCAATCAGCAGACGCCATGGACTAAACCGGTTATACCCTATAAACAGGATCATCCAAATAAATAGAGAGGAGAGCCAGATGAATAAAGTATTATTTCTGTCTTTAGCGTGTGTTTTTTCCCTTTTAACCTGCTGTTTTGCTGAAAATACGCCTCTGGTGATCGATGATCTGGAAATCGGAGTGATCGGCGG
>JAKQWZ010000020.1 GCA_029561735.1 Candidatus Omnitrophota bacterium | reverse complement strand
CCAGCTCTATCGCCGTCACATCAATGCCTCTGGCTGCGATATCAGTAGCTACAAGCACCCTGTATTTGCCTGATTTAAAGCCGTCCAGCGCTTCACGGCGCTGGCTTAAAGAGCGGTTAGAGTGTATTTCTGCCGCGCTATACCCCATATCGCGTATTGAGCGCGCAAGTTTTTTTGCATAATGCTTGGTGCGCGAAAATAAAAGCACAGAGCCCTTATACTGGGCTAATAATTTTCCCAATAGCTGTGTCTTATTCTCTTTTTTAACGATAAAAAGCTCCTGCGTTACTCTTTCTGCTGTAGATCCGGAAGGAGCCACTTCAATTGATACGGGAAGCTTCATATTCTTAGCCGCCATCTCTAAGATCGCCTGCGGAATGGTAGCGGAAAAAAGCATAGTCTGCTTCTCTTTAGGCATATAACGCATAATCTGCTGTATTTGAGGAGCAAAACCCATATCCAGCATACGGTCAGCCTCGTCAAGGACCAGCATTGATACAAAATGCAACAGGATATTATGCTGCTCAATATGATCAATTAACCTGCCGGGAGTAGCAATAACAATTCTCGGGTTCCTGCGTAAAGCCTGAACCTGTGCACCCATAGGCGCGCCACCGATAAGGCAGGCTGTTTGCATGCCGAATCCGCGGCATAAAATTTTAAAAGCCTCGTCAATCTGAATAGCCAGCTCACGCGTAGGGGCAAGCACAAGCCCTATACCCCTTTTCTGCGCTAAAAGCTGGACCATAGGGATTGCGAACGAATGCGTTTTGCCAGTGCCGGTCTGGGCTATACCGATAATATCCTTGCCTTGTATTGCCAATGGTATGGCCTTTAACTGAATGGGCGTAGGGCTTTTAAACTTGATACTTTCTAAAATATCCAGGATTTTAGGCGCAATACCTAAACCGTAAAATCCCTGCTGTTGTAGATTTGAACCCTGTGCCGGATTATTTAATCTGTGAGGCATAGTAGTCTCCTTTTATTGTAATTCTATTAATTCATATTCCAAACTGCCCAACCCCAGAGCTTGAGCGTATTCAAGCTGTTTTAAGCCGTTGCGGTCAGGGTGGGACTCTTTAAAAATATCTTTTCTGCAGGCGGCATTCACCAGGTCAAGGCTGGCTTTATCAATACTTACCGGATCCTTTGAGGCAAATATCCCTACGTCCGGGGCAATCCGCGGGTCGTCTTTAGCAAGGCAATCGCATTCTTTTGTGATTTTGGTTGCAAAACTAAAAAAAGCTACCCTGTTGTTCTTATTCTTCAGGACCGCCGAGGCATACTCAACCATTTTCTCCTGAATAGTATCTGCGCCTGAGCCCCAATTCACGTCAATAGCAGAATACCTGCAGGCAGCGATACAGCTTGCGCAACCGATGCACTTTGACCCGTCTATAACCGACTTTTTATTTTCAAGCCGGATAGCATTTACCGGACAAACCTTTACGCATGCGCCGCAGCCAACGCAATTATTTTCATAAACAACAGGCGCAACATCTGAATGCTGCATCAATTTTCCCACCCTTGTAGCACATCCCATTCCCAAGTTCTTTAATGCTCCGCCGAAACCGGTCATAATATGCCCTTTGAAATGGCTTACCCCCACCAAGGCATCTGCATCGCTGAAAATGCGCGCGACCTTGGCTACTTTAATGTATTTACGGTTTATGCGCATATCCACAGCAGCATTATCGGCATTATCATCCGGGATTATTACATCAACTGAAACATTATCACGGGTAAAACCATGTTCTTGCGCAAGCTTAAGATGGTCCGCTGAGTTAGTCCGCCTGCCGCGATAAAGCGTATTTGTATCGGATAAAAATACGCCGGCTCCCCTGCGGTTCATGTATTCGCATATACAACGCAAATATTCCGGCCTGACAAAACCGGTATTGCCTTCTTCGCCAAAATGCATCTTTACAGCAATATTAAGGCCTTTTCCGGCAAAATCCAAAACTTTGCTTTTTTCGATTAAAATGCTTAACTTTTGCGCAATGGCTCTGGATGACTCAGCTTCATTTACGCGGGTAAAATATACTTTACTTGGCATGTTTTTTCCGGTGATGATACATTTTTTTAGGATGTTTTCTTTTTCTTAACCTGTCCACGATATAATATACAATAAAATAGAATACAAACGCGCAAATTATCCCCAGTATAATACTGCCTAAAAACAGCGGCGGATAAAGATGCATGACTTTTTTAAAGGTGAGCTGTTTAAAATCAACCAAGGCCAGTGCAGGATAATCATTTCTTAGAATAAACCTGCCTATCTCATAACCGGCCCAGGTTATAAAAGGCAGTGTCGGAGGAAGCGATATGTTTGTGCCCAGAAGTATGGCTATCTTATTAGCCCGTCGCACCAGTATTGCGGCGATAACCACCATTACCGTATGCAGGCCATACATAGGTAAGATTGCTATAAAGACTCCTATCGCAGTACCCAGGGCAATTTCAGGCGGGGTATTATTGAGCCTTAGAAGCTTAACAAGGAACTTCCTGAATTTCCACTTCAAGTTATTGGCCTTTTTCTCTAAGGGTATGTTTTTTCATAGCCAGAGTATAGGAAAATGCGCCAAAACCGGTGATTTTAACAGGGACCCTCAGGTCGTCACAAGTAATCCAAATCTCAAATTTTTTCGGTTCGCTGGTAAAGTGATATGCCTTAAAGGTCCCGGCCGGGACCTTTACATCTTCAATCTTGTCTAACTCCACCTTAAACTCTTCCGGAAGCCTTATCTGGGTAGACCAGCCGATATTCAGATCCTTGATTTTGCGCAGCGTAAACGGCATCAGGATAGCATTCTGTATCGGGCCTTTAGCGTTAAAACTAAGCTCCTGCACTTTTTTGCCTGATTCAAATTTTGTTATTACCACCTTATTCAGCCCCGGAAAATATTCTTCAGTTATTTTCTCCTTATGCAGCCACATGGAGATATCCCGCTCTACTCTTATAGGCAATCCGGTCCCGGGATCGCTATAGATCCTCTCAGTATCGTCAAAACCCGCTACTTTGGTGCGAAAAGTCACAAAATTGACTTTTTTTCCGAATAAATCCACAGAGCCAAGGTCTTTATATTCAGCAGAGCCAATCATTACCACATCATAGATAATAGACTCCTGCACCTGAGCAAAAGAAACTCCGGAAAAATTCGCAAAAACTAAAACAAACAATATGATTATAAATATTTTTCTCTTAGCCATAATGGTCATCCGTAATACAGGGGAAGCTGTGATGCTCCCCCTTATATTAATGATTATATATTATTGCGGCACAATAGCAAGCGTATTTTAAGGGAATTTGTACATTTTAATAAAAATCTTCTTTAGGCAGGTTAAAATAGCCCTGTTTTAACCCGGGAAATTTTATTCTAATCTGTTCAATAACCTTTCCCACTCCCAGCAAATCCCCTGAACCAATAATTTTCATTTTGCGAAAAAACCTCTGCGGGTCAAAATTGAGGTTTCTCCACTGAATCATATCAACACGGCTATCGCGGATAAACCCGGCCATTGCCTGATATTCCTGTTTTTCATCGGTAAAACCGGGCATAACCAGATAGTTTAGCGAAACAAATTTTCCCGATTCTTTAGCTATTGATATGGACTTACGCACATCATTAAATGAATATCCGCAAGGATTATAATAGCGCCGGTAATATTCGCCCCTTGCGCTGTTTAAGCTGACACGCATACTGTCTAGCCCGGCTTTGCATAATGCCCGGACATTTTCCGGCAGGCTGGCATTGGTATTGATATGTATCGTCCCCCGCGAAGTCTGCTTGCGAATAGACTTTATAGTTTCTACTATGGTTTCTGTCGCCAATAACGGCTCTCCCTCGCAGCCCTGCCCGAAACTGACCACTGCCTTATTCACCTTACTAATATGCATAAGCGCAATCTCGGACAATTCCCGCGCAGTAGGCGAAAATTTCAAACGCTCCTGCGTTGCCGGGCAGGAGTTCTGCGGCTGGTTAGATATACAGCCGATACAACCGGCATTGCAAAAACGCGAAGCCGGCAGCGGGCACTCAAATCTGGAAAGGAAAAAATTCACCGCATTCGCACAACAGCTCTTTAAAGCGCAATCAGCTAAATGCCGGATCAACCGGTTTTTTGTATTTTTAAAATACCGGATTTTATTTCCCAGATCCTGCCAGTTAACTAAGCTTAGATCATGGATTTTACGCCTGTCTACGCGCACCGCAGGCACATAGAATCTTGACTTATAAAAAGCCACGGCTGTATACGAAAAAAGCGGCAGGATCCGGGCTTTTGTTTTTTCGCGATAAGCCGGGTTAAACAACCCGGTATAACCCGGAGGTAAAAACGCCGCTACAGGATATACATCCTCTAACGCCCGGTATTGAGCGTTTTCTGAATTAAAGGCAATTGGGAACCTGTCCGGAAGCAAAAAGAGCCTGCTTTGCGCAGGCATAGGGATCAGCTCCTCGCGCCTGTTTAACGGAAAAACCCGGCCTGCCTTCATGCCGCAGGCTGCAAATTCCGGGTAATCAAATATTGTTTTGTTCTTTTTAGCCACTACAAGGCAAGGATATGACATATAGGCGCTTAAGCCATGCTCTTACGGAATTTAAGTGCGCTAAAGCCGAGGACAAAAATACCCATAATAAATAAAGGGACGAGTTGCACCCAAAGTACTTCTAATCCTACACCTTTTAAGAAGATACTGCGGATTACTACCATAAAATACCGCAAAGGATTTAAAAAAGTAAACCATTGTATCACTTGCGGCATATTAGCTATAGGATAGGCAAAGCCGGACAAAAGCACAGTAGGCATATAAAACAGGAATACTGACATCATTGCTTCCTGCTGGGTAGCGGAAACCGTAGAAATAAACAGGCCTATGCCTAAAGTGGTAAACAGATAAATGCACGTAGCAAACAAAAGCAAAAGCAGGTTACCCCTTAACGGGACATGAAACCAAAGTACACCCAGAATAGTAATCAAGGTTATCTGGGTAAGGGCAATGGCAGCAAAAGGCAAAAGCTTTCCCAATATCAGCTCTATCGGCCTGATAGGGCTAACAGTCAACTGCTCCATTGTGCCTATTTCTTTTTCTTTTACAATTGCCATTGCCGTCAACAGCAATGACATCATTGTCACGATAGTTGCAATAACTCCGGGCAGATAATAATTCCGCGAAATAAGATTGCCGTTAAACCAGGCGCGGTCCCTCAAGTCAACGCTTGGCACTGTATCCTGCAGTCCCAGTGTATTTAACTTATCCGTAAGCAGGCTATGCTGGAAATTCTGGGTAATC
>JAKQWZ010000092.1 GCA_029561735.1 Candidatus Omnitrophota bacterium | reverse complement strand
CAATTTATCCGGAGCTTTTATGCTGCCGGCCATAGGATTAAAGTGGCTGATTGTAATTCCGCCTTAGCCAGCTTTCTCTGCCTGCCGCTGATTAAGCGGATAAATTAATACTAAAAATAAATTTAATACTTGCCTAATTTCCGTGTCTCTTATATAATAAACGCATGCTTAAAGTTTTAGAGCCATACATACTTACGTTTATACCGATATTTGTGGCAGTGGATGCAATCGGTAATATACCGGTATTTGTGTCCTTAACAGAAGGGTTCAGCAAAAAGCAGAGGCGCAGGATTATCATTGAGTCAACAACTACAGCTGCTTTTATGGCTCTGCTGTTTATGTTCATAGGCAAATGGGTCTTAAGGATGTTGAGCATCACCATTTCGGACTTTCAGATTGCCGGAGGCGCTTTATTATTTGTAATAGCGGCAAGGCTTTTGCTGCCGGGAAATCAAAAAATGGCCTTAACTAACGGCCACGATAAAGACCTTGGCGTGTTTCCTTTAGGCACGCCGCTTATAACCGGGCCTGCAGTACTGACCACCACGCTGATACTATTAGATACCTACGGGCTTATTTCAACATTTGTATCGCTGGTTGTCAATATGCTGATAGTCTGGTTAAGCCTGGCAAAAGCCGACCTGATAATGAAATTACTCGGAGCCGGAGGTGCAAGGGCTTTCTCAAAAGTGATGTATATTTTACTGGCGGCCATTGCAGTAATGATGGTGCGCCGGGGAATAACAAGTTCATTTATACAATAACATGCATAAAGTGCTGACTTTTATTATGGCTGGCGGTAAAGGCGAAAGGCTTTGGCCGCTGACTAAAGACAGGACAAAACCCGCTGTCCCGTTCGGGGGGATTTACCGTATTATTGATTTTACCCTGAGCAATTGCGTTAATTCAGGTTTACGCAAAGTCTATATCCTTACCCAGTATAAATCTGCTTCTTTACACCGGCATATCAGGCTGGGATGGAACATTGTCTCCCCGGATTTGGGGGAATACATTGAATTATTGCCTGCACAGCAGAGGGTTTCAGATACGTGGTATCTGGGGACATCCGATGCCATCTATCAGAACCTTTATACTTTAGAGATTGATAAACCCGATGATGTGGTCATACTTGCAGGAGACCATGTCTATAAAATGAATTATGGTTCAATGCTTGATTTTCATCGTGGTGTTGACGCTGACCTCACTGTCGGGGTAGTAGAAATAGACAAGAATCAATCCCGGCATTTTGGCGTGGTTGAGGTTGACCATGGTGGGTGGGTTAGGGGTTTTCAGGAAAAACCCATGCAGCCGAAAGTCATTCCGCATCAGGCTGACAAGATCTATGCCTCAATGGGCATCTATGTATTTAAACATGAGATCATTGAGCAGGAATTGCACGAAGATGCGCATAACCCGCGCTCTTCCCATGATTTTGGAAAAGATATTATCCCGCAGATGCTTAAAAAAGGCCTGAAGGTGGCGGCTTATAATTTCCTTGATGAAAATAAAAAAGAGGCACAGTACTGGCGCGATATCGGGACTATTGACGCTTATTTTGAAGCAAATATGGATTTAATACAGGTTGACCCCACTTTTAACCTATATGATAAAGAATGGCCGATCAGGACTTTTCAGGAACAGTTTCCGCCGGCAAAAACGGTTTTTTCCGGCGACGAAGTCACCGGCCGGGTCGGCCTTATGCTTGACTCAATGGTTTCCAGCGGTTGCATTGTCAGCGGAGGCAGGGTACAACGTTCAGTGCTTTCGCCTAATGTAAGGATAAACAGCTATAGCCAGGTCTACGACTCAATCCTGATGGAAGGCGTCAATGTAGGCAGGCATGCCAGGATCCGCAGGGCCATTATTGATAAAGATGTTACAATACCGGCAGGCACTGTCATCGGATACGATCCGGTTGAAGATAAAAAGAAATTTTATCTTACTGAATCCGGCCTGGTTGTAGTAGCTAAAGGCACTGAAATCCGATGATCAGAAAGGCTAATGTTGAAGACATTCCGCAGATCCAGGCATTAATAAATAAATTTGCCGGGCAGGACCGGATGTTGCCGCGCTCTTTGAATGAGCTCTATGAAAATATACGCGATTTCTGGGTTTACGAAGAACGGGGGAAAATAACCGGTTGCGCGGCGCTGCATTTTTCCTGGAAAGACCTGTCCGAAATCAAATCTTTGGCTGTAGAAAAAAACAAGCAGCGCCGCGGGATAGGCGCTGCGCTGGCCAGGACCTGCCTTGAAGAGGCCAAAAGGTTTAAGACTAAAAAAGTTTTTGTGCTTACTTATGAAGCAGGTTTTTTTAAAAAGCTGGGGTTTAAACGCATAAAGAATTCCATGCTGCCGCATAAAATCTGGGCCGAGTGCATCAACTGCCCCAAATTCCCCAATTGTAAAGAAGTAGCAATGGTTAAAATTATCTAATACTAATCTTAGGAGGAAACAAATGGATTATCTTTTGACCGAAGAACAAATTATGATACGCGATCTGGCCAGAAAAATCGCTCAGGAGAAAATTAAGCCTGTAGCGGCAGAATTTGACCGGACTGAAAAATTCCCTCATGAAATAATTAAAATTATCGCCGAATCCGACCTTTTTGGCCTGTTTATTCCCGAAGAATACGGCGGAATGAGCGTTGGGGTAATGAACTTGTGCCTTGCCACCGAAGAACTGTCCCGTGCCTGCGGCGGAATAGCTGTATGCTATGCTGCCTCGGCGCTAGGGACATTTCCGATAGTGTTATTCGGAAACGACGCGCAAAAAAGAAAATACCTGCCTGACCTGGCTAAAGGGAAAAAAGTCGCTGCGTTCGGCATAACTGAACCGGAAGCGGGTTCTGATGCGTCAGGGATCAAAACCACAGCCAGAAAAGAAGGCGATTACTACATATTAAACGGCCTGAAACATTTTATTACCAACGGCGGCGATGCTGAAACATACACTGTAATCGCTATGACTGATAAGACAAAAGGCGCACGCGGAGCTTCGGCTTTTATAGTAGAAAAAGGCACGCCCGGTTTCACATTCGGTAAAAAAGAGGATAAGCTGGGAATCCGCGCCTCATCCACTACAGAGTTGATCTTTACTGATTGTAAGATTCCTAAAGAAAACCTTCTGGCAAAAGAAGGCATGGGTTTTATCGTGACCATGAGGACATTTGATATGTCCCGTCCGGGTGTTGCTGCGCAGGCCCTTGGCATAGCTCAAGGTGCTTTGGATACGGCAGTTAAATACGCCAAAGAAAGAGTGCAATTCGGAAAATCTATTTCCAGTTTTCAGGGGATACAGTGGATGCTTGCAGATATGGCTACCGAGATTGAGGCTGCCAGAGCGCTGGTCTATTCTACGGCCAGAATGGTTGATGCCGGAAAAACCGACGTATCCAAAGAATCTGCCATGGCTAAGCTATTTGCCTCTGACGTAGCAATGAAAGTTTCTACTGACGCGGTTCAGATACTCGGAGGATACGGATACATGAAAGATTATCCGGCTGAAAAGTATATGCGCGATGCCAAAATAACGCAGATATATGAAGGGACAAACCAAATTCAGAGAAACATCATTGCTTTGAAACTTATTAAGGAGATGGGCAGGTAATGAATATCATAGTCTGCATAAAACAGGTGCCAGAAACTACGGAAGTCCGGATCAACCCGGAAACAAACACGCTTATCCGCGAAGGCGTTAAATCAATTGTCAATCCATTTGATATGTACGCTATTGAGGAAGCTGTCAGGCTGAAAGAAAGATTCGGCGGCAAAATAACAGTCATTACTATGGGCCCGCCCCAGGCAGAAGCAGCCTTAAAAGAGGCTATTGCCATGGGCGCTGACGAAGGTATTCTGGTTTGCGACCGGGCATTTGCCGGCAGCGACACCTGGGCTACCAGCTATACTTTGGCCGGGGCAATTAAAAAACTCGGGGCATTTGACCTTATTTTATGCGGCAAACAGGCATCAGACGGAGATACCGCGCAAGTCGGGCCGGGAATAGCCGCGCACATGGATATTCCGCAGGTTACTTATGTTAAGAAAGTAGAGGAAGCCACAGATAAGTTTATGCGCGTAGAAAGGATGCTGGAAGAGGGATTTGAACGGATAGAGACGCCTCTTCCGGCATTGATGACAGTAGTCAAAGAAATAAATGAACCGCGTATCCCTTCACTCAAAGGCATGATGCGGGCAAAATCAGCCAAGATCACTACGTGGGGGCAAAAAGACCTTAATCTAGACCCGCAAAATATCGGGCTTTGCGGTTCGCCTACGCAGGTAGTAAAAATATTCACGCCTCCCCAGCGCACCGGCGGACAGGTATTCCAGGGCGAAGCCAGTGAAGTTGCGGCAAAAATAGTTGAACTCATCAAAGACGAGGTTCATTGATTATGGCAATTAAATTACTGATTGAAAAATGTACCGGCTGTTCATTGTGCGTTAAGGTCTGCCCATTTGACGCTATCCGCATAATGGACAAAAAAGCTTTTATAGATTTGAATAAGTGCAATCTTTGCGGAGCGTGCGCCCAAAGCTGTAAATTTAAGGCGATTATTATTGACAGGCCTGAACCGGCTTGTGTCCTGCCGGACATAAAAGGATATAAAGGCATTTGGGTATTTCTGGAGCAGAAAAACGGCAAGATCCAGTCTGTTTCCTATGAGCTTTTGGGTAAGGCGCAGGAGCTGGCAAAAAAATTAAAAACTGATGTCAGCGGCATATTGATCGGCAATAATCTTGACGACCAATTGGATGAAATAATCCACAGAGGGGCGGATAACATCTATTTGGTCCAGGCGCCGGAATTGCAGAATTTTCAGGATGAGCCTTACACGAATATATTTTTGAAATTGATTGAGAAATATAAACCGGAGGTGGTTCTTTGCGGCGCAACCGCAATTGGCCGGTCCTTGATCTCGCGCGTTGCCGTAAATATCAAAGTCGGGCTTACTGCTGACTGCACCGGGCTGGATATTGACCCGGAAAAAAATATCCTGCTTCAGACCCGGCCGGCTTTCGGGGGGAATATTATGGCAACAATCATAAGCCCGAATTACCGCCCCCAAATGGCTACTGTCAGGCATAAGGTAATGCAGCCTATGACAGTTGATGCAAAGCGTAAAGGCAAAGTGATCCGCGAAAATTTTGATGTCGGCCTTTATGTATCCCGGACCAAACTACTTGAGATTGTAGAAGAGGTTGAATCGCTGGTTAATATTGCCGAGGCTGATATCATCGTTTCCGGCGGCCGCGGAATGGGAAGCGCAGAAAATTTCAAGATATTACAGAACCTTGCTCATGCCCTTGGCGCAGCAGTAGGGTCATCGCGCGCTGCAGTTGATTCCGGATGGATGCCGTATTCGCATCAGGTAGGCCAGACCGGCAGGACAGTTGCCCCTAAAATATATTTTGCCTGCGGCATATCCGGCCAGATACAACATTTAGTCGGTATGTCCAGCTCAAAAATAATAATCGCCATAAACAAAGACCCTGAGGCGCCTATATTCAAATACGCTACCTATGGCATAGTAGGCGATGTCTTCACAATAGTCCCGGAACTGACCAAGAAATTTAAAGAAGCTCTGAAAAAATAGCTTGCTTTTATCTTTATTAGCAGTAGAATCAAGACAGAAGCACTTATCAACCGCAAGGATATCCACGAGGTGCGGATGAGAGTAAACAAAGGTGTGAATTCCAAGGCAATTCTCTAAAATATAGAGGATTGCCTTTTTTCACATGAGGCCCAAACTTATGGAGCGAAGCGAACATAAGTTTGAAAGCCGAATGTGCGTCGCCACTATTATTTTAATAATTGTGGCGACGTAAATTCGCAGACGCTTCAATAGTTAACTAACCAGAGCTACAATTTATGCTTACGCATAAATTGTCTGCTCATTTAAAGGAGGGTAAGGCTATGTTAGACAAGCTAAACTTACCAATCGCAGCGCAGGTAACAGAATCTATCAGGCAGATCGCAGAGCAGCTTACCGGATGCAGCGTCAAAGATACGCATATCAGGAAAATTAAAGTACACACGTTTAGCAACCGGATAAAGAAATTGGTAGATTCGGATATCTGCGTGGGTTCAGAACTTGATGCAAGCCTGGGCACAATAGGCCATGAAAAGGTACTGGCAATATTTGAATCAAAACTTGTCTCAAAAGACGAATACCTTGTAGTTACGCCTAACAGGTTTAATCCTAAAGACGCCACAGTTTATTTGTTTGATAAAGAAGAGGTCATTTCCGTAGAAAGATAACCTGTCTTATTGAAAGCGCTTTCAAATTAAAGGCTAAATAGCATTGAACTAAGGTACTTTTTAGCCTACAATTAAGGTAGGAGCAATGTTATCCAGAATAAGAAATTATTTCCTGAATAAGGAAGGTCCTATGGACAGGCCGGAATTCATTGAAAAAAGAAAGGCTCCAAGGTTTGCTGTAAATATACCGGTTAATTATGTCAGCCCGCTTACGCAGGAAGTTACCTGTGCTCACACGCATGATATCAGTGATATCGGGATTGGACTGGTAACTAATTATGAATTACCGTCGGGAAGCCCAATGGACCTAAAGCTTATAATGCTGGATAACGGTGAAGAGATCCGCGCAAAAGGAAAAGTACTTTGGTCAAAACTGAATCAGGAAAACGAATTCCGCACCGGCATACAACTGGACTATAACTGCATAAAAGCTATACCTTTAACCCTCAGGTCTATCCAGGCTAATCTGCAATAAAGCTAACTCATTTTACTCCAAAGAGATAAGACAATTTTAAAGTCGGTAAAGATTGACTATTTTTGATTACCATTGCATATATATGTCAAAGAATGTTAATATTTTCCTTGACAAATATGCAATTTTTTGTATAATAAATTTGTTGACATTTTTAAACAGGGGGCTTATGATTAATTACAGTAATAATCTTATGACAATTGAAGAGCTGGTGGATTACTTAAAAGTCAGCCGCAGGACTATCTACGAGTGGCTTAAGACCAATAAGATACCGGCAATAAAACTTGTGGGGCAGTGGCGTTTTAAAAAAGATAAAATAGATGCCTGGCTGGACAGCCATTAAGAGGAGAACGAATGTATTTAAAAAAACTGGAGATAGTCGGTTTTAAATCATTCTTCAACAAAACAGTTTTGCATTTTGAACCCGGCATTTCGGCAATAGTCGGGCCAAACGGCTGCGGAAAATCCAATATTTTTGATGCTATCCGCTGGGTTTTAGGAGAACAATCAATAAAATCTCTTCGCGGTTCGGAAAGCCAGGACGTTATTTTTAACGGGACCGACACAAAAGAACCCTTAAGCATGGCTGAAGTAACACTGGCATTTGATAACTCCAAAAGGTTCTTTAACGTAGACCATGATGAAGTAGCCATATCCCGCAGGATATACCGCTCCGGAGAAAGCGAATACCTGCTAAATAAAACTGTCGTCCGCCTTAAAGATGTTCTGGATATATTCTTAGGCACGGGGATAGGGGCTGAAAGTTATTCGCTGGTACAGCAGGGAAAAATTGACCTGATCCTGAGTTCCCGGCCAGAAGACCGCAGGCTTGTTTTTGACGAGGCTTCGGGTATAACCAAGTATAAATCCCAAAAAAGAGAAGCTACCAGAAAACTTGACGAAACCGAACAAAACCTTCTGCGCGTAAATGATATTATTACCGAGGTAAAACGCCAGATTGGCTCGCTTGAGCGGCAGGCAAATAAAGCCCGGCGTTATAAAGAAGTATTTGAGGAGCTGAAAAATAAAGAAATATCTTACGCTGTTATTCAAAAAAACCAGATTTTAAGCCAGAAGGATACCTTGATCAGTAATTTACGCGAATTAGAGGCTTTGGAAGCCGGGCTCTTGGAATCAGTGCATGAGCAGGAAGCCAAAATCAGCAACCGGCAGGAGGAACTAAAAGGTTTTGAAGAATCCCTGATGAAAATTAGAAGCCAGATAATGGAGCTTAACAATACGCTCCTGCGCAATTCCGAGCATATAAATTTTAACAGGGAAAGAATACGGGAACTGGAGTCAGCAAAAGAAAATATTGCCGCGCAGATCACCCAGACCCGTGAACGCCTTGGCCGGGATGAAGAAAAACTAAAAAGCGTCAAAGACGAATACAACAGCATTCATCAGGCAGTAGAAAGTAAATCGCTTATTTTAAAGGCTAAAGAAACCGAACTGGGCAATCTGAACTCCTCAACTAAATTATCCCTTGAAAAGATCGCAGATGCAAAAAAGCTGATAATGGAGCTGGCGGCTAATGTGGCGGCAAAAAAGAACCAGCTGCAGGACTTTGCTTCCAGGGAACAGGTATTTTTAGCCCGCAAAAGAAGATTAGAGCTTGAGAAAGCTAAAATAAACGAAGAAAAGTCCGCTTCAGATACCGGGCTTGCAGCTATCAATCAGGAAGTTTTGGCCTGCCAGAATGAATTTGACGGATTAAAAGCCGCTGCGCAAAAATTAAAAGACGACTGCGACAGCTTAACTGCTAACCTGAATCAAATTGGCTCTGAACTTGAAGGCCTGGAAAAGAAATCATTAAGCCTGGAATCACAAAAAGAATTCCTTGAGAAATTGCGCACTAAATATGAAGATATCAGCGAATCTATGAATGCCTGCGTTTTTGTGGATAAACTTCCGGCTGATAAGATGAGCGGGATGGTCATCAAGATCAACAACTACCTTGAGATGACCGAACAGGAACGCGCTGCTTTTGGTCAAAGCCATAAATTAGGCGGCGAAGCCAAACCTATGGACTTGGATACTTCTCACATCAATGAAAAGCTTGCCCAAATCCATACATCCATTGAAACGCTAAGGATATTAAAGACGCAGAAAGAGTCCCAAATGCAGGAGTTGAGCCTTTCTGTTGTTGCCGGCCAGGAACAATTGCGCAGCGTAGAGATGAATCTGGTGAATAAGAAAGCAAACCAGCAGGCTATAGAAGAGCAAAATAATAAACTCCGGGAAGAAGTAGGGCTTATAGAAATGGAGCTGTCTGAAACGCTTAATGAGATTTCCGCATTAGAGGCAAAACTGGCTCTTGCCAGGGATGAACTGGCCAAGACTGAGCAGGACCAGAAAGACAGAGAAGATTCCATTAAAAACGAGGAAAACAATATTGCTTCTTTTTCTTCGCTCAAAGAAATGGCTATTGTGCTCATTACTCAGATTAAAACCGAATTGGCATCCTTAGAGAAAAAACTGGTCTCGGATGAATCCACGCTAAAGATACTGGAAGATTCCTACAGTCAGGACAAAGAGTCTTTTAACCGCCTGCAGGGCCAGCTGGCTGATACTGCGCAGAAACAGGATGCCTTAGCATTGATGATAACCGAATTAGAATCAAAAACAGAAGAATCCAAGGTTGTACTTGACTCTCAAAATACCGCGCTCAAAAAAGCAGAAGAAGAATACGATAAATCAATTAACGGATCCGGCGGGCTTTTTAAGAAACTTGACGATTCTCGCGCAGAATTGGATTCAATAAAAAATAGGCTTTACGAACTGCAGATGCAGAATAAAGATATTGATTTTAAATATCTAGGTATAAAAGAACGGATGTCCGCTGCTTATAAGATAGACCTGGACAATTTTGAAAACATACCTACAGAAACGCAAGACCTTCAGATAGAGCAGCAAATACAAGCATTAAAGGATAGGCTTGACTCCTACGGAACAGTCAATCTGGTGGCGATAGAAGAATACGACGAGCTTAAAAAAAGGTACGATTTTCTTGTGCAGCAGCAGACAGACCTAAATACCGCCAAAGAAACCCTGCACGAAGCAATACTGAAGATCAACCGGACAACCAAGAAGATGTTTATTGAAACATTTGAATTGATAAAAGTTGAGTTTAAGAATTTCTTCCGCCTGCTTTTTAACGGAGGGGACGCCCAGCTTTTCCTTTTAGACGAAAACGATCCGCTCGAATCCGGAATTGAGATTATCTGCCGGCCTCCGGGCAAAAAACTGCAGAATGTATTACTGCTTTCGGGTGGCGAGAAAACCATGTCAGCCATTGCGCTGATTTTTGCCATTTTTAAAGTCAAACCTTCGCCGTTCTGCGTATTAGACGAAATTGATGCTGCGCTTGACGAAGCAAATGTTGACCGCTTCGGCAGGATGCTCCATGATTTCGCCAGCAACTCGCAGTTTATCGTTATCACCCACAACAAAAAAACCATTGCCAATGCCGATGTCATGTACGGCATAACAATGGAGGAATCCGGGGTTTCAAAAATTGTTTCGGTAAAATTCCACCAGGAAAAGCCCGCTGTAAAAGATATTGAAACCGACAGGGATAAAGCGCTGGACCCGGCATAATATACCGGTTAATCAGCAGCAGGTATTATTCTTTCCTTTATTTTTTGCCTTATATAAAGTCTTATCGCAAACAGATATCAATTCAGATGCAGTTGCGGCGTCTTCAGGGAAGGTACTTATGCCGAGGCTGACAGTAAGCATTTTATTGGGAAGCATCTCTTCGTGGACAAAATGGTATTTTTCTATATCGTGCCTTAAGCGTTCTGCTATTAAAAAAGCCTCGTTCTTATCGCAAACCGGCAGTATTATTGTAAATTCCTCTCCGCCGTAACGGCAGACATAATCCATTTTTCTTGATTGGTTTTTGATCAGCTTTGCCAGGTCCCTAAGGATGCTGTCGCCTGCCTGATGGCCGAGCATATCATTATAGACTTTAAAATCGTCAATATCTATCATTATAAGGCTTAGGGGTTCTTTGGATGCTTTTGCTTTATCCAGTTCCGCCTGAAATAAAAACTGAAAATAACCGTGATTCCATATTTCGGTAAGGGAATCGGTATGGGCGCGGGTAACAGCTTTTTCGTAAAGTTGGGAATTCTCAATTGCCAGCCCTGCCTGGTTGGCAAGCATGGTAAGAAGCCGCACATCATCTTTTGTTATGGCTTCACGGTTAACGAAATTATCCGCTAAAATTATTCCGCTAACCTTATCTTTGGCCTTAAAAGGCACGGCCACCATTTCATCATTATTAAGCATTTGCACTATAGGGTCTGCGGAAAACTTTCTTATGGTTTCTTTATTCAGCTGGATCGGCATGCCTTCAAGGGCGCAAAGCGCAAGTAACCCTCCGGCGCTTTCTTTTAAAGGCACCTTTATATGCCTGACCTGCTGGTTAAAACCTGTTTCAAGCACGGAATTTGAATACTTATAGGCATTAATCAAGTCATCCAAGCCCATCTTATTCTGCTCAATTTGCTTCCAGATGCCGCCGGCAGATTCAGCGCTGTCCGGGCCTATGCCCATTTTACCCTCAATAATGCCGTCCTTATCATTAAGCAAAAAAAGCATTGCGCGGTTAAAACCTAGGCCGGTATGAGAGGTGACCCCGGTTAAAATTATGTAAAGGATTTCCTCAAGCTTAAGCGTAGTCCTCATGGCATTTGAAACTTCATAGAGGATGCCCAGCTCGGTTTTAGTGCGCTCTAATTCCTGTTTTACCTTTAGAATTTCATCCATAGCAGAGACTTTAACATATTTTCGTTGGCTTGTCAATCTGCAGTTTTGATATAAGCAAAATCGGTCCGAGCGAGAAACCCCTGAAAGGATAATTATTAAAATAGATAAGTTAGAAATTACTGGCCTTTGCGTCTATTGAATTGAAAGGGGGTGAGGCTTATGATTGGGGATTTTTGTTTGACATAAGTATAAGCGTGGGTTATAATTGTAACTCTAAAACTTAAAAATCGGAGGTATCATGTCACAAGATAAGAAGGCAGTACCAAAAGAAGACAATAAGAATATATCTGATCGTAGAAAAGCCCTTGAATTGGCCCTGTCCCAGATTGAAAAACAGTTTGGTAAAGGTTCAATTATGCGCCTTGGCGCAGACGTGAAAGTCAATGTTGAGGCAATTTCTACCGGTGCTTTAACGCTTGACTGGGCTCTGGGCGTAGGCGGAATTCCCCGGGGCAGAGTTATTGAAATATTCGGGCCTGAATCTTCGGGAAAAACTACACTTACTTTAAGCATTATAAAAGAGATCCAGAAAAAAGGCGGAACCGCAGCTTTTATTGACGCAGAACATGCTTTTGATTCAAGCTACGCCAAGATCGTCGGAGTCAACTTAGACGAATTATTAATGTCTCAACCGGATACCGGAGAACAAGCCTTAGAAATTGTCGAGACTCTGGTCAGGTCAAATGCAGTTGACCTTATAATCGTAGACTCAGTGGCAGCACTGACCCCAAGAGCCGAAATCGAAGGCGAAATGGGCCAGTCGCAGATGGGCCTGCAGGCCCGGCTTATGTCGCAGGCGTTGAGAAAACTTACCGGCGCAATCAGTAAATCCCGCACCAGCGTTATTTTTATCAATCAGATACGCGAAAAAATCGGCGTGATGTTCGGCTCTCCGGAAACCACACCCGGCGGCAGGGCTTTGAAATTTTATTCTTCGGTAAGGATAGACCTGCGTAGAATAGCCACAATCAAATCCGGCGATACCCTTATCGGCAACCGCGTGAGGGCAAAAGTAGTAAAGAATAAAGTCGCGCCGCCTTTTAAAGAGGCAGAATTTGAAATAATGTATAACGAAGGCATAGCCAAACCGCCGAGCATAATTGACGCGGCAGTTAATCTGGGGGTAATTGAAAAATCCGGCTCCTGGATGTCCTTTGGAGGAGAAAAAATCAGCCAGGGCAGAGACGCGGCAATCACGCTCTTAAGAGATAAACCGAAACTGGCGGATGATATAGAGAAAGAAATCCGTAAAAAAATCACTGTCGGCTGACCTTGAAGACAGAGCTGCTTAGGGCAAAAAACTACGCTTTCCTGTTATTAAAATACCGGCTGCGCAGTTGTAAGGAAATACGCGACAGGCTAAAGCGTAAAAATTTTTCCTCAGATGCAATTGAAGGTGTAATAGAAGACCTGAGCGAAAATAAGTTTTTGGATGACCGGGCTTTTGCCCGGGCATGGAGCGATTACAGGCTAAGAAACAAAATAGGGATCAGGAGGCTGCGGCTGGAGTTGAAAGGCAAAGGCATCCCCAAAGAATTGATTGAAAAGCAAATTAATCAGGCAAAAAACGAATATAACGAAGAAGAAACAATTGAGGAAATAATCAAACAAAAAGTGCGAAGATTAAGTTCACCGGTAGACTTAGGCGCAAAACGCAGGATATACTCCTTTTTATTGCGCCGCGGCTTCTCCCCTGAAACAGTATCGGAAAAAATCAAACAGCTATGAACGCGGACATCCTGCGGAATAAATTCCTGTCATTTTTTAAGGCCAAAAAACATAGGGTGGTTGACAGCGACTCGCTTGTGCCAAAAAACGACCCCACTGTATTATTTACCCCTGCAGGCATGAATCAGTTTAAAAAACAATTCCTCGGTTCGCTTAGCGGCTTTAACCGTGCTGCCACGTCACAAAGATGCCTGCGAACAGCGGATCTGGAAAAGGTAGGGAAAACCAGCGGCCACCATACTTTTTTTGAGATGCTGGGTAATTTTTCATTCGGTGATTATTTTAAACAGGAGGCTATCAGCTGGGCCTGGGAATTCCTGACCAAAGAGCTGAAAATACCCGCGCAAAAATTATGGGTCTCCGTCTATCATGAGGACGAAGAAGCCTACGCTATCTGGAAAGATAAAATAAAAATCCCTGTTGAAAGAATCGTAAAATTAGGCGATAGTGAGAACTTCTGGCCGGCAGAAGCAAAACTCAAAGGCCCTAACGGCCCGTGCGGCCCATGTTCAGAGATATTCTATGATTACGGCGCGCAAGCCGGTTGCGGCAAGCCTGATTGCACGCCGGCTTGTAATTGCAACAGGTTTATTGAAATCTGGAACCTTGTTTTTACCCAATACAACCGCAAAGATAAAGGAGTCCTGGAGCCCCTGCCGAATAAAAATATAGATACCGGTATGGGCCTTGAAAGGCTTACCGCGGTAATACAGGGGGCACAGAATAACTTTGAGACAGACTTATTTAAGCCTCTGATAGATGAGATAGGCACAATGTACAAGGGGCAAGTGACAAGTGAAGAAAAAAAACTGATCTATGCTGTAGCTGATCATACCAGGGCTATTGTGTTTTCTATTTATGACGGAGTCATGCCTTCAAATGAAGGCAGGGGCTACGTAATCAGAAAAATTATCCGTAGAAGCATCCTGCATCTAAGGTCGTTGGGAATAACCAAGCCGTTTTTAAACCGGCTTGTGCCGGTGCTGGCTGAGACTATGAGCCAGCCGTATCCGGAGCTGGCTAAACGCCGGGAAGACATTGCGCAGGTGATCCTGGCCGAAGAAAATAATTTTATCTCTATGCTGGATTCAAGCGCTG
The DNA here is from genome assembly GCA_029561735.1 of Candidatus Omnitrophota bacterium. Classification (GTDB taxonomy): domain Bacteria; phylum Omnitrophota; class Gorgyraeia; order Gygaellales; family Profunditerraquicolaceae; genus JAKQWZ01. The sequence goes on along the minus strand of JAKQWZ010000092.1, from coordinate 5,008 downwards.
CGATATTAAAGGATAAATTCGGTGAACTTGCAAAGAAGCCCGACCCGCAAAACGCAGGTTCAATTGCCTTTCAACTTTATGATACCTATGGACTGCCTTTTGAGATAACCAGGGATTGGGCAGATAAACATAACATCAAAATATCCGAAGATGCGTTTGAAAAAAAGATGTTTGAACAAAAAGAACGGTCAAAAAATAAAAGCACCATGAAAGGCGATGTCTTTAATGTAAAAGGCCTGCATTTGGGCATAAAGGCCACTAAATTTCTGGGCTATGAAAAATCTGAATCCCCGGCAAAAATACTGGCTATTTTTAAAGACGGCAAGGAGCTTAAAAAAGCTGCGCGTAATGAAGTTGTAAACATTATCCTTGATAAAACCACCCTTTACGGAGAATCCGGAGGGCAGATAGGGGATAAAGGCAGTATCCTGAAAGGAAAGAACCGGGCAGAAATAACTGACAGCAAAAAAAGCGATAAAAATATAGTCCATACGGCAATAGTCAAAAAAGGCGCGTTTAAAAAGGGCGACTTGATTAAGGTTGTAACGGACCGGATAAGCAGGCTGGCAATTGAAAGAAACCATACAGCCACGCATCTTTTACAATCAGCTTTACGTTCTATACTGGGGGCGCATGTCAAACAGCAGGGCTCTTTTGTCGGTATTGACAGGCTGCGTTTTGATTTTACTCACTTTAAAGCGCTGACTGCCGGAGAACTGGAACGCGTAGAAGAGCTGGTAAATGCCCGCGTATTAGCCGATACCCGGCTTTGCGTTAAAAAGACTAAACTTAAGGCCGCAAAAAAACAAGGCGCCTTGGCATTTTTTGCCGAAAAATACGAAGATGAAGTCAGAGTAGTTGACATCCCGAACATCTCAAAAGAATTATGCGCAGGCACGCACCTGAAAAGCACCGGGCAAATCGGTCTTTTTAAAGTAGTCCAAGAAAGCGCGATTGCCAGCGGAATAAGAAGGATAGAAGCAGTGACCGGAGAATATGCGCTTGCCTTAGCTGCAAAACAAAATAAGATATTAAATGAGGCTTCGCGGCTTTTGGGGATTCCCGCAGAACGCCTTAGCCAGGAGATTGAAAAACGGCTGGAAAAAATCAGGTCTCTGGAAAAAAAGCTTGACGAACAAAAAACCAGCATTGTCAAAGAAACAATTGACAGCCTGATTGATGAACCATTTATTGTCAACGGCATAAAGCTTATCACCAAGTCCATAGATAACGCGGACATGAGTTTTTTAAGAAATGCGGTTGACGCAATAAAGAAAAATAACACCGGCTCCATCATAGCCCTTGCAGGAAAATCACCCGGCAAGGTAATTTTGGTTATCGGAGTCACTAATGATCTGGCTGTAAGGGGTAAAGACGCCTCCGGGCTGATCAAACAAATCGGGCCCATTATCGGCGGCAGCGGAGGAGGCAGGGCTGATTTTGCCCAGGCAGGAGGAAGCAACCCGGAAAAAATTGACGAGGCTTTTAAGAAGTTAAAGGAAATATTAGGGGCTTAATATGAAAATCATTAAATTCGGCAGTAAGAAACTGGAAAAGATATACAACCGTGGTATCACCAGAAACAGGCGCGTTGAGGATAAAGTCCGGCGCATATTAGAAGACGTGCGCCTTTTCGGGGATGAAGCACTGGTTAAATATACAAAAAAATTTGATAAAATAAAATTATCTGCGCGCCAGATCAGGGTCGCTGCGATTGAAATAAGCGCAGCATACCAGAATATCGACCCCAGGTTTGTTTCCACCTTAAAAGTGGTGATGGAAAATGTCACCCGGTTTTATTCTAAAGTCAGGACTAAATCATGGCGGATCAAAGACGGGGAGATTATCCTGGGAGAAAATTTCCGTCCGCTGGATAAAGTCGGCATATATATACCCGCCGGGACAGCGCCTTTATTGAGTTCGGTTTATATGACAGTGCTGCCGGCAAGGCTGGCCGGAGTAAAAAAGATAATTTTGGCAAGCCCTCCGGATAAACACGGCAATATCAATCCGCATATTCTGGCTATTGCCAATCTCTTAAAGGTAGATGAAATATACCGCATAGGAGGAGCGCAGGCAATAGGGGCTATGGCATACGGAACCAAAATAGTGCCTAAGGTAGATAAAATCATCGGCCCGGGCAATGCTTACGTCAGCGAAGCAAAACGCCAGGTCTTTGGCACAGTAGATATAGACATGATAGCCGGGCCTACTGAACTGGTAATAATAGCCAACCAGCATTCAGACCCGAGATTTGTCATAGCTGACCTAAAGGCCCAATCCGAACATGCAGGCGGGCTTTCCATACTTATCACTAATTCAAAGGCCTTTGCCAACCAGATCAAGGCCCACGTACCGGACACAAAGAACGTGGTTGTCCTGACTAAAAATATGGAGCAGGCTATTGAAGTTGCCAACAGGATCGCACCGGAACACCTGGAAATACTGGTAAAAAACCCCAACCGTATAGCCAAGCAGATACGCCATGCCGGAGCTATATTCTTAGGGCCTTACAGCCCGACGGCTTTAGGTGATTACATTGCCGGGCCAAGCCATGTATTGCCGACCAACGGCACTGCGCGGTTTTTTTCCGGGCTGTCAGTAAGGGATTTTATCAAAACCAACCATATTATAAATTATTCTAAAAAAGCCCTGGAAAAAGTCCGGGAACCGCTGGAAAAGATCGCCGGAATTGAAGGTATGTGTAAACACCTGGATTCGGTAAAGATAAGGTTTGAATAAGCGAGGACATATGAAAAAACGCATTGCCCAGATCAAAAGAAAAACCAAAGAAACAGATATAACCGTCAAGCTTAATATTGACGGAACCGGTAAAGCGAAAATAAACACCGGCATAGGCATACTTGACCATATGCTTGATTTATTTGCTTTTCACGGCCTTTTTGACCTTTATATCAGCGCCAAAGGCGATTTAAAAATTGATATACACCACACTAATGAAGACGTGGGTATTGTATTGGGGGACGCTTTTAAAAAAGCTCTGGGCGCAATGCAGGGGATAAAACGTTTTGGCTCGGCATCAGTGCCAATGGAAGATGTAACTGCGCAGGTTTCAGTTGATATCAGCGGAAGAGGATTTTTCAGCCCGATAAACTCTTCCTTGGCAGACAAAGACGGGTACTCTTTTGATTATGCCAACCATTTTCTGGAAGCTTTGGCTAAAAGATTAGGCATGAACCTAAGCATCAAACTGGCCAGTGCGAACAATGACCTGCATACAAATCTGGAACCGGTTTTTAAAGCGCTGGGCATTGCCTTAGACCAGGCAACGCAGATTGACCCGCGCAGAAAAGGCGTGCCATCCACAAAAGGTGTGATTGACTGATATGATTGCTATAATAGACTATGGAATGGGCAATATCCACAGCGTAAAAAAGGCTTTAGAGTCTTTCAAAGCAAAGACAGTTATAGCTGATAACGCAAGTGCTTTGCTTGATTGCGACAAGGCCATACTTCCGGGGGTGGGGGCTTTTGACGATGCAATCCTGACAATGGATAAAAACGGACTGACAACTGCCATATCGGATTTTATCAAATCCAACAGGCCTTTTTTAGGTATCTGCCTTGGCATGCAAATCCTGTTTGAAAAAAGCCAAGAGGCAAAAAAAACCAAAGGCCTGGGCATATTAAAAGGCGGCGTAGTGAGGTTTCTCGGAAAAAAAGGTTTTAAAATACCCCAAATGGGCTGGAACCAGTTAAATATTACAGCGCCTGATTGCCCTTTATTAAAAGGCATCCAAGACAAGTCTTTTGTTTATTTCTGCCACTCATATTACCCTGCGCCGGCTCAAAAATCCGTAAGCGCAGCAACAACCGATTATGCCGCTAAATTTGCATCAGTAGTCTGGGAGAAAAACGTTTACGGTGTGCAATTCCACCCTGAAAAAAGCCAGAAAACCGGCTTAAATATGATAGAAAATTTCATAAATCTATGCTGATAATACCTGCGATTGATATTATTGGGGGCAACGTTGTCCGGCTTTTTCAGGGTAAATTCAATCAAAAGACTTCTTATTCTAAAGACCCTGTAAAAACCGCTAAACACTGGGCAAGGCAGGGAGCTAAACTCATTCATGTAGTTGACCTTGATGGAGCGATTTCAGGAGAAGCAAAGAACATCGGATTGATCAAAAAAATAGCCGCGCAATTAGACGTACCGATAGAAGTCGGCGGCGGGATAAGGAGCCTTGCAGTGATAGATGAATTACTGGATTCAAAGATTATGCGCCTGATTCTGGGGACAAAAGCAATAGAAGACCCGGAATTTCTCAAAAAAGCTTTTTCTAAATTCAAAAACAGGGTAATAGTCAGCGCTGATGTAAATGCCGGAAAACTGGCAATCAAAGGCTGGCAGGTCAGCTATAAACGCTGTGACCTCGGAGCCTTTCTTAAGAATATTGCGGCAATAGGGATGAAAGAGCTGATCTTTACCGATACGTCAAAAGACGGGACCCTGAAAGGCCCGAATATAAAGATGCTGAAGAATATGCTGAAAACCACAGGATTAAAAATAATCTCCTCCGGCGGCGTTTCTAGCCTTGAGGATATATATAGATTAAAAATGTTGGAAAAAAACGGGCTTTCCGGGGTGATAATCGGAAAGGCATTATACGAAGGTAAATTTTCGCTTAAGGAAGCCCTGAAATTTTCGTAAGCAAACAGGACAACAGGAGGTGCGGCATGTTCAAAAAATGGTTGACGGTGGTTGCGGTAGCGGCGTTTGCGTTGTCATTAAACGGATGCGCCACGTCTAAGAAGAAGCAAGTAAATGAATTAGAAAGCTGTAAAAATCAGGTTTCAATGCTGGAATCACAGGTACAGAACAGGGATGAAGAAATCAATATGCTGCGTTATGAATTAAGCAAGATGCAGGAAAAATCCGGTTCCGATATATCAAGCGCGGCAAGAAAAAAAGTTATACCTGAAGTAAAATCGCGCCCAACCTGCAAGCAGATCCAGACCGCCCTAAAAAATGCCGGCTATAATC
>JAKQWZ010000078.1 GCA_029561735.1 Candidatus Omnitrophota bacterium | reverse complement strand
CAGGACTTCTATTAATCTGTCATGTCCTGATCCCATAATCTTGGCTTTAGCTTTTCCGTATTCTATGAAATCATTGAAAGTATTCAGCTTCTTTGCTATGCCTGCCTGCAATTTTATGTTTGCTGATTCTATTTCTGCCATTACTTGGAAGCCATCGGAAAAGAGGGAATACTCTTTTGCTTTTCCGGCATCAGTTGAGGCAACTTGAGCGCTTTCATAAGCGTAGAAGCGGCTTAAATCGCGGTATTTTAAATTAATTGTATATCTTTCCGCGCCTGCATACGGATGGCTTCCAATATCATTTAACTTGCTTACCAGTTGTGCAGAAACTTTTCTGCCGTAGTAAGCAGATTCAACAGACAGCTTCGCAGCCTCAAGCCTTAATTCAGCCTGTTTTAAGGTTTCCTGATTTTGGGCTTCAACACTCTGGGCCTGTTCCTGTGGTTCAGCATGGGCAGTTGAGATGCCCAATAAAACATTACTTAATTCGCCAAGTATTGCGGATAAATTATTTAATATGCCTTGTTCTTTTTCATTCAAGGCTTCTCCGGACCTTAACTTGGCTTCTAAAGGCCCTGCATCCCTATAGGCTTGGGCTCTTGATTCTTCAAGTTCAGCTGCTTTTTCTGACAATTGCCCGATTTCCTCCCAATTATTCGCTATATGGCTGTAAACGATATCGGTAAAATCATTGCCCTGCAGCCCAAACCTGCCTTGTAAAACCGCTAACTGCTCTAATGCCTGTATGCGGGCTGCCTCATCAAATTTGCCATCCTGTTCTTGAGCGTTCAGCTGGCCGTATATCTGCCCTATGCCTTCTCTAAAGGAAAACATTCTGGCTAATAATTTATCTGCATTTTCTTCTCCGGAATTAAGGTCTTGGGCCAGCTTCATAGCATTAACCATCTCCGGTGCAAGGGCTTGTTTTGCGGCCAGAGGATTATCCGCCTTGTTAATCAATCCAAGCGCATACTCTAAACTTAAGCGCTCAAAGATATTTTTGTCAAATCCGGCCTTAACAGCTTCGTTTCTGACAGTATCATCGCTCCAGAGCAAATCAATAACCTGCTGCGCAGATTCATACATAGCATGGTCCACGCCTAAAATACTTGTTCCGAAATTATCATAGATAACATGATCAGCAAGGCGTAAAACATCAGAGCCTATCCCTATCGCCGCGCTCTTATGGCTGGCGGGATTGCCTTCAATAAAGACAATCACATCGTGCGGCAGGGCAAAACCGGTATAATCAGCTACTAATCCGGTTGCGGCTTCTGCAATATAAATTTCCGTATTCACTGTTAATAAACCGACTGCTGTGGCTGCCTGATAACCTGACAACCTCAAGGCTAATAATTCCCTTGTGCTTAGAATATGCTTATCATCAGCTTTAACTTTACCTGCGATTAACCTGTAGGCTAACCACGCTCCGATCCACAAAGAGTCAAAAATAACCGCGAATAATGTTTGCGCATAGGCCTTTCTCATCAACCATAATCTATATATATAAGTTCCGGTCTCCGGAAAATATTTAAAGATGCCCCTGCTCTTAATAGTGCTCTGGCCCAATTTATGCTCTAAGACATAACGCATAATATGCCCGTTGGTATCAAGCAGCCCGAGGTCGCGCATATATTTTAAACGCTCAACCACAGCTGCCCTGTCAGACTTGGTGCGCATTTTATTCAACAAATCTTCAAGCGCCTGCCAGGTATCTACATTAACCGCGACATTGCTTAGGCCGGCTACGTTTACATTTTTGTCTTTAGTTGCAAAGTAATTGCGGTAGCTGCCCCAGAATGCCACTGCCGCAAAAGCTGCCGCTAAAATTATACAGTGCGTTACATTATATCCGTTAAGCGAGAAGCCTACGCCTTCAAGCCATTTGGATACTTCCGGAACGCCGCTTAAGAAATTAAAATCATGGAGGACTGCGGTCAAATGTAAAGCCGCAATAAGCTTATCGGCCACAAGGCCGCTTAACACCGCAATCCACAACCTTCTGGTAATGAAGTTGAATGTCGCCGGAATAATAATAGTGTAGTTAAGGAATTCTTTAACGCTCCAGACAACAGGGTTAAACATAACCGAATCTATGCCGGTTAATTTAACATTAACTGCAGCTAAAGCAATAGCCCTAATCTGCGGCTCTGAAAGATAGTTACGGTAAGAATTAAACCAGTAATAATCAACAAGTATTTCATACCTGAAAATAAAGAAATTGTAGAACAGCCTGATGATTTCCCAAGCCAGAAATAACGGCCGGGTAACTATACCTTTCTTAAATCTTGCCCAGGAAACCGCGCTTATCTGTTTAATTAATTTCTTTGAAGTAATATCCTGGCCTTCAAGGGCCTCCAAGGCAGCGCTAAGGACACTGCCTGCCGAACTCTTATGATTTCTATTTACTATATACTCTGCAAAATTCTGCTCGCTTAAGAACTGGTATATCCTAAATAATTGCTGCCTGGAGAGCTCTGCTGGCGCTTCGTAATTGAATTGTTTGCTGATGCGTTCACGCAATATTTCTGCACTGCTGTATCCAAATATAAAAGGCATCTTGGCAACAGGAGAATGTTCCTTTGCCATCAAGTGTTTTACTCCTGCCCAAACTAAAGCCAAGCCTAAACCAATAACGCTTAAAATTACCAAGCCGTGGGCTGTAAAAGCATAGGCAAATCCGCCGAAGGCGCCTATGGCATAAAGTACTGCAATGCCCAAAATAATTAAAACAGCGGCTTTTGCATAGACAGCCGGTGGAGCGCGAGTGACTTGCGGCGTGCTAAACTTAATCACTTCAGCAGTTTTATGGGTGTTGTAATATCTGATTCCGGCAATTAAGGCCGCGGCTATTACAATTATCGCTATCGGCAGCCAGTAGGCAGTCAAGAACGCGCCAATTACTGCCAGAGTGGACGGTGCTGCGGTTGTAGCTGCTGCCTGCGCGCCAACACCCACTTCAGGCGCTGCCTGCAAAGCGCCCTGCAACCCCAGTAACATGCTTGCGCCAATCACTGCCACTGTGGTTACTTTATGACTACTATCCCGCTTTTCCCCATCTATCAGCCGTGCGGTAGTATTTGTTGCGATTTCACCATTTACTTGAAGTTCTATAAAATGAGCAAATCTTATTTGAGGCTGGCTCTCGATCCCTTCAATATCAAATTTCAGCGAGCCTTGAGGGCGGGCGCGAGGTAATTGGCCTAACTGGACAAAGACCTCTTCAGGAGCCAAATAATGTGGTTCTCCTGAATTCAATTTTAAGCCAAAATCATTCTGCAACCCAAAATGGAGATGCACTAATCTACCAGATTCATCTCCTTCGTCTTTAAATAATGTGGCTATGGGCTGACCTTTTACTACTTTGTCCCCATTCTTAACCAAAGGCACAACATGGGCATAGGAGCTGAATAAACCGCCGTTTGAATAAAAGTTACCTTCGCTATGCCGGATTTGAATTACTGTAAAATAATCCCCGTGTTCATAATCCACAGAATATACTCTTCCGTCAGCAATCGCCCTTACTAGAGTTTCTTCAGGAAGGCCTAAGATGCATTCACCATCTTTTGTTATATAAGAAGCAAAATCAAAACCAATATGGAAGTCGGAACGCCTCGTGTCCATTCTAGCGCCATTGTAATTTATCCATCCGGAAAAATTTGGGATATCATCTTCTTTAATTGGCATGGCTATATCTAACTCAGGCGACCATTCCCGTTCAAAAGCTTCTATTTTCCTGCCGCAAGGAAGCTGAAATACTAACATTATTATAATTACTAAAATAATTATTGCTGTAAACCAATTCGGCAGGCCAAGTATCCCCGCTGCCAACCACCAAGACTGATGCGCTGCGACTATAGCTGCTGCCTGCGCGCCAACACCCACTTCAGGCGCTGCCTGCAAAGCGCCCTGTAATCCCAGTAACAAGCTTGCGCCAATCACTGCCACTAAAGCGCCAATCCCGCGGCCACTTGTAGAAACAGCGGCTCCTTTTAAAACCGGCGGCATCTTTTTATTTAAGCCTTTGCGATTATAAATACCGCAGGCCACGCCTAAGAGAAGGCCCAGAATCAAAGGAAACGCCTTCTTCAAATCGCCTTCGTCCTTGCGTGCGGCGATAAATTTATTGATTTCATCCAAAACTCCTGCATAGGCCTTCACATCAGAAGAACTTTCAGTAATAGCTTCCAGCATCATAGCGATCCTGGAAATGCGGTCTCCATAGCTTAAGCCGACTACTTCTGTAAGCGCCTCTCCAAACCTTACTGCCGCTTTGTCTGCTTCAGGCTGCGGCTGAGACCTTACCATTTTCAAAGCCTGCACTACATCATCTAACGTATTGCGTTCCTTGCCGGCTTTTTTATAATCGCGCACGCCCTGATTATGCAGATAGGCGATAATTGTCAGCTTTTCTTCATCAGATAACTCTTTAAAACTTCCGGCGCCGGGTATATTCGCTTCAGCTAAACGCCCATTTAAGCAGGACACATTTGCAAGCGTCAGCTGGATTAAGGCAACTGTGGAATGCTGGAAATTAAACACATTAAACTCTTCCTCTCCAATCCATTTCCTGATCTGAACGCCATATTTCTCCAAAAGGCTGCGGACTGTGCTATTTTTCAACTGATAGATTCCTCTGTCATGATTATAAGGGCTGCTGATAGAATTGACCGCTAACGGGTTATATCCGTCAACTTCAATAGTAGCCAAAGCCAAAGCAAAATATTCCAAAGGTAAACCCTGCGCATTGGCTTCGGCTAAAATAGGCCCCATTTCATCCAAAGATACCGGCTTTTTAGCTTCGGAAATATCTTCCGGGGTATAACGATATGTGGTCGGCCTGTTGCGCGGATTGAACTGGCTATTCATTCCAGCAGCCTCGCTCGGTGAATTGATTTCAGATATCGCTCCCCGCTGTATCTTTATCATCATCTCAATTAATACCTTTTTGTCTATCTGATTGTAACGCATCAATTCCCATATCAAAGATTGCCTTTTCTGGCTGTCTCCGCTTAAAAATTCTCCGGACCATGAAGCCTTGCGCTCTTTAGGGACAAATTGGCTAAAATATGCATTGAGATTTGCTATACTCCTGCCGTCTACAACTCTATCCATGCAGTTTCTAACTTCATTGGCTGATCTTGAGCCTTTTTCTAAAGCTGTTTTCGCGGCTACCTCTGCCCTGACTACTGCAACTGACCTACCTCCAAAAGAAACTGCGATAGAAATCAAGCCTAAGATCAACGCCTTGAATACGGGCAGCTTTCCTTTTCTGAATAATCCATTGCCCAGATGATACCCGGCAATCACAAGCATGATTGTAGCGGCCAGATAAACATGCATCGGATTCCACATGGTCAAAGCATTAAGCAGTAAAGCTTCTGCAATCATTGTGCCTAAAATAAATTTAATCTTGCTGGAGCGTGATTTGGCTGTCAGGCCTCTTCCGTTTAATAATATATCTCCGCAAGTAATAGTTATTAATAAAGACGATACGAATATGCTTAATACGCTCACAATAGTTGTAATATGATAGGCGTCGTTATGCAGCATAAGCTGGCTGGCATTAGATAATAAACCGTTTGTTTCCTGCGCAAATGCGCTTGAACAGATAAGGCCCAGCGTCAAAATCATAATTGTCTTGCCGGGCAAACCGAAAATAGCCTGCCTTATTGCACTAAGTAATGCCTTGAATGTCAACGGGGATTCGCTAGTCAGCAGTTCCAGCTCGCCGGGTTCAGGCTGGGCTTCTACGCTAAACGGATTATCAAAACCATGAATTGTCCCTTCATTTTCGTTGTTCTGTATTCTTAAAAGCCCATCGCGTATTGCATCTATTCCCGGATAATCCTTTATTCTCTCATAAGCTTTTTTCTCGTTAGATCTCTGAATATGCTGTCTATATTTGTATATCCCGATACCGCCAACAACTATAAGCAATCCCGCAATAAGCAGCAACCTGCCTTCAGGAACCGCGCAATAATAAGCCACGCCCAGTAATCCAACAGCCAATACAGCAGCACAGCCTATAGCCTTGGCTATAAATCTTCCTACGGCAATGATTGTTTTTCCGATTGCGGTATATGCCGGATTAGCCCGGACAATTTCTCCGCCCACAACTTCGGCAATACTGCCTTTTCTGGCAACTAAAACTGATTTTACTGCTAAATAAACTAATGCGGATAATATCAAAGCTGCTATCAACACCAAAGCATAAACCACTACTATTGCGGGTAAATTTTCGGCATTTAACTCAACTTCACCGGAGAAGAACGGCACAAATATTCCTCCGGCCATAAGTTTCTGGCCCAGGCTCGGTGGGCGCAACCAGCCATAGTTATAATTAACCGAGGCAGGATTAAGATGCACAAATTCTGCTGCAATCTCTTTTTCTGTGTCATAACCGCGGGCGCTAAAGCCGGTTCTTTCAGCGTAAAGCGTGCGGTATTCTACGGAATCTAACGGCAGGACCAAAATATCATTCATGGTCCGGGCTATATCTTGAGAGTTCTTGCCTAAATCAAGCCAGGCCTGATAGATCTGCGGATGGCAGTTAGCTATAGGATAGAAATCCACGCTATATCCATCCACTTCTACCCAGGCATGGATAAAAGCCCAATCCTGCCGGCCTTCACCCATTAATTCGCCTCTGGCCATTAATCTCGGGCTGCGGCCCCGGCTAAGCAATAAGAGGTACAATCCGTATGCTTTGGTCAGGCAGGCGCCGAATGTTGTGTGGTCAATATAATCTCTGACCTGAAGCGCATCCTGATACAGCCGGCCAGCGGCTCCCTGATCAGTTGTGAGAGCCGTTGACCCTGTAGACTGCGATGTTGTTGCTTCGGGCTGCTTCAATGCGGTTAAGGATGTCCTGCTTGTTGGCTCCGGTAAGCTCTTCCCATGAGTCAGCACGGCCATTGCGAGTATAGACATTCCCAGTATCTTTATTAACGAGAAAGATCCTAAGATGCCTGTCGTCGGACTGGCGAGCGCAGGCAAACACTGTGTTATCTTTACTGAATTCAACGATGTGGTCAAAGCTGAGTGATTCATATTTAATCTTAACCATGGCACAACACCTCCTTCGTACAATGTTTGTATTGTTATTGGGGCCCTACTAACAGTGGTCAGTCCCTGGAGGTTTTGGGCTGCGTTCAGACCCCAATAAACAATGATAGCCGCAAGCACGATTGTTAATACAGCAACAATAATGCGCGGCAAGTTTAAGCTTAATCCTTTGGATTTTGACTGGGTATTTACTACTGAACCAAATGAACGTATTCCGGCAAGATTACTGCGGATTGAAATAATGAGCTGCTCTAAAGGCGGGCCGCGGATAGTTATATTAGCCCATTGCTCTGTTATAGCTGTTCTGACGGCCTTAAGCATAAGCTTAGACCATTCAGGTATAAAGCCTAAATTAATCTTTCCTTTTGGAGCTGCTTTATCTGTATTCTTTGAAGCCTGTATGCTTACGCTGTTTTCTGCTGCCTGACCGCGTTTCTCTGTTTTTCCTGCAGGATCTGATACAGGAAATGGTCCCTGCTCTTCTCCAGAATGCTGATAGCGTACTGCGTCTCCAAGCTCCTCATCTCTTCCTGAAAGTTCGTCATCCGTAATTCCATTTTCGTACCCTCCGTTAGTTAGCGCTGCTGTTGCTTTTCCGATGACCATTCGGAACCAAACAACCAAGCTAACTAATACAGGAGGCGCCTGCCTCTGAACTGGACTTAAAGCCTGCTTCTTTTGTGCTGTTACTGCATCCGCAATTAAATCCTGACGTCCTGCTTCTCTGCTAAAATACGCCCTTAAAGTGTCAATCATTGAACGGATTGCCTGAGCTATCGGGCTATTTATTGGGACTGTCCCCGCCTTATCGTTTCCGGCGGCGTTCCAAGGAGACTGTCCCTTAACAGGCTCTGCTGCAGTCTGTGTTACAGGGACTGTCCCCGCCTTATCGTTTCCGGCGGCATTCCAAGGAGACTGTCCCTTAATGGCTACTATCATACCAACTACCAAAACCGCTATACCTACAATTGCTAAAACCGGCATATTCAGGGCAACGGAACCAGCAAATAATCCGACCCCAATCACAGCCACTGCCGGACATTCTAAAGTTAAACCGTTGCTACCTTGGCCAAGCACTACTCTCCTAAATTCCTGGATATCCGGCATCTGATTGAGCAAACTAGATGCGTCAAAATAAGCTGAATTGCAAGGATTGATTTCTCCGGCAAATCCATCTGGAATTTCCTCAAAGTATTCGTAACTCTGCACAAAAATATCATCGCCTACGCGGACTTGATCAACCCTGACCCCAAACCTGTTCAATCCGCCAGTTGCGGCCTGTACCTCTCCTCTCCAAACCCTTGTTCCGGTTTCATCCACGTTATACGCATACTGCACTTCCCTATTTGTAGAAATTATTCTATAGCTTATTACTGGCCCGTCGTACACAGGATTATGGCCCTGCCATTGCTCTAATATGCCGTTTTTGAAATCCGGTTCATAACCTTCGGCAAAACACAGTGACGAAGGATCTCCCGGTCTATCCAACCAGGCAATGGGCTTACCGTCATTAACGATCTTGCCTTCGATGCGTAATGTGTGGACAAAATCTTCCGGAGCATCGTCGTTACCGTTTTCCAAAACTCCGTAAAAAGCTGCGCTGGCATCGGCACGAAACGGCATGCCGCTTAAGCGGTTATCCAAATATATTCTCTCTAAAGCCGCCTGCATCTCAAAAGGCAGAGTAACTGATTCCTGGGATATGCCCTTGCCAATCCAATTTCCGTCTTTATGCGAACCGACTTTCCAGACATTATGCGAATTACTCTTATATGCAGCCCGGATATATAATTCCTTTGCGCCTTCTTTGGTCCTGTAATAATACAATATAAACGCCGGCCTGCCGCCACCGATATAGAAAGGAGCAGATAGATAATAAATTGAGCCATTTAGGGCTATTCTGTATTCGGGGTTGAAGCCCGCATCAAATAATTCTGCTATGCTTGTCTGACTATCAGGTATGGGATCAATAACTGTGTCTTCGCTGAATAATG
>JAKQWZ010000053.1 GCA_029561735.1 Candidatus Omnitrophota bacterium | reverse complement strand
CAGCTTCCTTGTGGGTAGTAGCCACTTCCTGCAGCGACTTAAGCTGGGCTTCAATTAGCTCTTTTTTAAGCTGTTCCTCGCGCGCCAGGTTTTCCGCGTGCAGTACTTCCAGCCTCTTTAAAGCCGCCTTTAAATGCTTGTAGAATAAAATACGTAATATAAAAATTAGCCCGGCAAAAGTCAATACCTGTATTATGAGAATTTGCGCAAGCATAGGGTTCCTTTTTTTTATTCTTATTTAAATAAAGTAAAAATCATCAAAATCGACATTACCGCTATGGCCTCGGCGAAAATAAAAGCTACGATCATTGCCAGCAGGATCCTTGCTGAAGCGGAAGGGTTCCTTCCAACAGCCTTGACCGCCGAATATCCGACCACGCCGATGACCGCCGCCGGTCCGATAGTGCTTAAAAACATAATCATTATGATTACCAAGTTTCTCACTTGTAATCCCCCGAATGCGTCAGGCCCTTTCAATTAATAAAAAAAGGCGGTTTGCCTTTACTTCGGCTATCCCTCTTTTTATCAAAATCTTTATATTCTGGTTCCGGACCTGCGCATCCGCGCCCGCAAGGCTTGGCTTGATCTTAATATTACCCGGCCGCAGGCGGTATACGCAATCCTGATGGAAATCCCAGACGGAAAATTCCCCGTCTTCTCCCGGCAGGACCGTCTCTTTGGCATTATCTTCCCATAATTTTTCCTGCGCGGTATGGACTAATACTTTCATATTCTTTTTAGCTTATTTTCCCCGGATAGGGGAAGCGGAAAATAAAAAATGAGACAAAAGAGTGTTTTTAATTGCCCCATCCGTTTTTGCTTATAATATTGTTTATGTACGCAGCTATCGGCTTATCCTTGTGCCGGAGGCTGGGTTTTCTGATTGTCCTGCGTAGAGGCTTTATCTTCCTCCGGTATGACAAAGGTATTGTCTCCGGTAAGAATCTTGACCTGCCTGTGCCAGATAAAATAGAAGCTAAGGCCCAATAACGCCAGAAATATCATTATAGCGAAAATCGCCTTCCACACCACTGTTGAAGGCATTGCCTTGGTATGAGTAAGGAAACTGCGGCCCATTATCAGGTCTTCCCTTACCTGCTCAAGCAATTTCAGGTTCTCCCGATAAGCGGAAATATACCGCTCAGGGTTAGTCGGAGGATTCTCCTGCATCTCGGTTATCTGGTTTATTTTGTCTTCTATGCTTTTACCCAAAAATGCAAACCTATCTGCGTAATCAGTGCCTTTGAGCAGTTTTGAAATATCTGACAATTCAACACGCACGCTTTCAATATCCGCCGCCGGGATTACCCAGATATCACGCACCTCAATCTCTTTTTCTGAAACTTCAGCCGGCTTAAGCTCAAAATCGCCATAAATAAAATACGATCCCTGTTGGGCATCATAACCCACTTCAAAACCGCCCTTATCCACTATATCCTCGGGCTTTACCTCTTTGGGCAGGTATTCTCTGACGGTTAAAACCTGTTTATCCTTTTTGGAAGGATTAACCAATATAAGCTTCAGGACAATATTCCCCGCCAACGCCTCGTTGAGGGAAAAAAACGCTAAAAACAGAATGGCCAGAAAAACTAACCGGTATCTCATTACCATTTATCCTTTTTTATTGTCATGCTATTTATATTCATACCAACGCTGTACTACCGGTTTCTCGGAAATATTCTGAATCATCTTCTGATTCAGATCCATCACCGCGCGAAGTTCCTGCGTCTTGTTCTTGAGGTAATTTATATCTTCCTTCTTGTCCGAAGAAACCTGATAAAGCTTCTCCAGGTTTACCCCCGTATCGCCGCCCATATTCTTTATCTGCTTAGCTAACCCTGATATCTGGCTGAACAGAGAATCAAAAGCAGTGGCTGAGCCTACGGCATCCTGAACCCGCTTGCCCATATCCTTGCCTACCTTGGAAAGCGCTGCTTCGATCATGCCAAACTGGCTGTTTAAGCCGTCAGCTACGTTTGAAAGCGAAGATAGCCCCGAGGTATTACCCATTACCGCGGAAACCTGATTATAGACCTGTTCCAAGTCGGTCTTAATTACGCTGATAATCATGGCGTCAAGCGTGCCGTTCTCGGCTTCGGAACAGACTATGGTAAAATCACCC
>JAKQWZ010000048.1 GCA_029561735.1 Candidatus Omnitrophota bacterium | reverse complement strand
CCCGGGTGCTGGCGGAGAAATGGACGCAGGCATGTTTTTTAAAAGGCAGTTTTATTTATTGGCTAAAAAAATCTGTTTTCACTTCAGGCGGGGCGGAGTTCCGGAGTTTTAGGTACTCGCTGCCGGCAGCCCTGCGGGTTTTACGCTGGGTTGGGTTGTCTGGGGTTATCCGGCAGTTAAAAGCAAAAGTTCATCCGTAAATAGTTATTATTATGGCGAATAAACGAGTAGTTTTAATAACATTCTATGATTTGGATTCATTTGCGTTGCATACCCTGCATGCGGTCTTAAAGGGTGCTGGCTTTGAGGCGCATTCAATATTTTTTAAGAGCTCGAATATTAATACTACAAGCAATCAGCCTACGGAAAGAGAGGTTGCCGACCTTATCCGGCTTATTAAAGATATTGACCCGCTCATTGTCGGGATCAGCTTCCGTTCAACGTTTTTTAATCTAGCTTTAAGCATAACGCGGGAAATTAAGAAAAACCTGGGCCTACCGGTTATTTGGGGAGGGACGCATCCTACGATAAGGCCGCAGCAATGCATAGAATTCACGGATATGGTTTGCGTAGGGGAAGGGGAAGGAGCAATTGTCGAGCTTTGTTTAAGGCTATCAAAAAATGAGCCGCTGGATAATATACAGAATGTATGGGTTAACAGCGGGGATAAGGTGGTTAAGAATGCCCCGCGTTTTCTAATCCCTGACCTTGATACCCTGCCGTTTCCGGATTTTTCATGCGAAAATAAACATTTTATCGATAACGGGAATATTGCCCCGATAGTTTTAGCCCCCGCAAGGACAAATTACTGGGTTATGACTTCCCGGGGATGCCCTTTTAGCTGCACCTATTGTTATAACAGCATCGGCCAAAAAATATATAAGGAAAAAGGCCAGTATGTCAGGCGCCGGAGCGTAGAAAATGTAATCAAGGAGTTAACCTTTGCCAAAAGAAGTTTCAAGAATCTGAGATATATATCATTCCTGGATGACCTTTTTACTTTTAACCTGGATTGGATAAGAAAGTTCCACGGAGAGTATAAAAAAGAAGTCGGGCTGCCTTTCTACTGCCATATTCACCCTAAGTTTACCGGGGAAGAGATGATTGGCCTGTTAAAGGACGCCGGCTGCGTGGGGATGACAATGGGGGTACAGTCTGGTTCTTCGGAATGCCGGCACAAATATTACGAGAGATACGAATCAAACGAAGACATAATAAGGGCAGCAAAGAATTTGCACAAAGAGAAAATTAAATGCACCTATGATTTGATTATGGATAACCCGCTGGAAACCGATACGGATAAAAGAGAGACATTCAATCTTTTGTTAAGTTTACCGCGGCCTTTCGATTTGCATATACACTCTTTAACACACTTCCCCGAAACCAGGCTAACGCAGCTTCTTTTAGAGCGTAAGATTATAACGGAAGACGACGTGGAAGACAGAAAGCAGAAATCCTATAAACGCTGGACTCCAATTCTGGATTTAGACCGCAAGCGCGAAGATTTATTCTGGGACAATCTGTATTATCTGGCCCAGAATAAACACTTGCCAAAACAGCTCTTGATTTGGCTAAGCAACCGCAGCTTCCTGAAAAAACACCCTAAGCCCTTTACTTTTTTATTAAGGTTGACCTGTCATTCGATTTATTCAATCCGCAGTGGTTCGGCTTTAGATACGCTGCGCTGGTCAATCCTGACTATTCTTAGCAAGCCGGGAGTTTTGTTCAAAAAGCGGAGCTGGTTTTTTATCTGGTCAAGGATTAAGATAAAATTGAGGCTGTCAACCCAGGAAAATCATTCTGCGAAACGAGAAAGCGCTTTTATTAAACCGGCCAACAGGAGAAATTAGAAACCAATGTGCGGCATAGCGGGGATATTTTATTCTGACCGGGAGAAAAAAGCCGGTAATGTTTTGATTGAGCGCATGACCGATACGCTGGCCCACCGTGGCCCGGATGACCGGGGTATTTTTATTGATAACAATGTTGCCCTCGGTTTTAGGCGTTTAAGTATTATTGACCTCTCGGCGTCGGCTGCTCAACCGATGCCTAACGAAGACAATTCGGTTTGGGCGGTTTTTAACGGCGAGATCTATAACTTCATAGATTTGCGTGCCAGCCTTGAGGGTAAAGGGCACTTTTTTAGGAGTCGCTGCGACAGCGAGATCCTCCTGCATGCTTACGAAGAATACGGTACGGAATGCGTTAAGCATTTTAACGGGATGTTCGCTTTTACTGTTTGGGATAAAAAGAAGCAGCTCATGTTTTCAGGCCGCGATCGC
>JAKQWZ010000027.1 GCA_029561735.1 Candidatus Omnitrophota bacterium | reverse complement strand
TTTTGCCCTTATTGTTCAAAGATGCGGAGTGGAGGCCCTGGGGCTGGTATCATTGATCAGCCTGCTGGTAGGGATGATCCTGGCTTTTATCGGCGCTATCCAGCTGAAAATTTTCGGCGCCCAGATATATATCGCTGATATTGTCGGAATTGCCATGGTAAGGGTGATGGGGGCTGTGATGACAGGCGTATTAATGTCCGGGCGCACAGGCGCGTCTTTTGCCGCAGAATTAGGGATAATGCAGACTAATGAAGAGATAGATGCGTTGAAGACCTTTGCTATTAACCCAATAGAATTTTTAGTCCTGCCCCGGGTCCTTGCGCTCGTAATCATGATGCCGCTTTTGACTATTTATGCCGATCTTATGGGCATACTCGGCGGGTTTTTTATAAGCACTACCATGCTGGGGATAAACCCGGTTGAATATCTGACCCATACCCAGTCAGCTGTTAAATTAAGCAATGTCTGGATCGGATTGATCCACGGGCTTACCTTCGGAGTTATTGTCTCTGTATGCGGGTGTTTGCGCGGCATTAACTGCGAGCGTAATGCTGAAGGCGTAGGAGCGGCTACGACTTCCGCTGTAGTCACCGCGATAACAAATATAGTAATTGCCACGGCTATTATAACGTATGTCTGCGCGGTCCTGGGGGTATAGATGGCTGAAACAATTATAGAAGTCCGGGATATGGACCTTAGTTACGGAGATTTTCCCATTATGCACGGCCTTAATTTCAGCATTAAGAAAGGCGAAATTTTTGTGATAATGGGCTCAAGCGGCTGCGGTAAAAGTACGCTGCTCAAGGCAATGATTGGATTAAAGGCCCCGGAAAAAGGAATAGTTACTTATTACGGCGAGAATTTCTGGGATGCCGCAGAGGCAGAGCAGCAGAAAATGATCCGTAAATTCGGGGTACTTTATCAGGGCGGTGCCCTATGGAGTTCTTTTACGCTGGCTGAAAATGTTGCCTTACCGATGGAGCTTTATTCAAGCCTGACTGCCGCACAAATAAAAGAACAGGTGGCCCTTAAGCTTTCTCTGGTCGGGTTGTCCGGTTATGAAGATTTTTATCCTGAAGAGCTTAGCGGCGGCATGCGTAAACGCGCTGGCCTTGCCAGAGCGCTTTCTCTGGAGCCCAGGATAGTTTTTTTTGATGAGCCTTCTGCAGGGTTGGACCCGATAACTGCCCGCATGCTTGATGACCTTATTTTAGAATTAAGAGGCATATTAGGGATTACGGTGGTTGTAGTGACTCATGAACTGCCCAGTATTTTTGCGATCGGGGATAATGCTATGCTGCTTGATGCCGAGGCAAAATCAATGATAGCGCTGGGCCGGCCTAAAGAACTTTTGTCAGATTCTAAAGACGAGCGGGTAATTAATTTTCTCACCCGCGCTGCAAAAGCTGCAAAATAGGTAAAAGAAACCGTGGCTTAGCTGTCATAATTGAAGCTAAAAGGAGCTGAATACATGAAAAGAGCAAATAAAACTGTCATAGGCGGGTTTGTAATAGTGGCTGCGGCTTTGTTGGTAGTGGCGATCGCGGTCTTTGGCTCAGGCACGATATTCAGAAAGTCTGATAAATATACTCTTTTCTTTGACCGCTCGGTAAAAGGGCTTTCTGTTGGGGCATCGGTCATATTTAAGGGGGTTAAAATCGGCAATGTTGTTGATATTGACCTTGTTTATGACCCGCAGGCTAACGATGAACTTATTGAGGCTGTGATTGACGTTGACCTCACACGCGTAAGGGGAGTCCCGGAAAAATTGGGGTATCCTGATTATAAGAGTTTTATTGATCATGGTTTAAGGGCAAAGCTGGATATGCAAAGTTTTGTTACCGGCCAGCTGATAATTTCTTTTGAATTTTATCCGGACAAGCCGTCAAAGCTTTATGATATTAAAACAAAATACCCCCAGCTGCCCACGCTTCCTACTTCCCCTTATATTTTTGAGGCAATGGAGGATATACCGGTAAAGGAAATTGCTTCTAATCTGAATCAGATAGTGGCTACTGTGAATAAGTTGATGAGCCAGCAGACTTTTGCCGAGTTAGACCGCTCGTTAAGAGAATTGACTGCTGCCGCACGCTCAACGCGGCTGCTAATGGAATATTTAGAAGAGCATCCTGAGGCCCTGCTCAAAGGAAAATTAAGGACCAAGGATAAATAAAACAGTTAAGGGGGGGGGGAGATGTATGAAAAATAATACTGGCGTTAATTTTTGTATTTTATCAATAGCTGTTTTTGCTCTTGCATTAAACGGATGCATGTCTATTGCTGATAGCCCTGTTCCGCGCCAATACATGCCGCATTCTCTGGCGGCGCAGGAAACCAATGAATTTGATTACCCCTCTAAAGGGATAATTGGTATCGGCCCGGTGCGCATACCGGAATATCTTAACCGCCCCCAGATGGTTATCCGGGAAAAGAATAATTTATATACGTTTTCCCAGTTTGACCGTTGGGCAGAGCCGCTTGATACTGTTATCCTGCGCCTTCTTGATGATGGCGTATCAACTATGCTAGTAAATGCAGATACTGTAAAATTCAGCTGGAGTATTCTGGTGCCGGTTAAGTATCAGGTTACAGTAGACGTAATTCAGATGGAAAGCGAGCTGGATGGCGATCTTAGATTAAGCGCCCGCTGGAATATTTTTGACTTGGAATCAAAAAGCCTTATCTTTACCAAGAGGTCAGAGATTGTTACGCCGATAACCCCGCATGATTATTTTGGAATGAGCAATGCCTTAAGCAGCACTGTGCAGGCGCTAAGCGCAGAAGTCGCCGGTGAGCTTTCCGGGATAGCTAAAAAGGCAGCAGTCAGGTAATCCTATTATAATTAAGGCAGGCTTTGCGTAGCGCTGGGTGTTTGGGATTGTTTGAAGAGTACTTTATCCGTTTCATTTAATTCCGCACAAAAAATCCATACAGAGATTAGCAGGCGCTCATCGTTTATCTGCATTATTTTACCGTCTTTGGTAATATTCTCGCCTTTTGTAATATCAGCAACTTTATCCTTATCCTTAAACATAAAATATACCTGATAAGGGGTGCTGCCTGAAGTTTTCTGCGTTTCAGTGCTGACCCGGTAAAACTCACCCTTAACGTCATTAGTAGTATCAAATAAGTCGTATTCTTCAACATTAACGACCTTTCCCGAAGCAGACAACTCTTTGCCGACGTTATTATTGACTATCTGGGTTCTTTGCAGGTCAGTGGCGTTTTTAAAATCATCAACCAGCTGCGCTATGTTAATAGGCTCGCAAAAGGAGAGCCCGGAAATGCAGGTTATATATAATACGGTAAAGATAACAATCCTTGTGATTTTATTCATTTTATTCCTCCGGTTTGTGCTTTAGCTATATTCTACAAATCAAAACCAATATTTGCAAGCTTTTTTTAAATAGCAATAAAAATTC
>JAKQWZ010000021.1 GCA_029561735.1 Candidatus Omnitrophota bacterium | reverse complement strand
AAAAAGGTAATGGCTGATATAGCGCATGCTTAAAAGGTCAGCCTCAAGATTACCCGATGATATTTTTCTTTTTACGATCATAGAACCGGCCCTGCCATGCGATGTTATATTAAATTGCAACTCTATATGCACTGCCTGCCTGTCTTTAAAATACAATAAAAAATCATAGGGCAACTGGGGATATAATATCAAGACCGGTTCTTTTCTGATAAGCGATTGGGGAACAGCCTGCTTAGGGGCAGAATAACCCATCTTTTGAGTCTCCGCAGATAAACTGCTCTGCGGCTTGATATAAACAGGAATATTCACTGCCTCCTGCTTGTATGGTTCTGCCTGAAATTGCCGCCCATATCCTTTGGCGGGTTCTAAATACCTCCGCATTACAGCTGCCTGTTTTATTAATGCTGTTTCCCATTTATTCAGGCAGCTGCCCCAGAAATTAATTTGCATATTGGAAAAACCGTTGATTTTAGGGCCAAAGGTCAGGCTGAACAGGCTGAAAAATACCAGGTGCCCGCAAAATGATATTAGTATGGTTTTTTTAAAATAAGGATTATTGATCATCAGTCAGAGGCAATATTTGTATACCTTATGCCTGCCTGCCGGCAGATGTCTAAGACCATAGCAACATGTTCCAGAGAGGCCTTTTTGCTGGCTTTGATAAGCACAGACTGCCTGCGTAAAGATGCCTGGACAAGCAGCTTTTTAAGGGATTCTGCTTCAATAAAAACGGAGTCAAATAATATTCTATTTTCAGAAGTAATAATAAGCTCAACAGCCCCGGATCCGGCCATCTGGCTTGTAGATGCAAAGGGAAGATTGACTTTAACAGATGGCTGTGTTATCAAGGCCCAGGCAAGAATAAAAAATGCCATAGATAATAACACCAGGTTTACTACCGGAATAAAATCCAGGCTATTTAATCCAGAGGAAGGTTTTATATTTTTCTTAAATCGCATAAAATCTGCCGGTTATTCAGCTAAAAAGTTAACCAATTCAGTAGAGGCTTTTTCCATCTGAGAAATATAATTATTTACCCTTGTTATCAGGTAATTATAAGCAATAAACGCCGGTATTGCCACCAGCAATCCTGCTGCCGTAGCTATCAGTGCCTCCCACATTCCGGATGCAAGGTCAGCTGCTGTCACTGCCAGCATTGCCGCTTGCCTGGCCTGGACAACCTGAAAACACCTGATCAAACCGGTAACAGTGCCCAAAAAACCCAAAAGCGGACAAATATGGGCTATTGTCGCTAAAAGAGAAAGATTTTTCTCCAGCTGAGGAAGTTCATAAAGAGAAGCATCTTCCATGGCTTCCTTGATCTGCGTACGGCTGCGGTCGTATTTTAATATCCCTGCTTTTAAAACCCGGGTCAAAGGAACAGCCGCCTTATCACAGATACTCAGCGCCTCCTTAATATCATTGCGTTTTATCCGTTCCAAAATACTGCTCAAAACATCCTGCAGGTCAATCTTTATTCTCCGCAGATACCAGAGCTTCTCATACACAATAGCTAATGCAAATACCGAACATAAGAATATGGGCAACATAAGCACACCGCCTGCTAAAAACAGCTGCCATAAACTCATCCTGTAAAGATCCATAGTCATCTCCTGTTATTTCGTATTCGCCCTTATCCAGTCCAGCCTGCCCTGGGCAAACCCGGCATCTTCAACTTTCATAGAAATCACACGCATATATATCTTAGCTGCTTCTTTAAAATTTTTCCTTTCTTCGTAAATAGCCGCTACCCTAAGCAGGGCCTTAACTGTAAGCGACTCATTTTCGGAATATAAATAGGTAACCTTCAAATATTCTTCTATGGCCTCATCGCTGTTGCCTTTGGCCTGCGCGATTTCAGCGATCCTGAACTGGATCTCGCTCATCTGTTTTACCGGCACCAAATCCATGGCTTTACGGAATAATTTTATTGCCTCTTCGGGGTTACCTGATTTATTATACATATCAGCCATCTTAGGATATATAAGCCCGGATAAATTGGGGTATTTTTCTGCAACCTCTGCATAATTTTTAAGCGCCAGGTCAAACTGATCCTGTTTGGCATAGATATCCGCGATAGCCACAGCAGCCTGCCCGACAAGGTCGGCAAAGCCTAATGTTATTACTTTATTAAAATTAGTTATTGCCTCGGCATACTTTGATTCTTCTTCGTATGTAGAAGCAAGCGCATAATAACTGGAAGCCACAAGTTCGCTCTTCGGGAAATCCTGAATAAGCGCGTTAAAATACCTGCGGCTTAACCCAAAATCTTTATTGCGGTAATAATATTCTCCGAGCCACCAGATCACTTCAGGGGTAAGGCTGGAATCCGGATACTTGGAACGCAGGGCCTTGAAACGCTCCATTGCCTCTTTTTCATTGCCCATCTGGTAATAACAGTCGGCTATTTCATATTCTGCCTTCTGGGCCAATTCATTATCCTGCTTATAAAGCCTGCCGATATTCTTAAATACCTCTATAGCTTCGCTGAACCTGCCCAGGTTATAAAAGCTGGTGCCCAAAAGATAAAGCGCCTGCGGTTTTAAATTGCTATCCTTAAATTCATTCTGAAACCTCTCAAAGACCTCGCGGCTGGAGGCATAATCTTCTCTCTGGAAATAAGTCAGCCCTAAAGAATAATAAGCGTCATCAAGAAGCTGGGATTGGGGAAAATTCTTCTGCAATACCTTAAAAGCAAGTATTGCCGCATCATAATTCGAGCTCTTCAAAAGCGCCAGGCCCAATTGATACTGGACATAATCGCCGTATATGCTATCGGGATAATTTTTTAATATGCTGTCGTAGGTCTCAATAGCCTTGGCGAGATTCCCGGAATCTTTGTAAGTATCGCCGATCTGGCAAAGAGCAGACACCTTGACGATCCTGTCATCGCTGGATTTAGCAACCTTCTGGAATGCGTCTATGGCTTCTTTAAATTTACCCTGTTTTAAGTATACCCAGGCAATGCCATAATGCAGTTTATCGGTTATGTCCTGCGGGGTATTACCGCCTGCTTTTTCCAGCGCCTGCCTATATGCGGCTTCAGCATCTTTATATTCGGCGATATTGTATAAGGCATCAGCTTTTCCTAAATAGGCCTGCACCAGGGCCAGCTCATCATCGGAAGTCTCCAGTAATCTGTCGTAAAAAACCCCTGCTTCGCTGAAACGTTTGGTTTCAGTCATTAGTATGGCCTGGCCTAAGAGCAGGACGCTAAGGCTTTTTTTATCCAGGTCAGCCTGTTTTACCCGGGAGAATGACTCCTGCGCCTGCGTATACTGTTTAAGTTTTAGATAAGACCAGCCCAGGCCAAGGCCGGAAAGCGCCCTTGTCCTGTCATCGGAGATACGGGAAATAACCTTGTTATATCCGTCAACAGCGTCTTTAAAATTATTCAGGTAATAATCGGCTTCCGCCAGATAAAAATAAAGAAATGCCAGTTTTACATTATCTTTTGCATTTACCTTAATATATAAACGCGCCCTGTTCTTTAATTCCGCGTAATCTTTAAGATTATACAGGCATTCAACTATCTTCATCCCTGAATCGCGGGCATAAGGCTCATTGGGAAATTTCTGTTCAACAAGAGTAAAGTACTCCATAGCAAGGCTGTATTTCTGTTCTTGAAAAAGACACCAGCCTAAAGAGTAATATGCGGATACCGCGTATGCGGACTTTGGATAATCATCAACTATTTTTTTATAGAATTCCGCGGCCTTTGAAAAGTTATTGCCTTTGAAATGGACCTCAGCTATCCAATAATAAATCGCGTCGCGTAATTGAGCTGCCTTGGAGTCATTTAAAAGCGCTTCCAGTTTTGGAAGGGCATCAAGAAAGCGGTCCTGATGGAAATAACACTGTGCTATAAGAAGATCGGCTTCGGCGGTCTTTTCGGAAGAAGGATAACTCTTTAAAAACCGTTCTAATAATCCCAGGCTGACTTCGTAAAAGCCGTCTTCATAGGCTTTTTTAGCCACAAAAAGTGCTTCGGTTTCCTTGGCATCCTCGGCATAACAAGGGGCAAGGCGCAAGGCACAAGGCGCAAAAATAGCGATAACAAGACAAAATATTCCCGCCTTTACCCAACTTGTAACTTGTAACTTATAACTTATAACTTTCATATTGTTTAAACTATATCACCTGTTCAGCTTGCCTTCAATAACTTTCTAAGGAATT
>JAKQWZ010000016.1 GCA_029561735.1 Candidatus Omnitrophota bacterium | reverse complement strand
CGAAGTTTTAGCGCATTTTTCCTTGAAAAAACGTTATGCCTGTGGTAATGTAAGTGTCTGTATTTCTTATAACTTCATTTAAAACAACGGAGAAGAATAGAAATGGTCAATTTAACCGATGAAAATTTTAAGAAAGAAGTACTAGAGTCTGCCCTTCCGGTTTTGGTGGATTTTTGGGCCCCTTGGTGCGGCCCGTGTAAAATGATCACGCCTTTTATCGAAGATGCGGCAAAAGAGTATGCCAAAAAAATAAAGGTATGCAAGGTAAATATAGATGAAAGCCCTAAAATCGCTACTCATTACGGAATAATGTCAATACCTACGCTTATGTTTTTTAAGCAGGGAAAAGTCCATGGCCAGGTGGTGGGCGCAATAAGCAAGGCTGAATTAAAGAAGAAGATTGATTCTCATCTATAAAAGATGAAAAAAATATTTATTGCCGCCACAAAGCAGAATGACGGCAAGACTACGGTTTCTTTAGGGTTGATCTGTAATTTTCAAAAAAAATTCAAACGCGTTGCTTTTATCAAGCCTATAGGCCAGCGTTATCTTGAGGAAGATGGCCTGAAGATCGACGAAGATTCAGTGCTTATAGAGAAAGTATGCGGGATACATTCCGGGCTTAAAGATATGAGCCCGATTGCGGTAGAAAAAGGATTTACCGAGAAATATATCTCAAGGCCGGATAAGAAATCCATCTCTAACCGCATCAGGCAGTCATACCGGCGCGTAGCGCGCAGGCAGCAGCTGGTGATCATTGAGGGAACAGGGCATGCCGGCGTAGGTTCGGTGTTTGACCACTCAAATGCGTATGTGGCCAGATTGCTCGGGGCCAAGGCAATAATTATCTCATCCGGCGGAGTAGGCAGGCCGATAGACGAGATAATGCTCAATAAAGCGTTATTTGAAAAAGAAGGCGTTAAGGTCCTTGGAGTTATCGTTAACAAGATACTCCCGGATAAGTTTGACCGGATCAGCCGAATGGTCAGAAAAGGCCTTGAAAGAAAAGGCCTTAAAGTCTTAGGCGTTATTCCTTATAATCCGATGATGGCCAGGCCTACGGTTGGCCAGATTTTGGACGAGGCCGGTTATGAGCTTTTATTCGGGCAGGATTACATAGAGAACCCGATTTCCCGTATTATCGTCGGCGCAATGAAACCGGAAGATGCCGTCCGGTATATCACTGACGGCTGTTTTTTGATAACCCCCGGAGACAGGGAAGATGTTATTGTCGCGGCTTTGGGGTGCTTTAAAGATGCAGATAAGCAAAAGTTGAAGATTTCCGGGCTGGTCCTGACAGGAGATATTACGCCGTTTCCTTCGGTAATGAACCTATTGAGTAAATCTTCTATACCGGTACTTTGGGCAAAAGAAGATACCTATACCGTGACTGCGGCTATACATGATCTGACTGTTAAGATCCGTCCCCGTGATGAAGTAAAAGTGAGCACAGCCATAAAACTTATTAAGGACCATGTGGATTTAAAATCAATTTTAAAAGGCATATAAGAGGGGCAAATGGATATCATTGAAAAAATAAGGGCTAAAGCGCGTTCCAATATAAAGACTATTGTCCTACCTGAATATGAGGACCGCCGCACTATTGAAGCAGCAAAGATTATTGAAAAAGAAAAGATTGCTAATGTTATTCTGCTTACCAAGGATAAAATCGTAGAGGCGGATAAAGACAGGTATGTCCAGCAGTTTTATGATATGAATAAAGCTAAGGGCCTGGATTTAGACGCTGTGAAAAATATCTTTGAAGATAACCTGTATTACGCTGCGATGATGACGCGCGAAGGAAAAGCTGACGGTTTTGTGGCCGGGGCATCGCATACAACGCCCGAGATGGCCAGGGCAGCTCTGCGCTGTTTGGGTGTTGTTGAGCGGCTGGGCACTGCCTGTAGTTGTTTTATTATGGTTGTCCCGGAATCAAAACTGGGCGAGCAGGGGGCTTTTGTATTTGCTGATTGCGGTATAGTGCCTGATCCGACATCAAGGCAATTGGCCTCTATTTCAGTTTCAGCAGCTGAATTGGCAAAGAAAGTTTTGGATTTTCAGCCCCGCGTTGCGTTTTTAAGTTATTCTACTCATGGCTCGGCAAAGGGCAGGCTGGTTGAAAAAATTACCGAGGCTCTGCGTTTAGCCAAAACATTATCTCCGGAAGTGCTTATGTACGGCGAAATACAGGTTGACGCGGCCATTGTCCCGGAGGTGGCGCAAATAAAATATCCTGACAGCCCTTTAAAAGGCAGGGCTAATGTCCTGATTTTTCCTAACCTGGAAGCCGGCAATATCAGTTATAAGCTTGTCCAGCGCTTGAGTAATGCCCGGGCAATCGGGCCGATTATGATGGGCATGAACAGGCCGTGCAGCGATCTGTCCCGCGGATGCATTCCGGAAGATATAGTGGATTGCGTGGCAGTAACCGCTATCAGGGCGCAGTAATTATGAATATACTGGTAATTAATTCAGGCAGTTCCTCTATAAAATACCGTCTTTTTGACATGCCTTCCAGCATTCAGCTTAAGAAAGGCGTTATTGAGCATATCGGAGAAAAGGGCTCATCTGTAAAAGACCATTATTCAGGATTAAAGATAGTATTGGAAAACATGGGCCATGTTGATGCTGTCGGCCACCGCGTAGTCCACGGAGCGGAAAAATTTACCCACCCGGTTTTAATTAATAAAAAAGTTATTAAAGAGATAAAGGTCTGTTCAACAATAGCGCCTTTGCATAACCCGGCTAATCTTGCCGGCATTACTGCCTGTTCGCGTTTATTGCCCGGGATTGCGCAGGTGGCTGTTTTTGATACGGCATTTCATCAAACTTTGCCGGATTACGCCTATATTTACGGCCTGCCGTATGATTATTATAAAAAACACAGCATAAGAAAATTCGGTTTCCACGGCACCAGCCATAATTACGTCTCTCAAGAGGCAGCTAAGCTTTTAAAGAAGCCGCTAAATAAATTAAAAATAATAACTTGCCATCTGGGCAACGGCTGTAGCATTACAGCGGTGGATAAAGGCAGGTCAATTGATACCAGCATGGGTTTTACTCCTTTGGAAGGGCTGGTAATGGGCACCCGCTGCGGGGATACGGATCCGGCGCTGATTACGCATATAATGCGCAAAGAAAAGCTTGATTCGGATACAATGGACAGGATCCTGAATAAAGACAGCGGCCTAAAAGGCATCTCCGGGGTAAGCAATGACATGCGTGTGTTGGAGCTAAAATCCCGGCAGGGAAATAAACGCGCAAGGCTGGCCATAAATATTTTTATTTACAGGATAAAAAAATATATCGGCGCATACACCGCTGCGATGTCCGGTTGCGATGCTGTAGTCTTTACCGGGGGGATAGGTGAAAACCAGAAAACTATCCGTGACAGGATTTGCAAGGGTATTTTTTCTTTGTGCAGGAAAAAGCCCCGGATTTTAGTGATTAAGACAAACGAAGAGCTGATGATTGCGCGCCAGACTTATAACATAATCGGGGGTTAATAAAATGTTCAGGACAATGTTAAAATCAAAAATTCACCGCGCCAGAGTAACCGAGGCGAACCTTTATTACGAGGGAAGCATTACCATTGATTCAAAATTGATGAAGTCAGCCGATATACTTCCCGGAGAAAAAGTTGAAGTATTCAATGTTAACACAGGTTTGCGTATTGAAACTTATGCTATTGAAGGAAAGGCGGGTTCCGGAATAATCTGCCTTAATGGCGCTGCGGCACGCGGCGCCTGCATCGGCGATGAAATCATAATTGTTTGTTATATGATTGCCGGTGAAAGCGATTGCACAGCTATTAAGCCAAAAATAATAAAAGTAGATGATAAAAACCGAATTAAAGATTAGGCTTTATGGGGACCCGGCTTTAAGAAAGAAAGCTAAGCCGGTGGATAAAGTGACTGAATATCACAGGCATGTCTTAAGCCAGATGAGCAGGCTTATGTATGCTGATAACGGAGTGGGGCTGGCGTCTTCGCAAGTAGCCGTAGAAGACGCATTAATAGTCGCTGATATCGGCACCGGATTGTATAAAATGGTTAATCCCCGGATTGCTAAGCGCAGCGGTTCGCAGGTTAATCAGGAAGGATGTTTAAGCATACCCGGAGTCTGCGTTAAAGTCAGGCGCGCACAGGAAGTTTGCGTGCATTTCTTAGATGAAACAGGCAAACCGCAGACAATCCAGGCTCAAGGCCTTTTGGCATGCGTGTTACAGCATGAGATAGACCATTTAAAGGGCAGGGTAATAGCTGATTACGCCGGATTTATTGAAAAAATAAAGATCAAGAAAAAGCTGGAGTCATTGAAGAAAAAAGTAAAAAACGAATATTTAGACAGGCAGGAAGAAAAGTCCTGTAAATTGCAGCTGTAGTTGAGCAGGAAGCCTTGAGTAAATGACAAAGACTTTGCCACAATGGTTCAGGCAGGATATTATCAGTAGTAAGGCGCGTTGCCGGTTAAAAGAAATAAAGATTAATACAGTCTGTGAAGAGGCGCATTGCCCGAATTTTTCAGCCTGTCTTGAAAAAAACCGGCTCACAGTCATGATTCTCGGGGATACCTGTACGCGTTCTTGCGCGTTCTGCGCAATAAAAAAATCCCCGGATAAGGTTTTGCCGCTGGATACAGAAGAGCCGCTGAGGGTAGCGAAAGAAATCAGGCGGCTTGGGATTAAGTATGTAGTGCTTACTTCGGTAACCCGCGATGACCTGCCTGATGGCGGAGCGCAGATATATGAGCGGACAATAAAACTGATAAAGCATTATTGCAGCGGCATTATAATAGAGGTTTTGATACCGGATTTCAAAGGCAGCGAGGCCGCTTTAAAGACAGTAATAGATTCAGGGCCGCAAGTCCTGGCCCATAATATAGAAACAGTGCGCCGTTTGTATCCTGTTGTGCGGCCCGGGGCTGATTATGATATTTCTTTAAGGCTGTTATCTTCGGTTAAAAAGCATAGCAGGGGCTTATTGTCTAAATCTTCAATTATGCTGGGAATGGGAGAAACGCTTTTTGAACTGCTTGCGGCAATGGAAGACCTGCGTGTTGCCGGTTGCGACATTATAACTTTTGGCCAGTATCTTGCTCCGGATAAAGAGCATTATCAGGTAAAAGAATTTATATCGCCGCAGGAATTTGAATCTTTGAAGGAAAAAGCAATTAAGATGGGCTTTAGGGCCTGTTTATCCGGGCCGCTTGTGCGCAGTTCTTATCAGGCAGAGGAAATCTATGGGCAGCTCGTTCGTACATGATGTGATTATTATCGGCGCAGGCCCTGCCGGGCTTACAGCCGCGCTTTATTGCGCCAGGTATAAGCTGGCTACGCAGATGTTTGAAAAAATGAGCGTAGGCGGGCAGATTGTTTTGTCTCCGATGATTGATAATTTTCCCGGATTTCCCGGAGGAGTGGTTACGCATGAGTTGATGGACAGGATGCATCAGCAGGGCAGGGAATTAGGCATAGAAGTAATTTATGAAGAAGTTAATTCTATTGAGCCTGTTTCCGGTTCCACCCCTGTCATCTATGCCGTTAACAGCAGCGAAAACCGTTACGAGACCCGCAGTATTATTATTGCTACGGGCGCCCAGTCAAAACGTATCGGCGTTTTAGGCGAAGAGAAATTTATCGGCCGGGGGGTTTCTTATTGCGGGACCTGCGACGGCCCGTTATATAAGGGCAAAGATATAGTTGTGGTGGGAGGCGGGGACAGGGCAATAGAAGAAGCGTTATTCTTAAGCTCATATGCCAAGACTGTCCGCCTGGTGCATAGACGGGATTTGTTTCGCGCTTCCGAAATAATCGTAGAAAAAGCCAGGGCCAATCCGAAAATAGAATTTATGATGTCTACTGTTATTGAAGAGATATGCGGCGTAGATAAAGTGGATTTGGTAAAGTTCAAAAATTTGAAATCAGGAGAAATTTCGCAATGCCATTGTAACGGGGTATTTGTCTTTGTCGGGATAAGGCCGGACACCAATATAGTAAAAGATTTGTTGAAATTAGACGATACGGGCTTTATAATCACTGACCGGGAATTAAGGGGTTCCCGGGAAGGGATATTCGCCTGCGGCGATTGCCGCAGCAAAAGTTTATATCAGGTAATAACTGCATGCGGTGACGGGGCTGTAGCAGCAGCGTCTGCGCATAAATATCTATTAAATAATTAAAATATGAAATATCCTACGTCAAATAAAAAACTGGTTAATTGGGTAAATAAGATGGCGCGGCTGTGCCAGCCGGATGATATTGTCTGGATTGACGGGAGCGCAGAGCAGAAAAGAAAGATAGAAGAAGAGGCAATAACTTCAGGAGAGCTTATCCCTTTAAATCAGAAAAAACTTCCGGGATGTTTTCTGCATCGCACAGCCGTTAATGACGTGGCGCGTACGGAACACCTGACTTTTATTTGCACAAAAAAGAAAAAAGATGCCGGCCCGAATAATAATTGGATGCAGCCGCGTATTGCTTACGCAAAAGCCCGGGAGATTTTTAAAGGCTCAATGCGGGGCAGGACAATGTATGTAATCCCTTTTTCCATGGGCCCGGTAGGCTCGGATTTCAGCAAGATCGGGGTGGAATTGACAGATTCGCGTTATGTAGTTGCCAATATGATGATTATGACCCGTGCAGGGGAATCCGTATTAAGGCAGCTAGAAATAGAAGATGATTTTACCAGGTGCCTGCATTCTAAGGCTGATCTGGATATAAATAAAAGGCTGATCCTGCATTTTCCCGAGGACAACACTATCTGGAGCGTCGGTTCCGGTTATGGCGGGAATGTGCTCTTGGGCAAAAAATGCCTTTCGTTGCGTATTGCAAGTTTTCTTGCCAAAAAAGAGCATTGGTTTGCCGAGCATATGCTGATCATGGGTATAGAGGATCCCAGCGGCCGTATTGGCTATATTGCAGCAGCTTTTCCCAGCGCCTGCGGCAAGACCAATCTTGCTATGCTTGTGCCGCCTGAAGGCCTGAAGAAGAAAGGATACCGTATTTGGACAGTAGGCGATGATATTGCCTGGATGCGTGTTGATTCAGACGGTGCTCTCTGGGCAATTAATCCGGAGGCAGGATTTTTCGGGGTTGCTCCGGGGACAAATTCCAAGACTAACCCGAATATGGTAACTACCATAAAAAAAGATACTATTTATACCAACGTATTATTAAAACCGGACGGAACAGTCTGGTGGGAAGGTGCTGATGAAACAGCTCCGGAATACGGCATAGACTGGCAGGGCAGGTCTTGGCGCCCGGGAACGGTTGATGAACATGGAGAGCCGGTCAAGGCCGCGCATCCTAACAGCCGTTTTACTGCTCCGATTGCAAATTGCCCAACAGCATCTTTCAGGCTGGAACAGCACCACGGAGTACCGATATCAGCAATAATATTCGGCGGGAAAAGGGCGCATCTGGCGCCGTTGGTCTACGAATCTTTTAACTGGCAGCACGGTGTTTTTGTCGGATCAACCATGGCATCAGAGCTAACTGCTGCGCAAGTAGGCAAAATCGGGCAGGTCAGGCGCGACCCCATGGCGATGATACCTTTCTGCGGCTATAATATGGCGGTATATTTCAGGCATTGGCTGGATATGGGCAAAGGAATGCGCAAAGCCCCGCGTATTTTTCATGTAAACTGGTTCAAGACCGATGATAAGGGGCGTTTCTTATGGCCGGGGTTCGGCGAGAATCTAAGAGTATTGGAATGGGTGCTGCAGCGCTGTTTTAACAATATTGACAGTATTAAGACCCCCATAGGCTATATCCCCAGGCCGCAAGACCTTGATTTGACCGGGCTGAAATTGTCAGCAGGGGCATTTGAAAAATTATTTGAGATTGATAAAAAATCCTGGCTGGGCGAGGCCAAAGAGATTAAGAAATTTTATAGAAAATTCAAAAAAGGCCTGCCGCCGGAACTTTGGCAGGAATTTGACGCATTGCTGGGCCGTTTAAAATCTTAATGGAAGAAAAAGTCCTGCTAACCACTGAATTTAATGACCTGAAGCTTTTCAGGCGCGGAAAAGTCCGCGACGTATATGATCTGGGCGATAAATTATTAATTGTTTCCACTGACCGCATATCCTGTTTTGATGTGGTTTTATCCGATGGCATCCCTTTTAAAGGCAGGGTCCTGACGGCTTTATCTGTTTTCTGGTTCGGGCTCTTAAAAGATGCCCTGCCGAATCACTTTATCACATCTGTTATTAAGGATTATCCCCAAGAATTACAGAAATATTCGGATATTTTATCCGGCCGCTCTATGCTGGTTAAAAAAACCAGGGCATTGCCGGTTGAATGCGTAGTCAGGGGGTATCTATCCGGTTCAGGGTGGAAAGAATATAAGAATAGCCAGTCTATATGCGGGATCAAACTTCCTGCCGGGTTAAAGGAATCGGATAAATTGCCTGAGCCGATTTTTACGCCGACTACTAAAGCCGATGTGGGGCATGATGAAAACGTTGATCAGGGGTATGTTGAAAATAAATTAGGTAAAGAAACCGCCGGCAAGATCAAAGATTATAGCATTGCAGTTTATAACAAGGCAGCCGAATACGCCTTAAAACGCGGGATCATAATCGCCGATACTAAATTTGAGTTTGGCATTGACGACGGCAAGATAATCATTATAGATGAAGTGCTTACTCCGGACTCCTCGCGTTTCTGGCCCAAGGACCAGTATAGGCCTGCAGCAGGGCAGCCCAGTTTTGATAAGCAGTTTGTGCGGGATTATCTGGAGACCTGCGACTGGGATAAGACTCCGCCGGCCCCGCGCCTGCCAAAAGAAATAGTTGAAAAAACCACTTCCAAATACCTGGAAAGCTATAGGCTGCTGACCGGAAAGAACCTCTGATGGAAATAATAAAAAAAATATTATCAATACTGCTGCGTATTGCCATTAGTATTGCCATCTTGTATTACCTGTTCCGGCAGGTAGACAAGAATATGCTTTTTGATGTGCTGCGCCGCTCGGATAAAGTGCTGTTGTTCGTAGGTTTTTTGATGTTCCAGCTGGGTAATATCTTCTGCGTCTTGCGCTGGAATATGCTGCTTAAGGCAGCCAAAATGCACTTGTCCCTGCGCCGGGTATTGGTGTCTTTTGCCGGAGGCATGTTTTTTAATCTGTTCCTTCCCTCTACCATAGGCGGAGATATGATGCGGGCAATTGACCTTTCCCGCCATACCAACCGTTCCAGGGAAGTTGTGGCTACGGTTTTGCTGGACAGGATAAGCGGCTATGTCGGGCTTGTTTTAATAGCGCTGTTTGCGGTTATCATCGGCGGGCATTTGATTGAAAATACCAGCGTTATAGTCTCGGTTGTTTTAATCACTGTCATTTTAATCTTAGGTTTACTGGTGTTATATAATACGCGGATTTATTCTAAAATCAGCGCGTTCCTTCAGGCAGGCAGGGCCAGCAGGATAAGGGGGTATATAAAAGACCTGCATCACGAAATACATATTTTCAAACACAATAAAAAAGTAATTGTTAATAATATAATCTTTTCATTACTGGTGCAAATGACCGGACCGATAATGTTTTATCTGATAGCCGCTTCCATGGGCCTGAAATTAAAACTTATATATTTCTTTGTCTATATACCTATTATAGGCGCGGTAAGCATGCTGCCGATTTCTATCGGCGGCCTGGGCCTGCGCGATGCAATTACGATATACTTTTTTGGCAAAGCCGGTGTAGCTAAAGACTTGGCCTTTGCAATGAGTCTGGTAAATTTTTCGTTTATCCTCATCACCGGAATAGCCGGAGGATTGATCTACTATGTCTTTACGGTACGTAATCGACGGCTACAATCTCGTCAACAACGATAGCTTCCGCAAGTTAGCTGCAAAGAATGCTGATTGCCGTATCAACCTTCTTGAGTATATAAGGCTGAATGGAATATGTGGCAGTAAAAGCAACCGTGTAATTGTTATTTTTGACGGATACCCGCCTTATTCGCCGTTTACCTATGAACATAGTAATTTTGAGGTTATTTTTTCCTGCGATATAACCGCTGACCAGAAAATCAAAGACATACTGGAGAAAGCTGAAGACACAAAGAATGTGGTTGTTGTCAGCAACGATAAAGAGATCTGTTTCTTTGCCCGGCAGTGCCGCGCGCAGGCCAAAGGCGTAGAAGACTTTCTTAAAAAGCCTGAAAATAAGGTTTCGCAGGCAGATAAGTCGCAATCCAGCCTGACTTATACGCAAGCCCATAATATAAACGAGGAACTCCGGAAAAAGTGGTTAAAATAGCAAAAATTTCTTGACATAACTCAATGTTTATGATAGAGTTATGTAAGCCTTCATAAACTAAACAAAGGAGGTGGATGATGGGTAATCAGTTCGTAGTGTTGTTAGAGCCGGCCAGGACAGTATTAGCTCAGGTGGGGCAATTCTTAGTCAATATCCTGCTTGTGATTATAATACTTCTGATTGGTTGGGTTATCTCCGGGATAATTAAAACAGTGGTCACGAAAGTCCTGAGAGCGGTCAAACTTGATGAGCTGTCAGACCGTATTGAGCTGGATAAGCTTCTTGCCAAAGGCGGAGTTCCATATTCACTTTCCGAGCTTCTTGGCGTTATTGCTTATTGGATCGGCTTACTTCTGACGTTCATTGTGGCGGTTAATGCGGTTGGTTTAACGGTAGCCGCTGACCTGCTGAACAAGGTTGTATTGTATGTACCGAATATTATTGCAGCGATATTTATCCTTATTTTGGCGATGTTCATCTCAGTATTGCTTAAGAACATAGTCCAGGCATCGGCAGTCAATGCCGGCATATCGCAGGCAAATCTCTTAAGTAAGATAGTCCAGATCATTGTAATGGTGTTTGCGATAGCTATAGCGCTTGAGCAGCTGCAGATAGGAGCTGAGATTATTAAACTGGTAATCTCTATTGCTTTAGGCTCAATCGGTTTGGCAGTGGCTTTGGCTTTTGGCTTTGGGTGCCAGGGCATAGCCTCCAAGAGCGTATCTGATTTTCTGGATAAGCTGAAAAAGAAATAAATGCGGTTTTATTGACTCACCTTGACCCCTGCCTTCGTGTTAGAGGGCAGGGGTCAATTATTTATAATTGATATCAAGGGGCATTAATGCACAAGTATTTTTATTTAATACGGGCGGTAGCCCGCAGGATATTAGATGCCATGAGTTTTTATGGCTATTATGTTTTTGGCGCAGGCAGGTCAGGCGCGCCCAAACAGGTTACTATAGAGCTTACATATGGATGTAACTGCAGATGTCAGATGTGCCCGTTATACGGAATACATACGTCCGGAGGCGAGCAGGCACTACGCCTTTCCAGAGAAAATACAGAATTAACTTTAGATGAGTATAAAAAACTTTTCTCTGATTTTAAAATTAATAAAATAAAAACAGTCAATTTAACCGGCGGAGAGATTTTTTTACGCCCGGATGTTTTAGATATTATAAAAGCAGCGCGGGATAACGCTCTGAATATCCATTTTACATCAAATGGGGCCTTAATTACCCCTGAAATCGCGCGGCGATTAGTTGAATTAGGAGTGCATTCAGCAACCTTCTCTTTGGATGCAGCCGGGGACATCCATGACCTTATAAGAGGCGCGAAAGTTTATGAGCCGCTGATGAAGGCGGTCAGTTATATATCCGAAGAAAAAATAAGGCAGTCCAAAACGCGCCCGGCAATTTCTTTTGCCTGTGCCGTATCCACAATAAATCAGGATAATTTTTCGGAACTTGTTAAGATTAGCAAGGAAAAAAATATAAGTTTGCACATAAGCCCGGTATTTTTCTCTTCCCCTGAAAAGATATCAAGTTTAAAGGCGGCGTTTGCCGGCGAAAATTTTATTAAGCCGGAAAACCATGTTTTGGATAAATCAATATCCGGGGTTGATGCGGATATATTTTATAAGGAAACAGCCCGGGCTTTGGAATTGAGCAGGAGATTGAAACAACCGGTTTCGGTTGAATTTAAGAAGAAAGGCGATATCTATAAATGGTTTAACCGTCCTGATTTTTTCTTCGTAAATAAATGCTTTTACCCCTGGTATACTGCAAGGCTTGACCCGTACGGCAATGTTTATCCTTGTTCTATCAGCGTCAAGATGGGGAATATCCGCCAAACACCCTTTATGGATATCTGGAACGGGCAGAAATATACCGGATTCAGGAAGAAATTAAAGAAAGTAAAAGTTTTTAACTTTTGCTCAAGGTGTTGTTCTTTATACCCCCGAAATAGGTTGTGGAGTTACCTGCCTAAAATAGGATTTTAATTTATTTTTTAAGCAGTTAAATTTAATTCCATTAAATTTATCCAGAAGAGAGGTTGATTATGAAAAGATGGTACGAGTCTTTATTTGAGAACTATGCCCGTAAATATGACCAGGAATGCTTTGTTCAGGGGACTGTGGGCGAGTGTGATTTTATTGAACAGGAGATTAATCGCGATAAGGCCTTAAAAGTAATTGATATCGGTTGTGGTACCGGCCGTCATGCTATTGAGCTGGCTAAAAGAGGGTATACGGTGACCGGCATTGACCTTTCCGAGTCACAGCTTGCCCGAGCGCGGGAGAAAGCCAAAGCAGCGGGTGTGGCGGTTGATTTTTACCGGCATGACGCGCGAAAGCTTCCCTTTGAGAACGAATTTGATCTGGCTATCATGCTTTGCGAAGGCGGTTTTTCTCTTATGGAAACAGACCAGATGAACTTTGAGATACTTAAAGAAGCAACAAAGGCGCTTAAAAATAACGGCAAACTTATTTTCACTGCATTAAACGGATTATTCCCGCTATTCCATTCTGTCAATGACTTCTATAAGTCGGCTGGGAAACAAGGCCAATCCCAGTGTAAGGAGTGCTCTTTTGACCTGATGACTTTCCGTGATCATAACACTGTTGTTTTTGAGGATGATTCCGGCAATAAAAGGGAGCTTAAGTGCAACGAGCGTTATTACGTCCCTAGCGAGATCACGTGGCTTTTAAATACGCTCGGATTCAAAAAGATTGATATTTTTGGCGTGAAGCTCGGCTCATACTCAAGAAATGATAAACTGACACCGGATAATTTTGAGATGTTAGTTGTTGCGGTTAAATAACACAATTAAATAACTCTTTGTTATGAGAATAGAAAAAAAGAAGGTATTCATCCGTACATTCGGCTGCCAGATGAATGAGAGGGACTCGGATATTATTACCGGGCTCTTAATCAGGGAAGGATATAAACCGGTTAATAGCCATAAAGAGGCTGATGTTGTGATTCTAAATACCTGTTCAGTCAGGCAGCATGCCGAAGATAAGGTATGGTCGCAATTAGGAGTTTACAAGGATAAAATAGTAGGCGTTGTGGGATGTATGGCGCGCAATTACAAAGAAAAAATATTTGAAAAAGCGCCGAATGTCAGTTTTGTGGTTGGGCCGCAGGATATTCATAAAATTCCGGAAATAATTGTTAAGCTTTCAAATAAAGGGCTATATGAGGTAAAAATTTGGGAGTCAGATGGAGAAAACAGGCCGGATGGCATATATCATACCGGATTTCATTCACATAGAGACCACGCATTTGTCATAATATCCGAAGGCTGCTCAAATTTTTGCTCTTATTGCATTGTCCCTTATGTGCGCGGCCCTTTGAGGCACCGCAGGCCCTTTGATATCTTAAAAGAAATAGAACAGTCAATTGAAAATGGCATAACCAGCATTACGCTTTTAGGCCAAAACGTCAATTCCTTTCAAAGCGATGGCCTTGACTTTACTGGATTATTAAATAAGGTTAATTTAATTAAAGGCCTTAAGGAATTCACTTTTATGACTTCTCATCCCAAGGATACATGCAAAGAGCTTTTTCAGGCCATCAGAGGGCTGGATAAACTTAAAAAGCAGCTGCATTTGCCTTTGCAGTCAGGATCAAATAAGATTTTAAAGGGCATGAACCGCGGTTATACCAGAGAGTATTTTATGGGCTTGGTTAAGGATTACCGTCAAATAGTCAAAGATGGGCTGATTTCAACCGATATAATTGTCGGTTTTCCCGGCGAGACTGATGAGGATTTCCAACTTACTTCCGGGCTTTTAAGGGAGATGCGCTTTAATGCGGCATACCTTTTTAAATATTCGCCGCGGCCTAATACCGCGGCGGAAAAAGTTTCTGACGATGTGCCGCTTAAAGTAAAAGAAAACAGGCACAGGCAACTATTAGACCTGCAAAAGCAGGCCTGTAACAGCTTAAAAGGGCAATGATGCAGCCAGATACGGATAGATTGATAAGGTTAACTCCCAGAATTATTATTTTTTTGGTCATTATTTTTGCCATAGGCTTTGGCTTAAGGATGGCTTATTTGTCTGAGTTGATGAGCTTAAAGTTCTTTCCCGTATTAGAAAACTCTGACAGCAGCGCTTATTATAACTGGGGCAAAGATGTAGCTGCGGGAGATTATTTTGGATACTTGTCTTTTATGAAATGGCCCCTTTATGCGTATTGCCTGGGCGCATGGTTTAAGGCCTTTGGCACTAATCTGGCTTTAATCTTTTTTGTCCAGTTTATCCTTGGTTGCCTTAATTGTATATTAGTTTTTTTTATAGCCAGAAAATTTTTTAATAATTTTATTTCTGGTTTAGCTGCCATATTGTGCCTGCTGTACGGCCTGTTTATTTTCTATGACGGGCTGGTTATGTATACGAGCCTGTCCCTTGTATTAAATTCTTTATTCTTGCTGTATTTGTTTAAGATTTCCGGTAATCCTTCCGGCAGGAGGGTGTTTATTTGCGGAATTTTCCTGGGTATCTGCGCAATTACCCAGGCCAGCATTGTTTTATTCGGCATACCGGCCGTTGGTTTAATACTTTTCCAGGCAAAGAAAAAAACTTTTCCGGTTGTCCGAAAGTTTGTAATCTTCCTCTGCGGATTTTTTATGATTATAGCAGTAACCGCTTTAAAGAATTATATCTCGGAAAAAGATTTTGTCCCTATTGCCGGTAATCTGGGGATCAATTTTTACGCCGGAAATAACCCGCAAAGCACCGGTGTCTTTTTCTTGCCGGATGATATAACTCCGAATCAGGAGGATATGTTCCGCGACAGCAGGATCATTGCGCAGGCAGTAACCGGCAGGAACCTGAAAACTTCAGAGGTCAGCTCATTCTGGATGCATAAGTCGCTGGATTATGCCCGGAATGAGCCGTTTGAGTTTATGAGTAAATTTATTAAAAAATTCCTGATGGTATTAGGCCCTAAAGAGCATGTGCACGATATTGAGTATGCCCTTGTTTTGCCTGAATCCGCTGTTCTTAAGGTGCTTTTCAAGGACCTGGCATACATACTGCCTTTTGTTTTTATCGGCTTGTTTATCGGGTTAAAAGATTTTAAGAAAAATTTCCTGCTTTACCTTTATATCGGCTCCTTTAGCCTTGGGATCGCCATATTCTTTGTGTCTGCAAGGTACAGGCTTATGCTGATTCCGGTATTTATGATCTTTGCCGCAGCGGCAATAGAAAAGTTTGTATATTATATCCGGGCCAGGAATTGGAGAGGTTTTAAAATTCTTTGCCTTATTTGGATCGGCGTTTTTATTATAACAAGCTATGGAAGGATTTTTGCTTTTTCAGTTAAACAGGACGCTAACTCGGCTGCATTTGAAGCAAGGATGAGTAATGCCTTGGTTTTAGAAAATAATTCTGATTATTCAGCTGCGATGGCAGAACTTGAGAAGGCATATCTTTTGAAGCCTTATAACCGGCGGGTGTTTTTACGGCAGGGGCTTATCAATTATAAGCTCGGTAAATTTAATGAGGCTATACAATATTACCGCAAAGCCGCTAAATTCAGCCCGCTTTGTGCAGATGCTTATTATAATCTCGGCCTTATTTATAATCAGCAATTGCGGTTTGCTGAAGCCAGAGAGGTGCTTTTAAAAGCTGTTTCTCTGGATCCTTATGATTTTAACTCGCATTTTGAGCTGGGTATGGCTTATGCGGCGTTAAATCAAAGGCAAGAGGCAAGAGATCAGTTTAACTTAGCGCTTAAATACATTAACCGCTGGCGT
Source organism: Candidatus Omnitrophota bacterium (assembly GCA_029561735.1). Lineage (GTDB taxonomy): Bacteria > Omnitrophota > Gorgyraeia > Gygaellales > Profunditerraquicolaceae > JAKQWZ01. The sequence goes on along the minus strand of JAKQWZ010000016.1, from coordinate 34,408 downwards.
AAATTAGACATTGAAATAATCCGCCTGGAGCTCTCTGCCCTATAGATAATGAAAAAAAAGATTATTTTTATTGTTGGGCCTACTGCAGCAGGCAAATCTGAGGCTGCAGTTATTTTGGCAAAAAAGATTAATGGGGATATCATATCCTGCGATTCCATGCAAGTCTATAAAGGCATGGATATCCTTACATCAAAACCTCTTAAATCTGCGCGCAAGGGGGTTAAGCATTATTTGATAGACGAAATTGACCCGGGTAAGGATTTTGATGCCTTTCAATACCGCAAGCTTGCCTTAAAGGCAATCAATCAGATTATAACTAAGGGCAGGGTACCGGTATTTGTCGGGGGTACGGGTTTATATATGTCTGCATTGATAAACGGGTTGTTTGAAGCCGGCGCGCGGGATGCAAAAATAGTTAAAAAGCTCTATTCGCAGGCAGAAAAATACGGAAGCATGAAATTGTACAAAAAGTTAATGAATGTTGACCCTGATGCCGCAGTAAAGATTCATCCGAATGACCTGAAGCGGATTATCCGCGCTTTAGAGGTTCTGGAAACAACAGGAAAGCCTATTTCTTTATTACAGCGGCAAAGATCAGGACTGTGCAAAGATTATGATATAAGGGCATTTTGCATTAATCCGGACCGCCATGTTTTATATCAGAGGATAAACTCAAGAGTGGAGAGGATGTTTGATGAGGGTGTAATCAAAGAAGTAAAAAACTTGTTAAAAAAACGCCTGAACAGAAGCGCTTCTTATGCCATAGGCATAAAAGAAGTAAAGGGTTATATAAAAGGGGAATACCCGCTGGAAGAGGCAAAGGCCAGAATGAAGTTGAATACCCGTCATTATGCTAAGCGGCAATTGACCTGGTTCAGGAAAGACCCGAGGATAAAATGGTTGAGTATTAAAGGCAGCGAAACACCAAAGGAAATAGCCAAAAATTTATGGAAAGAGCTCTCTTAGTTACAGTTGGTTTTACTGTTGATAAAAAAGAAGGCTGGTCAATAGAGGATACCGCAGTTGAGCTGGAAGAACTTTCCGGCGCTTGTTCTGTTGAAGTGGTTGACCATATCAGCTGCGTCAGGGACAGGCCTACCCCGAATTTTATGATCGGCAGGGGAAAGGCCGAAGAAATCGCTTTTATATGCCAGGAAGAGAATTTAGATGTGGTAATATTCAGTTGCGAACTTTCCGGCACCCAGCAGCGAAACCTTGAAGATGTAATCGGAAAAAAGACCATAGACCGCACGCAGCTGATTCTGGACATTTTTGCCCGCAGGGCTAAATCCCCGGAAGGAAAGCTTCAGGTTGAGCTTGCTCAATTGCAGTATTTACTGCCCCGCTTGATCGGAAAAGGGCTTATTCTTTCGCGTACCGGAGGCGGCATAGGCACCAGCGGCCCGGGTGAGCAGGCGTTGGAAATTGACCGCAGGCGGATAAGGGAGAAGCTGGATAAATTAAAAAATGACCTTAAAAGCATGTCTCAACACCGGGATACGATACGTAAAAGACGCAAAGAAAATTCTATCCCGCAGGTTGCTTTGGTAGGTTATACTAATGCTGGAAAATCTACTCTTTTGAATGCCCTTACGCGCGCCGGCCAGATTGTTGAGAACAGCCTTTTTACTACTTTGGATCCTTTGTCAAAAAGCATAACTTTGCCTGACGGAGAAAATGCTGTTCTTTCGGATACTGTAGGTTTTTTACATGACCTTCCGCATAACTTGATTGAAGCTTTTAAGGCCACTTTGGAAGAAACAGTGGGATCAGACCTGCTTATCCATGTTCTGGATGCCAGCAACCCAAGGGTCCATGATTATGCCAAGTCAGTGCAGGTAGTCCTTGATGAGCTTGGTGTTGGCCAGAAGCCGTCCATAATTGCGTTAAATAAGATTGACCTGATAGACGATCAGGCATGGATCAGCAGGCTTATAGAGGATTTTCCCAATTCAATTGCCATTTCAGCAAAAAAAGGCATTAGCCTTGATTTACTGTTAAACCGGATCGCTGATGCGTTCGGAGAGCGTACTCAAAAACTGCATATCCATATTCCGCATTCGCGGATGGACCTGGTAGGGCTGTTTTACCGCCAGGCAAGGGTTGATGATATACAGTATACTGATAAAGGGATTGAAATAAAATTAACTATTTCCCGTCTTTTAGCGGATAAGATTATGCAGGATAAAGATATAATAAAAATTAATTGATCAAGTATTTTCTTAGTTGACAAAAAAGTATTTTATGTTAAAATTAATCTTCGCACTCTTAAGGTGAGAGTGCTAATTTAAGGAGAAGTATAAGGTGAAAAATATTGATCATTCTGCGCGCAGAAATGCGGTCCTGGTCAAGACGATCAGCCGTTATATTAAGGATGCCGAACCGGTTTCGTCGCAGGATATGAGCCGCAGCTTTAATTTAAGTAGCGCTACAATCAGGAATATCTTTTCGGAGCTGGAAGATGCAGGGTATCTGACGCATCCCTATACTTCGGGAGGCAGGATCCCCACGCAAAAAGGCTACCGTTTTTATGTGAATTATCTTGCGGACCAGATGGAACTGCTGGATGCGGATAAAGAATCAATTTCCAGCCGGCTTAAAAAAGGCACCGGCCAGATAGATGAGATACTGGATGTTACTTCCAATCTTGTTTCGCAGATTACCCATTACGCCAGTATAGTCTCGGACCTTGAGCGCCAGGACAGGTTTTTGTATAAGGGTTTAAGTTTTATTCTTGCCCAGCCGGAATTCCACGATGCCAAACGTATCAGGCTCCTGATTAAATTACTGGAGGAGAAGCAGAAATTCCTTGAAATTATAAATCAGGATTTTGAGAAGAAGATTAATATTCTTATTGGAGAGGAACTTGAGTGCAGGGAAATAGAGGATTGTTCGCTGGTTGTTTCAACCTATTATATAAAAGATAAGCCTTTGGGCAGGCTGGCTGTTTTAGGCCCGACCCGAATGGAATACGGGCACATTATTCCCACTTTGGAATATGCCTCGGATGTCCTGTCAATTACATTAAAGGATATTTAATATGCCGAATACAGAAAATCCAAAAAATCATCATGCACATCAGGCGAATAATTCCAAGGTCGTAACTATCAAAGAAAGCGAGTATCTTGAGCTTAAGGAATCAGCGCAAAAGGCCAACGAGTATTGGGATAAGATGCTGCGCATGCAGGCAGATTTGGAAAATAACCGTAAGCGCACAGAGAAAGACAGGCAGGATTTTATCAGGTTTGCCAATGAAGGCATAATCGTTGAATTGCTGAATATACTTGATGACCTTGAGCGGGCAGTTTCTTTGGCAGAGTCAAAGCAGGAAGACCTGCCGGTGTTCTTAAAAGGGGTGGAGATGATCCTGGCGCATCTCTACGATATGCTTAAAAATTACGGAGTCAAGCCTATTGAAGCACAGGGAAAGATCTTTGACCCTAATTTTCATGAGGCGCTTATGCAGGTTGATGATGATGCTAGGCCTGAGCATACGATTGTGGAGGAGTTGCAAAAAGGCTATTTAATGAATGACCGGGTAATAAGGACTGCAAAGGTAAAGGTTTCTAAAAGAAATACTGACAAAAAATAAACAGGAGGTGCAGCATGGCTAAGGTTATAGGAATTGATTTGGGTACTTCAAATTCTGCAGCAGCTGTTATGGAAGGCGGTAGGCCGGTAATAATCCCTTCGGCAGAAGGTGCAGGGGTGGCTTCGGGAAAGGCGTTTCCTTCGTATGTCGCTTTTACTAAAGACGGACAGAAGCTTGTAGGGGAGCCGGCAAGGCGCCAGGCGGCAATAAATGCTGAAGGGACGATTCAGGCTGCTAAGCGTAAGATGGGCACTGATCATCTTTTTAAAATCTACGGTAAAGAATACACTCCTCAGCAGATATCTGCATTTATACTGCAGAAAATAAAACAGGATGCCGAGGCGTATCTGGGGGACAAGGTTGAAGAAGTGGTTATAACCTGTCCGGCATATTTTGACGACAACCAAAGGACCGCAACTAAGGATGCAGGCGAGATAGCCGGGTTAAAGGTCTTAAGGATAATCAATGAACCGACAGCGGCATGCCTTGCTTATGGTTTGGAAAAAGCCGGAAAAGAATTAAAGATCCTTGTTTTTGATTTCGGCGGCGGCACCCTTGACGTTACAATCATGGAAATGTGGAAAGAAGGCGGCTTTAAAGTAATGGCAACCAGCGGCGATACTCAGCTGGGCGGCACAGACATGGACAATGTGCTTATTGATTATATCGCCAACCAGTTTAAACGCGATACGGGTATTGACCTGAAAAATGATAAGATGGCAATGCAGCGCCTGCGCGAAGCAGCGGAAAAAGCCAAAGTTGAGCTTTCCAGCACTCTCTCAACGGATATCAACCTTCCTTTTATTACTGCTGATGCTACCGGGCCGAAGCATCTAACTATGCCTATAAACCGGGCAAAATTGGAAGAACTGGTTTCCCCGATCATTGAAAGATGCCGCGCTCCCTTAGAAAGAGCGCTTAAGGATGCTAAAGATTCCTTTAGTAAAGAAGGGATTGAGTTTGCGGACAAGGGCATTGATAAGATTATTATGGTGGGCGGGCCTACGCGCATGCCTATAGTCCAGAAATTCGTTGAGGATTATTTTGGCAAAAAGATTGAACGAGGCGTTGACCCTATGGAATGCGTGGCTTTAGGTGCAGCCATACAAGCGGCGATTATTAAAGGTGATGTCAAAGATGTGCTTCTTCTGGATGTTACTCCTTTGTCGCTGGGCATTGAAACTCTCGGCGGAGTCAGCACAAAACTGATTGACAGGAATACCACCATACCTACCAGAAAAAGCCAGGTATTTTCCACTGCAGCCGATAATCAGACCGCGGTTACAATCCGGGTACTGCAAGGCGAACGCCCGATGGCAGACGATAACGTAGAGCTTGGCAGATTTGATTTGGTGGGTATTCCTGCGGCCCCGCGTGGAGTCCCGCAGATTGAAGTCGCCTTTGATATTGACGCCAACGGAATAGTCCACGTTTCAGCTAAAGACCTGGGCACCGGAAAAGAGCAGTCTATTAAAATAACCGCTCCGCACAAGCTTTCAAAAGAAGAAATTGATAATATGGTGAAGAATGCAGAGAAATTCGCCACTGAAGATGCGAAGCGCAAAGAAGAAGTAGAGCTGGTTAATCAGGCGGATAATCTTGCCTATGCTACTGAAAAATCCCTGAAAGACTATGGCGAGAAAGTCAGCCAGTCAGAGCGCGGCGATATTGAGGCGAAATTAAACGACCTGAAGGCCGCAATCAAAGATAAGAATATTGCCAGTATAAAAAAATGTATGGATGAATTAACCAAGGCCTCGCATAAATTAGCCGAAGAAATATACAAGCAGGCATCTGCTAAACAACAGGGCCAGCAGCAAGGTCAGGCAGGCGCGAAGGATGAAGGGCAAGGGGCAAAGCAAGAAGGCGGCTCGGAAAAGAAAGATGATGTGATTGATGCGGAGTTTAAGGAAGAAGACGATAAAAAATAGTGACTACTAAGCGCGACTATTATGAAATTCTTGGGGTAAAGAAGAGTTCTTCTCTGGATGAGATCAGGAAATCTTATCGCGAGTTGGCTTTGCGCTATCACCCTGACCGCGTCCCGCACGAACAAAAAAAGGAAGCCGAAGAAAAATTTAAAGAAATTTCAGAAGCCTATGCCGTACTTTCTGACAGCCAGAAGCGAGCATTATACGATCAATACGGGCATTCCGGAATTGATCAGCGCTATGCACAGGAAGATATCTTTAAGAATGCTGATTTTAACAGTGTTTTTCAGGGTATGGGTGATTACGGGTTGGGCGGCGGGATATTTGATGAGATTTTTTCTGATCTGGGGTTTGATTTTGGAGGCAGGTCCGGCCGGTCAAGGCAGGCTGGCAGGCAGCGCCGGGGAAGGGATTTGGAGATATCAGTTTCTTTGTCTTTAGAAGAAGCTTTTCGCGGCACTGAAATGACTATTAGTGTCCCGCGTTATGAGACTTGTTCTATGTGCTCGGGCAGCGGCGCAAAACCGGGCAGCAAGAAGATTACCTGTCCTCAGTGTAAAGGGGCAGGCCGCAGTGTTGCCTCCAATGGCTTCTTTCAGATGGTCCAGACTTGCCACAGATGCGGCGGCGAGGGCATGATTATTCAGACACCTTGCCCTGAATGTAACGGCCAGGGCCGGGAAAAAGTTACCCGTAAAATAAAGGTTAAAATCCCTCAGGGAGTTGATAACGGCTCCAGTTTACGCGTAAGGGGCGAAGGCGAAGCAGGTACTGCCGGTAGAGGGGACCTTTATGTGATAGTTGAGGTCAGGCCAAACCCCTTGTATCATCGTGACGGAAATGATATACTTACGGAAATTAATATCAGCCTTTCTAAAGCTGTTTTGGGGTCTGAAGTGGATGTGCCTACTTTAAGCGGCCATGTCAGGATGAAGATCCCTGCGGGAACCCAGCCGGGAAAGGTTTTTCGCTTAAAAAGCAAAGGGATGCCTGATGTCCATGGCGCAGAGCCCGGAGATGAATTAGTCAGGGTCAATGTGGATATTCCGTCCCGCCTTAATTCCGAACAGCGCAGGTTAATTGAAGAATTTGCCCGGGCCAGCGGAGAACAGGCAGGCATGGAAAGTTTTAGTGAAAAGATAAAGAAAAAATTCAGATAATTAAGGAGTATAGTTTATGCCGACTTATGAATATGAATGCCCGCATTGCGGAAATCAGTTTGAAGCTTTTCAAAGGATGACTGATAAACCGCTGGAGAAGTGCCCTAGATGCCATAAGAAGGTCAAGCGCCTGATAAGCAGCGGCTCAGGCCTTATATTTAAAGGCTCGGGTTTTTATGCTACGGATTATCGTAAGCAGCCTGCATCCGTAGCCCCGCCATCATGTTCAAAAACAAAGGACGGCTGTAATTCCTGCCCGCATAAAAAATAATATGACAAAAATAAAACCGTTTAGGGCTGTTGTCTATAATCAGGATACAGTCAAAGACCTTGCCGAAGTTGTCTGCCCTCCATATGACGTTATCTCGGCCCAGCAGCAGGAAAAGTACCGTAAGATGAGTACGGAAAATTTCATCCATATCCTGCTTAGCAAAGCCGCAGACAACGAAGATAAATACCGCAAGGCCGCGGAATTATTTAATGAATGGAAGAAAAAAAATATTTTGATACAGGAGACGCAGCCGGCAATTTATTTTTATGAGCAGCAGTATAAGGTAAAAGGCGAAAAAAAGACCCGGGTAGGCTTTATCGCCCGTTTAAAACTGGAAGAAAATAATTCGCGGGTATTTGCGCATGAAAATACCCGTTCAGAGGCTAAGGAAGACAGGCTTAAGCTGGTAAAAGCCGTAAAGGCCAACCTAAGCCCGATATTCGCGGTTTTTCAGGACCAGAAACGGATTATTCCAAGGACCTATAAATCCCTAGCCGCTCAATCGCGCCCCTTTATTGATATTGTTGATAGCGAAGGCGTTGGGCACAAACTTTGGAGGATAGATTCGCCTGAGTTGATTAAACAAATTACCTCATCTGTTGATGCCGAAGATGTTTTTATTGCTGACGGCCACCACCGTTATGAAGTAGGGTGCGCCTACAGGGATCTAATGAAGCAAAAGTATAGTGGATCGGACGGCAACGAGCCGTTTAATTATGTGCTCTGTTATTTTACCAGCGACCATGCGTTAGGCCTGACTATCTTGCCTATCCACCGCCTAGTGAAACTGCCGTCCAAATTTGATATTGAATTATTTAAATCCAGAGTAAAAGAATTTTTTGATTTAGAAGAAATCAAAGACAAATCTAAGTTTTTCTTTCTTATGGAGAAAGGCGGCCGTTCCGAACACCTTATTGGGTTTTATAAGGATAAGAAATACTGGCTGCTACGTTTGAAAAATATTAAAACGCTTGAAAAGATGATGCCGGACAGGCCTGCGGTATACCGTTGGCTGGATGTCTCTATACTCAATCATTTAATTTTAGATTCTATTCTCGGGCTCGGGCTGGATAATAAAGAAAATGTGGAATTTATACAGGATCCCGATGAACTTGAGCGCCGGGTTGACTCAAGCAAGTCAAGCGTCGGCTTTTTGCTGAATCCGGTTAAAATGCAGCAGATAATTGATGTGGCGCTTGCCGGAAGCCGCATGCCTCCCAAATCAACATATTTTTACCCTAAAGTCCTTTCAGGGCTGGTGATTAACAGGTTAGACGAGGAATAGCGTTTATGGCTTTATTCGGTAAGCAAAAATACACAGTAGTTAAATTACGGCGTAAAGAAATGCCTGACGGGCTCTGGACCAAATGCGAAGAGTGCCCGGAGATACTCTTTAATAAGACGCTTGAGGAAAATTTCAAAGTCTGCCCTAAATGTAATTATCATTTTGTGCTTGGTTCATATGAGCGGGTGAATATGCTGCTGGATAAAGATACAATGGCCGAATTTGACAAGGATATGAAATCGGCTGACCCGCTTGAATTTAAAGGCCCAAAAACCTATAAGGAAAAGCTTGAACAGGACAGGGCTGCTACCGGCTTAAAGGATGCGGTAGTTACCGCAGAGGGGCTCTTGGAAGGGAAAAAAATTGTTTTGGCCGTGACTGATTCGCGTTTTATTATGGGGTCAATGGGGTCTGTGGTAGGAGAGAAGATAACCCGCGCTGTTGAGTATGCCACTAAAAATAAATTACCTGTCGTAATTGTCTCCGGCTCCGGTGGCGGTGCGCGCATGTATGAAGGGATGTATAGCCTTATGCAGATGGCCAAGACATGCGCTGCGTTAAGCTATCATAATAAAGCAGGCCTGGCGTATATTTCGGTTTTGACCAACCCTACTATGGCCGGGATTATGGCGTCTTTTGCCGGGATAGGTGATGCTATCATTGCCGAGCCTAAAGCGCTGATAGGTTTTACCGGGCCAAGGGTGATAGAGCAGACCATAAGGCAGAAATTGCCCCATGGTTTTCAGCGTTCTGAATTCCTGCTGGAACACGGGCTGATTGATAAAATCGTGCACCGGAAGAATCTAAAAAATACAATAAGCCAATTGCTTGACTATTTAAGTTAAAGCGATATAATAATAACGTTTTGTTATCCAGAAATTAACTAATAAGAGAGGGTTAGATGGCTCAAGTAAGTTTGCGGGAAGTGTCTAAGATTTACCCTGGAAATGTTCGCGCGGTAAACCGGGTGAGCTTAGGGGTGCAAAATAAAGAATTTATGGTTTTGGTCGGCCCTTCAGGTTGCGGTAAATCCACAACATTAAGGATGATAGCCGGGCTAGAAGATATAAGCGAGGGGTTGATTTATATCGGGGATAAAATTGTGAATGATGTCCCGGCCAAAGACCGCGATATAGCCATGGTTTTCCAGAATTATGCGCTTTATCCTCATATGACTGTTTTTGAAAACATGGCCTTTGCGTTGAAATTACGCCACTATTCTAAAGCTGAAATTGTTTTACGCGTTAATGAGGCTGCGGACATACTCGGAATTAAGCACCTTTTAGCGCGTAAGCCTAAAGAGCTTTCCGGAGGCGAACGCCAAAGGGTAGCTGTAGGCAGGGCAATAGTCAGAAAACCTATGGTATTTTTATTTGATGAGCCTTTGAGCAACCTTGACGCTAAGTTAAGGGTTCAGATGCGCACCGAGATACATAAACTGCATATCAGGCTCCAGACCACTATTATTTATGTTACCCATGACCAGACTGAAGCTATGACTATGGGCGACAGGATTGCCGTAATGAAGGGCGGGCTGTTACAGCAGCTGGCAGATCCGATCACGGTCTACGATTACCCTAAGAATAAATTTGTAGCCGGTTTCATCGGGTCTCCCCCGATGAATTTTATGAACGGCAGGATTATCCAAAAAGAGGGCAGGATCTATTTTGACGAAGGAAAGATAAAGGTCAAGCTGGTGGAAGATATGTTAACCAAGATCAAGCCTTATCTGGGTAAGGATATTATTTTTGGCATACGTTCGGAAGATATTTATGACAAATTATTTGTTTCGCAGGCGCCTGCCGAGAATATTGTCAGGGTCACCTGTGAAGTAGCCGAGCCGATGGGTTCGGAAGTCTACTTGTATTTGAATACCGGAAGGCACACTTTTATCGCCCGGGTCGGAGCTCACGACCGGCCGAATGTCAATCAGGACATGGATGTCGTATTTGATATGAGCAAGGTGCACTTCTTTGATAAGGATACAGAAGAGACTATCATATAACCTTGATCAAATTTTAGCCCGTCAAGAAAGAATTCCTCTGCAGCAAAGAATAATCTGCTATCTGGCGGCAATCCTGATTTTTTATATAGTTATCCCCATAGTGCTTAGCCTTTACATAAGGCCTATCCCTGTTTTTTCCCTGCTTTTTTTCTACCTTATAAATTTTTCAGCCGCAATAATGCTGATAAATTCCAGCTTTCAGCGCCGGTGCCGCATTGAAATAAATAAACAGGACCTGCATGAAAATATCAACCTGCTTACCGAAGAAATGGCTAAGCAGAGAAAGCAGCAGCAGATCCTCATGAGTAAATCCAGCCGTTATAACAGTCTTAAGGATATCATTGAGCAGATAAACCAGAATTTATCGCTTGAAAAAATCGCCGAACAACTTTGTTATTTAGCTTTCAAGCTTATTTCGGGCAATAAAGGCCTTTGCGTGCTTTATCTTGTTGACGAGCGTTCTCAGCGGTTAAAAGTATTTACCGCCAAAAAAGAAGACGAAGCGCTTGTTATTAAAGCCAAGGAAGGGGATATTTTTGATTTTTGGGTGCTAAGGCATAACAGCCCCCTGATTGTAGAGGATGCGCGCAAAGATTTCCGTTTTGACCCGGAAAAGTTAAAAGGCCAGTCAGTCCGGCCGGTTTTATCGCTGATTAGCGCGCCTTTTTTAAGCGAAAACCGGCTTTTAGGCATATTAAGGCTGGATAGCCAGCATCCTAATTTCTATTCTCAGGATGATCTGCGTTTTTTGGCCACTATATGCGAATTGGGGGCAGTGGCAATTGAAAATGGAGAGCTTTTTCAGAAAACGCAGGATCTTGCTATTCATGACGGCCTGACACGGCTCTATGTTAGGGGCTACTTTATGGAGAGGCTTAAAGAAGAGTGTTCCCGGGCCTTAAGGGATAGCGCTAACCTGTCTCTTTTAATGCTGGATATTGATTTTTTTAAAGATTATAACGACAGGTTCGGGCATACTGCAGGAGACCTTGTTCTTATCCGGCTGGCCCGGGCGCTGGAGGAGCAGCTGAAAAAATTTAATCCGATTGTAAGCAGGTTTGGCGGAGAAGAGTTTTGCGTAATTTTGCCGCGCTGCCAGAAAAATGCTGCTTTGGAAATAGCCGAAGATATCCGTTTAAAGATTGAGAAAAATAAAATAATGCTGCGTAGGCACGAGACTCAGGTGACGGTATCCATTGGAGTGGCTAGTTTTCCGGAAAACGCAGCCGAAGGAAATGAATTAATTTTGCAGGCAGACAAGGCTTTGTATGCGGCAAAACAAAGCGGAAGAAACAGGGTAAACAGTGTTTAATATGGCCAGCGCCTTTTTTAATATACTTCTGGTGCTTTTGACTTTATTTCTGGTCCTTTACCTCAAGCGTATGCTTGCTTTAGGGGTATGCGCTGTTGATGCCGGTCGTTCAAGCGATGCCGCTGTCTGTGAGGAGCTAAGTTGTGAAAATGATAAATTAAGGAAAATAAATAATGACCTTGAACGGATAGTTGAAGAGACAGTGGCGCTTTTTGATATAACTAAGAATATCTGCCGCACGCTTGACGAAGAGCAGGTGTTCCAGACTTTTTGTAAAGAGATAAATAAGTATGTGAGCGTGCGTGATTGCAGGTTTCTCAAACCCGGCGACGAGCTGGCTGAAGAGCAGGATTATGTCAGGCTGCCGCTCAAGATTGATACTAACCAGCTTGGCTATCTGGCAGTCAGCGGCCTGGATCCCAACGAGATCAATAAATTTCATATCTTGGCGCAGCAGTTCCTTTTAGGCATAAAAAGAGCCATGCTTTATAAAAAAGTACAGGAGCTGGCAATATCTGACAGCCTGACTCAGGTATTCAGCCGCAGGTACTTTCTGGAAAGGCTAAAAGAGGAATTAGAGCGCTCTAAAAAATATAAGCATGCATTTTCGTTTTTTATGCTGGATATTGATAATTTTAAAACTTACAATGACCGTTATGGCCATCTCGTCGGAGATGCGGTATTGCGGGAGATCGCAAGGGCCATAAAAGAGAATATCCGCCAGGTCGACCTTGTCGGGCGCTACGGCGGCGAAGAATTTTCTCTTATCCTGCCTGAAACTGACAGGGAACAGTCTTTGATTGCAGCAGAACGTATCCGTCAGGCTGTGGAAAATAAACTGATAAAAGTCTATGACGAAGACTTGAGAGTGGCGGTCAGCATCGGAATTTCGGCTTTTCCGAAAGACGGAAAAAGCATCCAGACGATTATTGAAAAGGCGGATCAGGCGCTTTACCGCGCTAAGCAAACCGGAAAGAATAAAGTCTGCTGCTGCGGCCAATAAATCACGCACATATCTCTTGCAATACTAATCACTTTCGTATAAAATAATTCACTATGACAGCCAAATTTGTTATAGGGATAGATCTCGGGGGGACCAACCTGAAGATCTCCCTTTTAAACCGGAATTATAAAATTATTAGTAAGCGCATATTAAGTACGCGGAATTATTCCGCAAGAAGTCAGCTGATATCTGCCATTGCGGATTCCGTAGGGATAGTGCTGGCGGATAATAAATTAAATCTTAGGCAGGTATGCGCAGTAGGCATCGGGCTTCCCGGCCCGGTTGATGCGCAGGCAGGCCTGGTGCATTTCTTTCCAAATATTCCGGGCTGGAAGAATGTTAATTTAAAAAAAATACTGGAGAAAAAAATCAGGATTCCGGTAAGGCTTGATAATGACGCAAACCTGATGAGCCTGGCTGAATACAGGCTGGGTGCTGCAAAAGGCGCTGATAATGCTATGTGCCTGACTTTAGGCACAGGGGTAGGCGCAGGAATAATTATCCAAAACAAATTATACCGCGGTTCCAGTTTTGCCGCAGGAGAGCTGGGCCATTTACCGGTGAATATCTTTGGCCCGAAATGCAATTGCGGCGGGATTGCCTGCCTGGAAGCTTATATCGGCAATAACCGGATTATGCAGAAAGTAGAAAAGGAATTTGGCCGCAAGATCGCGCTGGAGGAATTGAGCAGGATGGCTAACCACGGCAATAAAAAAGCCCAAAAGATATGGGATGATGTAGGTTTATACCTGGGCAGGGCCTTAGTTGCGGTTGTGAACCTTTTGAACCTGGAAAAAATTGTTATAGGCGGCGGCATAGCTGAAGCCGGCGAACTGATATTTAAAAAAGTAAGAAAAGTAGTTTCAGAACAGGCCATGCCCGTGCAGGCTAAACGGGTTAAGATACTCAGGGCTAAATTAGGCAGTGATGCCGGGATGATCGGTGCGGCAATTTTCGCCAGGGAGGGCAGCTCGGTATGAAGTTTTTTATTGATACGGCTAATGTCAAAGAAATTAAAGAGGCATCAGAGTTTGGCATTGTTGACGGGGTAACCACTAACCCCAGCCTTATTGCCCGGGAGAATAAAAAGTCAGACGCCCTCTTAAAGGAGATTACTTCTCTGGTCCGCGGCCCGGTAAGCGCTGAAGTAATCGGCCTTGACGCCGAGAGTATGGTAAAAGAAGCCAGAAGCCTGGCAAAGATATCCGATAACATTGTAATAAAATTACCTTTAGTCAAAGATGCGCTTAAGGCAGTGAGTATCCTTTCTGCCGAAGGCATTAAGACCAACGTTACTTTGTGTTTTTCTGCTGCCCAGGCTTTATTGGCGGCAAAGGTAGGGGCGGATTATGTTTCGCCGTTTATCGGCAGGATTGATGACACCGGTTCCTGCGGAATGGATTTGATCGCGGATATAAAAAAGATTTATTCAAACTACGGTTTTAAAACCCGGATAATAGTCGCGTCTGTGCGCAATCCTTTGCATGTAGTTGATGCGGCAAAGTTGGGTGCGGATATCGCCACAATACCGTTTTCAGTCATTGAGCAGCTTGTCAGGCATCCGCTGACAGACATAGGGATCAAGAAATTTTTGGAAGACCATAAAAAAATACCCAAATAAATGCCGCAGATTAAATATAATATATTTGCCTTTTCCCGGAAAATACTGGTTATATTTTTTCTTATTATGGCAGTATCCGGGATTTTCCCGTTTAATTGCCCTGCAGAGGAAGAAAAGCCGGTAAGCAAGCCAGTTCCCCAGCCAATCACCCTGAACGGGGATACTGTTGAATTTGATGCTTCCAGTAATGAAGCTATTGCAACCGGCAATGTAGAGATAATATTCAAAGATACCAAGCTGACCTGTCAGAAACTGGTTGTAAACACCCAGACCAAAGAGTGCCGCGCCGAAGGAAATGTCCGCCTTGCCGAGAAACAGGGCATTATTGAAGGCCAGAAGATTACCTATAATTTTATTACTAAAACGGGGATTATCTATGACGCTAAATTTATGTCCAATCCTTTTTTTGGTAAAGCCGAAAGGATGGAAAAAGTCAGCCCTGATGAATTTATCGCCCGCCGCAGTTATGTTTCTACCTGCAGCTTTGATGATCCGCATTATAAATTAATGACCGGAAGGGTTAATTTTTTCCCGGGTAAAAAAGTAAACCTTACTGATACAACTATGTATGTCAATAAAGCGCCTGTGCTTTATATGCCGGAGTATAACCATAATTTTGATGATCCGTGGATGCGCCTGCCGATCAGCCCGGGAAGCAGCAAAGATTGGGGAGCGTACGTATTGTCGGCATACCGGTATAACCTGAACAAAAATTTAAAAGGCCTGCTTATGCTTGATTACAGGTCAAAGCTGGGCACTGCCGGAGGCGTTCTGGCTAACTATGATACGGAATTCTTCGGAAAAGGCGACTTCAAAGTTTATTATACGCAGGAGAGGCAGGATGAAGCTACCCGTCTGCCTGCGGACCCGAAACACTACCAGAGATATTTTACCCGCTTAAGGCATAAATGGGATATCAATGAGCGCACCAACATTGTTGGGGAATATTATCAGATAAGCGACCAGAAGAATAAAATAAAAGGCCCGGGAATCAGTTTTTTAAGGGATTATTTCCAGAGAGAATACGAGAGGGATGAGCAGCCTTTGACCTATGCGTTATTCCACCAGTCCTATAGCTATTCCGCTTTGGACGTTTTGATGCAGGTGAGAAATAACCACTGGTTTGACCAGCAAAACAAAATGCCTGAATTAAAATACACTATGCCTAATGTGCGCATGGGTAACAGCCGTTTTTATTTTAATAGCACTACGACTTCGGGCGTGTATAATTCCAAGGCATCGCCTAAAGATATAACAGTATCGCGTTTTGATACTGTAAACCAGTTTTCTTATCCGCTAAAAGTATCAATTTTTGAATTCAGGCCTAATGTAGGCAGCCAGGAGACAGTTTATGACAAAGGAGCAAACGGGCAATCTCACGTAGTGCGCACTATGTTTAAAGCCGGAGCAGATATCAGCACGAAATTCTACCGTGTTTTTAACGTTAAAACTAATATTTTCGGGCTTGATATCAACGCCCTCAGGCATATTATTACTCCGACGGCAAATTATTATTACAATCATACCCCTACGGTACCGGCCAGTAACCTGAAGCAGCTTGACGGGCTGGATGCGCTCACCGGCAGCCATTATGTCAGTATAGGGCTGCAGAATAAGCTGCAGACCAAAAGAAAAGGGGTAAGTGTTGACTTAGTCGATTTTCTGGTGACCACAAGTTATAATATTAAACCGAAAACCGGCGAAAAAAGAGGCAGTAGTTTTCAGGATTTTTATTTCCAGTTAAAGGTGCTGCCTTTTTCCTGGATGAGGCTTGAGTCAACTGCAAACTATAAGCATTCCGGCGCCCGGGATTCGGTTGGGTACAACAGCTTTAATGACGTTAATTATGACCTTTATTTTGATTTGGGCAGGGAGCGCTCTGTGGGGCTGGGCCAGAGGTATCAATTAAAAGGCGGCAATGAAATAACGTTTAATCTTAATTGGCGGCTTAATCCTAAGTGGCGGTTTTCAATGTATCAGCGCAGGAATGTCGGGCATCAGCCTGGGCTGCCCAGAGGCATAAGAGAGCAGGAGTATACTATTTCGCGCGACCTGCACTGCTGGCAAATGGATTTTACTTTTAACCGGAAGAAATGGGAAGGAAATACTATCTGGCTGATTTTCAGGATGAAGGCGTTCCCAGAGCTTGAGTTTGGATTTGACCAGAGCTATAAAGAGCCTCAGTCGGGCTCGCAGGTAAATCCGTAACGGAGAAATTATGCATATTTCAATTATCGGTTCAGGTTATGTCGGCTTGGTTACCGGGGCATGTTTTGCCGAGTTGGGAAACCATGTGGTCTGCGCGGATAATGACATTAAAAAGATTGCTTGCCTTAAAAAAGGCCTGATACCTATATATGAGCCCGGCTTGGATGAGCTGATAAAGAGCAATCTTAAAAAAAAGCGGTTAAATTTTACTTCCAGCATTGCCGATGCGGTTAATGCAGGAGAAATAATATTTATCACTGTAGGCACTCCGTCTTTGGAAAACGGCGAAGCAGACCTTACCGGTATAGAGAATGTAGCCAGAAAAATAGCCAAGAATATGTCCGGCTACCGGTTGATAGTTGAAAAATCCACGGTTCCTGTTGAGACAGGTGCTTGGGTAAAACAGACTGTTTCTGCTTATGCCGGGAAGAAACACAAGTTTGATGTTGCTTCCAACCCTGAATTCTTAAGAGAAGGGCAGGCAATCAATGATTTTATGCATCCGGACAGGATTGTTTTGGGGGTTGAGTCAAAAAAAGCCGCTGAGCTGTTGACTGCGCTTTATAAGCCCTTAAAGGCGCCGATCCTCATTACTGATGTTAAGAGCGCAGAATTAATAAAACATGCCTCTAATTCATTCCTGGCCACCAAGATTTCTTTTATCAATGCTGTATCGCAGGTCTGCGATAAAGTGGGAGCTGATGTCTCTAAGGTAGCGTTGGGGATGGGCCTTGATGGTCGCATAGGAAAAGATTTCTTAAATGCCGGGCTGGGTTATGGAGGGTCGTGTTTCCCAAAAGATGTAGACGCTTTTATTGCCATATCGGAAAAATTAGGCTATGAATTTGACCTGCTTACCGCGGTAAGGAATATAAACAGCCGGCAAAGGGAATTTTTTCTGGAGAAAATAAAAAATACCCTTTGGATAATCAAGGGCAAGACAATCGCTGTTCTGGGTGTTTCATTTAAGCCTAATACCGATGACATCCGCAGTTCCGCCGCAGTTGATATTATCCGGGCAATACAAAAAGAAGGCGCTAAGGTGCGCGTTTATGACCCTAAAGCGATGAAAAAGGCTGCGGGCGCACTTAATAAAACAGTTACTTTTTGCAATGACGCATATAGCGCTTCTAAGGGCAGCGATTGCCTGCTGGTCCTCACGGATTGGGATGAATTTAAAGAGCTGGATTTCTTAAAGATAAAAAAACTGCTTAAGCGCCCGGTTATTTTAGACGGCCGCAATATTTACGACCCGCAGGAAATGCGTAAATTAGGATTTACCTACGAAAGCATCGGAAGAAAATCAAAAGATTAGATAACTATGGATAATTTCCTAAAAGGCTTTAAGGTTAAAACAGTCAAAAAAAAGCTGAAGATCGCCGTAGTCGGTTTAGGCTATGTGGGCCTGCCTTTAGCAGTAGAATTCGCTAAAAAAGGGTTTAGTGTTTTGGGTATAGACTTGGATAAGGACAGGATTAACCAGCTTAAGGGGAAACTTTCCTACATTACGGATGTCCCCTCAAGTGATATTAAAAAGCTTATTGAGTCAAAAAAAATTCAGGTATTTTCAAACTTCGTACTTTTAAAGCAGGCAGATGTTATTTTTATCTGCGTGCCTACTCCGTTAAAGCATAAATACCAGCCGAACATCTCATATATTACTTCAGCTGTGAAATCTATAGCCAAACACAGGAAAGAAAAAGCATTGATTGTTTTGGAAAGCACGACTTATCCCGGCACTACCGAAGAAGTAATCCTGCCTATGCTGGAAAACGACGGCAGCAGGCACGGAAAGGATTTTTATCTATGTTTTTCCCCGGAAAGGATAGATCCGGGAAGTAATTTTATACTGAAGAAAATCCCCAAGGTTTGCGGCGGCATAGACCGTGCGGCTACTGAATTGACTGTCATGGTGTATAAAAATATATTTGATAAAGTTGTGCCTGTGTCCACAGCAAGAGTTGCTGAAATGGTTAAGCTGCTTGAAAATACCTTTCGTTTGATCAATATCGGGCTTATTGATGAATTAGCCATGATGTCGCATAAAATGAATATAGATATTTCCGAAGTTATAAATGCGGCAAAGACCAAGCCGTTTGGCTTTATGCCTTTTTATCCCGGGCCCGGAGTGGGCGGGCATTGCATACCAAAAGACCCGCTTTATTTGTACTGGAAAGCCAAACATCAGGGTTTTAGCAGCCGTTTTATAAAGTTGGCTTCGGATACTATTAACGGGATGCCCGGATATGTGGTTAAGAGGGTGGAGGCGGAATTGTCGCGCTCCGGATTAAGCTTAAAGAATGCGCGTATCCTGGTTGTAGGCGTTACATATAAGAAAGATGTAAAGGATTTACGCAAATCCCCGGCTTTGGATATTATTGAAATACTTCGCCGGGCAAAATCATTTGTTTCTTATTATGACCCCTTGATCCCCTATCTAAAGGTATATAATCTGGATTTAAAATCAGTTAAATTAACCAAAGAAATTATTGCCGGGTTTGATTGCGTTCTTATAGCTACTGACCATAGCGCAATTGATTATGCTTTGATTAGCAGGCACGCTAAACTGGTTTTTGATACGCGTAATAAATTCCCGGGAAACAAATCCCTAAATATTAAAAGGCTATGAAAAAATACCTGGTAACCGGCGGCGCAGGATTTATAGGCTCGCACATTGTTGACGCCTTATTGGAAAAAGGGGCCCAAGTCAGGGTGTTGGATAATTTTTCCAGCGGCCGGGCATCCAATCTTGCCCTGGCAAAAAAGAGGATTGATTTGATAAAGGCGGATATCCGCTCAAAATCCGCCTGCCTGAAGGCAACAAGCGGCATTGATTATGTTTTGCATCAGGCGGCTTTAAGGAGCGTGCCGAAATCATTTAATAACCCGCAAGAATATAATGATGTAAATATTCAGGGTATTTTAAATATGCTAGAAGCCTCAGTTAAGAATAAGGTAAAGGCATTTGTTTTTGCTTCATCCAGCTCGGTATATGGCGATGTAAAGGATTTTCCTGAAAAGGAATGTTTTGTGCCCGGGCCGATTTCCCCATATGCCCTGACCAAGCTCTGCGGAGAATATTATTGCAAGATATTCAGCCTTCGTTACGGCATAACTACGGTAGCACTGCGTTATTTCAATGTTTTTGGCCCCCGCCAGTCTTTAGACGATGAATACGCTGTGGTCATCCCCAAGTTTATTGATTGTATGTTCCGCAATAAAAGGCCGCCTATTTACGGCACAGGCAGGCAATCCCGCGATTTTACCTATATAAGCAATGTAGTTAATGCCAATATACTGGCTTCTTTAGAAAGTAAACCTGTAAACAGCGTATATAATGTAGCCGGCGGAAAAGATTACAGCATATTAGATTTAGTAAGTATATTAAATAAGTTAACCGGGAAAAAATTAAAGCCGGTTTTCCTTGATAAAAGGCCGGGGGATGTTTTCCGGACAAAAGCAAGCCTTTCGCTTATAGAAAAAGGCCTTGGCTATAAGCCGGAAGTTGATTTTATTAACGGGCTTAAAAGGACATTGGATTATTTTAAATGCGTAAGAAAATAGCTGTAATTACAGGCGGCGCAGGGTTTATCGGCTCGCATCTATGCGATAAATTCATTCAGAATGATTATAAAGTAATATGTCTGGACAATTTTATAACCGGAAAACTGCAGAATATCAGGCACTTGCTTAAAGATAAGAATTTTCGCTTTAAAGAGCATAATATTTCAAAATATATCTCGATGCAGGGTAAAGTTGATTTAATCCTGCATTTTGCCTCTCCGGCATCACCGGAAGATTATCTAAAATTCCCTATTCAGACGCTTAAGGTCGGCTCTTTAGGCACTCATAATTGTTTGGGGCTGGCTAAAAATAAAAAGTCGGCATTTTTGCTGGCTTCAACATCGGAAGTTTACGGGGATCCTTTGGTCCATCCTCAACCTGAAACTTATTGGGGGCATGTTAACCCTGTTGGTTTTCGGGGCTGCTATGATGAAGCAAAGCGTTTTGCCGAGGCCATTACCATGGCTTATCACCGTGTGCATAAACTGGATACCCGCATAGTCAGGATATTTAATACCTATGGCCCGAGGATGCGTATTAATGACGGAAGGGTGGTGCCGAATTTTATTTATCAGGCCATGAACGGGCTGCCTGTTTCTGTGTATGGCAGCGGCCAGCAGACCCGGTCATTCTGCTATGTATCGGATTTGATAGATGGCATATACAGGTTATCGCATGCGCATATTCATACGCCGGTTAATCTGGGAAATCCGGGGGAATTTACCATATTGCAGTTTGCCAAGTTGGTGCTGAAAATGTGTTCTGCTAAAAGCAGGATCATTTATAAAAGGCTTCCTGTGGATGATCCAAAGCAGAGAAAGCCTGATATTACCCTGGCTAAGAAGGTGTTAAACTGGCAGCCGAAAATTAGCTTGGAAATGGGCTTACTTAAGACAATTGAATGGTTTAGGGATAATGGCTAGATAATTTCTCTTGACAAAGCAAGGCCGTAATGTTATAAATTTATAAAGTAAGTATTTATAGATAGATAAGGAGTATAAACCTAAAGGAGGAGGGTTTAAGATGAAGAGAAGAGGATTTACCTTAGTAGAGATTATGATTGTTGTCGCTATCATAGCTTTGCTGGCGGCAATAGCTATTCCCGGACTTCTGCGCGCAAGGTTGACTGCTAATGAGTCTTCTGCGATTGCGACAGTAAGGACCATCAGTTCAGCAGCTGAAACATACAGAGCTGCGCAGACCAGCCCCACGTATCCGGCTGATCTGGATGCATTGACAACAGCAACGCCTGCATATGTTACTGGTTTTGTGACCGGTGGCGTGAAATCAGGCTATACCTTTACCTTAGCAGGCGATGCCAATACTTATCAGGCAGTAGCTAATCCTGTTACCCGCGGCACTACAGGAAACAGGAGCTTCTGCACTGACCAGACAGGCGTAATCCGCAGTGCTGCTGCGAATTATACTGCTGCAGCTGCAACAGCTTGTACAGGTGATATACTGCAATAAATCAGAACTGTAGTTTTTTAAGAAAAGGGCGGGATTTTTTCCCGCCCTTTTTTATTTATTTATAATTTTTCTTGCATAACTTATTTATTTTTGATACAATCTAACCAATAGAATAAAAAGAACTTACGTAAATTTATGATAATAAATAATAAGGCTAAAAGCCTGGTAGTTATAATGCTGATTGTAGCAGTTTCCGCCTTTATTTTAAGGTTTGTTGTGATAAAAGCAATCAGGCTTAATATCGGTTATAATGAGACAGTCGCATCCGCAACGCTAAAACTTATCTCTGCCGCATTAGAAAGCTATTCAAAAGCCAATAAGGGCCTTTTTCCTTCCAGTATTTCTGCCCTAGTTACTGCAGAGCCTTCATATTTAGACAGGGATTATACCAAGCAATTCCCTATAAAAGGATATCATTATGCCTGCGACCGGCTTGATTCTTTAGGGTATAACTGTTCGGCTGTTCCGGTTAAATGCAATATAACCGGGCAAAAGATATTCAAAGTTTCTACCGGCAGCCTGCATGTTTCTCAGGACTGCAGAAAGGAAGAATAATGAAAAACAGAGGTTTTACTCTGGTTGAGATTATGCTTGTAGTGGGGCTTGTTGTAATCTTGTTGACCTTGGCAATGCCCAGCATACTGCGTTCGCGCATAGTAGCAAATGAGAGCGCAGCAATCGCTAACCTTAAGACAGTTGAAAATGCCTGCCAGCTTTACCATATAGCTAAGCAGACTTATCCAACGGACCTGATAGATCTGGCATTTCCGGCTTCGGACCCTCCGTATATTGACCCTGTTTTGGCTCAAGGAAGAAAACAGGGTTATTTGTTTGTGTATAGCCTTGCTGACCCGGATCATTTTACGCTTAATGCCAATCCTACTACTACCGGCCTGTTAAAGGGAAGGTATTTCTACGTTGATGAATCAGGAGCAATAAAAGCTAACCCTGATTCGCAGGCAGGCCCGGGTGACGAAACCGTTAAATAATGTGGCTGTGCCCGGTTTTTATTTATGATGAATTTATTTGGGGTAAAGAATAACGGCAATAAAGAGGGCTACTCTTTGGGTATTGATATCGGGACAGCGTTTATTAAAGCTGTCAGGTTAAAACACTCCAAAGATAAGGTTGAGTTTTCTTCTTATTTGCTTGAACCGGTTCAGATTGATTTATCGTCGGTGCTAAAAAAACTGACTGAAGCCCAACCGCCCCGGTTCACAACTTTGTCTGTTTCCGGGGCTTCCAGCATAATTAGGTATGTTAACTTTTTAAAAATGGGAGCTGACGATTTAAAGAATGCGCTTAAGTATGAAGCGCAGAAATATATTCCTTTTGCCCTCAACGATGTTAATATAGACAGCTCAATTTTAAAGCCCGATTTAGCCGATAATAAAATGATGGTACTTTTGGCGGCGGTAAAAAAAGATTATCTTTCGGTCCGCTTAAAGTCAGTTGTTGATTCCGGGATAAAGGTCAATGCCGTTGATCTGGATTCATTGGCTCTGGTAAATGCCTTTGTCCATAATTATCCGCAGGCCCAATCCGGCGAGCATCAGGCCGTAGCCTTAATAAATATCGGCCATGCCGTGACCAACCTTAACATTTTAGAAGGGCAGATTCCGCATTTAAGCCGCGATATAAATATTGCCGGAAAGAATTTTACCCAGAAAATATCCGAGATATTGGAGCTTGAGATTAACGCAGCCGAACAATGTAAGCTTAATCCCGATAAGGAAAGGCTTACTAAGATCGTCCAGATAATGGAAACAGTATTATCTGCACTGGCCGCGGAATTAAGGACTTCATTTGATTATTATGAAAGCCAGAGCGCTTCCAGTATAAAAAAAATATACTTAAGCGGCGGCACAAGTTTATTTCCCGGCTTGAACGGGATGTTATCCGGCCTGCTTGATGTTGAAGTGGAGTGCTGGGATCCGTTTGCTAAAGTTGTTATACAAAAAGACCTGGATACGGCAAAGATTAAAGCCTTAAGCCCTCAATTTGCCGTTGCTTTTGGTTTAGCATTAAGGGCATGAACATATGATAGAAATAAACCTATTGCCGGATGAACTCAAAATCAAGGTTAAAAAAACAAGTGTCTTGGCTGCGTCGCAGAACAAGATAATTACTTTTGCTGTAATCTTTGGGGTTATAGTACTGGCTGCTTTAAACCTGTATGTTGTGATCCGCAGCACAGCTGCAGCAGCAAAGCTTAAATCACTTAACAGCCAATGGTCCGGTTTGGAACAAAAAAGAAAATCCATAGATGTATTTAAGCAGGAGTCTTCCTCTGCGATGGGCAGTGATAAGGCTATGCAGCAGCTTATCGCATCTTCGCTGGTTTGGTCGGAGAAATTAAATAAACTAAGCCTTAATCTTCCTTATGGAGTCTGGTTTAACGAAATGAGCGTTAACCGCAAGGAATTAATCATAAAGGGTTCAGTTTTATCTCTGGATAAGCAGGAAATGGGGCTGTTGAATAAATTTATTGACGATCTTAAAAAAGATCAGCAGTTTAGCCGGGATTTTGACAAAATGGATATAAGCTCGCTCCAGAGAAAAACTATCGGCGGATACGAGGTGGCAGATTTTGTATTTACCCTGCGGACTAAAACAAAATGATTGATTTTACTGCTTTAGATAAAAAGAAACTAATATTGATCGGCTTGGTTGGGCTGGTAGTACTTTATATGGATTTTTCATTTGTAATTTCAGCGGGGTTTAAAAGCCTGTCGGATTCAGAATCCGGAATTGCCAAACTAAGAACCGATATAGATAAATTAAACCGGGATTTAGCAGCAATGCAGACGCAGAAAGCAGCCAGTAATGGCTTATTGAACAAACGTCAGGCTTTTATAAAGGAAGAATCGGTAACGCAATTTCTGGAGCAGATTCAAAGTATGGCTAATGAAAGCGGAGTTACAGTGACACAGTTTAAGCAGTCTGAGGCCGGCGTTGATGCGGCCCTGGCAAAATCACCTGTTAAACCTTTAAAAATCAGTATTGAAATCTCAAGCACTTACCATACGCTGGGCACATTTATTAATTATTTGGAAAATTGCGGCGTGTTTGTAAACATTGAAAGTTTTAAGGTTACAACATCAGCGTCGGATATTTTCCGCCAGAATGTAAGCATGGCCATGATTATTTATGTCAAAAAATAAAATATTTTATTTAATATTCCTTCCAATTCTTTTAATCACCGGTTTAGGTTTAGCTGCCGAGGATACTGCAGCATATAAATATAATTCGCAAGGCAGGCGTGATCCTTTTATACCGATAGTAACTACAGACGGCAGGCTGATCAAAGTACAGCCTGAAGGTGGGGTAACCGGCTTAGCGCTGGAAGGAATAATTCTTGATGAAAATGGCGTTTCTTATGCTATGATTAATGGTGACGTTGTAAAAATCGGTGATGATGTAAATGGCTTTGAAGTCTTAAAGATTGAGGATAATAAGGTTATTTTAATAAAAGACGGAGAACCTCTAGAAATTGAATTGAATAAGGAGGAACGGTGAAAATACATTTACCCAGGGTATCAATTTGTGCTTTGTTAATCTTAGGGTTAGCCGGGTTTAATATTTTTTCATCAGTGCGTGCGATTGCACAGGATGATGTTAAGGAAAGCTCTCCGGCTGCGTCACCTGAAGCCCCGGTTCAGAACAGCGTTCCTGAGCCTTCTATTGCGGAAGAAAATTCGGAAACAGCTTTTCAGGCGGCGCCTGTGCCGCAAAGCCTGTCTTCATCGCAGAACGTCACTATGGATTTTAAAGACGCAGATATCCGCAATGTCCTTAAGATAATTGCTTTTAAATCCGGTGTTAATATTGTTACGACCCCTGATGTTATCGGCAATGTTACAATCCGTATGGCTGATGTGCCATGGGAGACGGCTTTAAGCGTGCTTTTAAAATCATACGGTTATGCTTCAGAGAGGCAAGGCAACATTATCCTGGTAACCCGCATGGAAAACATCGCTAAAATCCAGGCCGAAGAGCCTTTGATGACAGAGATCGTAAAATTAAAATTTTTAGACGCGCAAGATGCTGAAAAAATACTGATCCCCTTGCTTTCGCCGCGGGGAAAAATATCTGTCTTATACAGCCGCGGGCAAAAAGGCTGGCAGTTCGGTTCATTTAAGATCGGCAAAGACACCAAGGCAGGGACCATATTGGAAAAAGAAAAAGGCGATGTTATGAAACAGGAGACAATCGCTATTGAAAGAAATGCCGCAGGGGAGCTGGTTTCGCGCAAAGCCGAATTTGAGCCGTCAGTAAAATCAAAGACACTGGTTATAACTGATACTGCTTCTAATTTAGACCGGATTAAAAACGTAATTTTGCCTCAAATAGATAAAAAACCCAAGCAGGTCCTGATTGAAACACGGATTATGGAGGTCAACAGGGATAAATTAACCGATATCGGGTTTGACTGGGGAACTGGCTCTTCCGGAGCTTCCGGTTATGCAACAGCGCCGGGAGACCTTGACCTTAATGCTGCCGGCTCTAAGACTATAGCCGGCAGGAATTTAGGCTCAGAATTTACTCCCGGAGCTTTTAACCCGATTGAAGGGACTACAACTTTTCCGGGTACCTATCCTTATAAAGCGGGCTTGGAAATTTTGTTTAAGAAATTAAGCGGAGCCCAATTTGAAGTTATACTGCATGCTTTAGAGCAGGATGCCCACACAAATACTTTATCGGCGCCGCGGGTTATGACGCTGGATAATCAGGAGGCAGCTATTCTTGTCGGTTATCATACGCCTATTTTGAGCTCGACGGTAACTGCAGGTTCGCAGAACGAAGGGCCGACGCAGACGCAAAATTTAGATTATTATCAGGAAATCGGCATCAGACTTAATGTTGTGCCGCAGGTAAGCGATGAGGGCGGCTATATCAACATGATAATACATCCCAGCGTCACTTCCAGCACCTCAAGCATTACGGCAAGAAATGTTTCGGGCACAGGCACTACAGCCATCACCTCTACGGTAGATTACCCTATTATTGATGTGCGTGAAGCGCAAACCCAGATACTTATGAAGGACGGCGAGACCGTGGTTTTGGGCGGGCTCTTAAAAGATGTCAAGTCTAAAGAAACTATCGGTATTCCCTATTTAAGCAAAATACCCTTTTTAGGCGCGGCATTTAGAAGGCAGGTAGATGATATCCAGAAACAGGATTTACTGATCTTTATTACTGCCCGGATTGTCAGGGATAATGACCTTACCCCTGAAGAGATCTCAAGGCTTGCGTCTCTTGCCCTTGAACAGTCAGTGCAGAAAGGCGCGATAAAAGTTACAACAAAGAAGCAAAATAGATGAATTTTTTTAAAATAGATTTCGTATTTACAAAAACCGGG
The DNA here is from genome assembly GCA_029561735.1 of Candidatus Omnitrophota bacterium. GTDB lineage: Bacteria > Omnitrophota > Gorgyraeia > Gygaellales > Profunditerraquicolaceae > JAKQWZ01. The sequence goes on along the minus strand of JAKQWZ010000016.1, from coordinate 7,624 downwards.
AATATTAAGTATATATCGCATTTAGACCTGATGCGGCTTTTTACCCGGGCAATGCGACGCGCAGAAATTCCGTTAAAGCTTACAGAAGGATTCAGCCCGCATCCTAAATTCAGCATAAAAAAAGCGTTAAAATTAGGTGTTGAAAGCAGCCACGAAGAAGCAACAGCCGGAGTCAACCGGCTTATCCGGCCTGAAGATTTTATATCAAGCCTTCAAAAACAGCTTCCGGATGGCATTGCTATCAAAGATGCCAGATTAAGTTGAGGAGAATATGTCCAAAGAGATTTTAATTAATGTAGAGCCGCAGGAAGTGCGCGTTGCCGTAGTTAATTCCGGCAATATTGAAGAATATTCTATTGAACGGCCTCAGGATAAGACTATTGTCGGGAATATCTATAAAGGTATTATTGAAGCAGTCCTTCCGTCGATAAATGCCGCTTTTGTGGATATAGGTATGCCCAAAAAAGGGTTTTTATACCTTTCTGAAATTGAAGACCTTTTTGAAAGCGACAGGACGCCTAATCAGAAGCCTAAGGAAGTAAAAAAAGGCGAAGAGGTCTTGGTGCAGGTGGTCAAAGAATCATTCGGCACCAAGGGGCCGAGGTTGTCCTGCCATATCGGATTAGCCGGCAGATATTTAGTGCTTACGCCTCAGGAGGAGCACGTAGGTATCTCGCGCAGGATCGAAGAGGACGAGGAGCGCAAAAGGCTCAAAAGCGCTTTATTAGAAGTGAAGATGCCAAAGGGTATTGGTTTTATTGTCCGCACAGCAGCCAGCCACAGGTCAAAACAAGAGATCCAGCGCGATGCCAATTTTTTGCTAAAGCTGTGGCAGCGGATGGAAAAAAATGTCACAAGCTCTAAGGCGCCGGCAATAATTTATGAAGAATATGACCTTACCCTGCGGGCAATCAGGGATTCTTTTACCGAAGATGTCACTAAACTGATAGTTGATTCAAAGCCGGAATTTTACCGGATACAGCGTTTTATGCGCACATTCCTTAGTTATTTAGCGCGTAAAGTTGAATTTTACCGCGGCGATGACCTGTTTCTGGAAAAAGACGTTGAGCGCCAGATATCCAAAATCTACGAAAGCCGGGTTTACATGAAATCCAAGGCCTATATAATCATTGAGCCTACGGAAGGCCTTGTGGTCATTGACGTAAATAGCGGCGGTTTTAAGAAAAAAATAAATCAGGAGGAGATGGCCTTTAAGGTAAATTGCGAGGCAGCAGAAGAGGTGGCCCGGCAGTTGAAATTACGGGATTTGGGAGGGATTATTGTCATTGATTTTATAGATATGGAAAAAGAGGGGCACCGCAGGCAGCTTCTGGGCGTATTGAAAAAAGCGCTTAGCCACGATAAGGCCAAATACGATATTTTAGGGATTTCCAAGTTCGGCCTTGTGGAAATGACCCGGGAGCGTATCCATAAGACCGTGCATATGATTTCGTATCAGCCTTGCCCTTATTGCCAGGGCAAGGGAAAAGTCAGGTCTCCGTTGACTATGTCGGTATTTACTTTAAAGGAGCTAAGAAGGTTTTTAAAAGGCAAAAACCTCCATCAGGCAAACCTGATGCTTAATCCTCTGGTAGTTGATGAGCTTTTAAAGGATAAAGCTAATTTACATGCTATTGAGCGCAAATTCCGCACAAAAATTAACCTTATTCCCAATCCGGCCCTTCATTTAGAAGACGTCAAAATCTCCTAGTTTGCCCTTATTTATTCTTGACCCAGTAGTGTTTGTGTGTTAAAATTTAACCCTGTCTGATAATCAAAATCCTATTAGAGGAGGAATACAAATGTATGCGATAATTGAGGTTGGCGCAAAACAGTTCAATGTTCAAAAAGGTGATATAATCCAGGTTGAGAAGCTGGATTCTAAAGCCGGAAAAGATATCAATATTAAAGAAGTCCTGCTGGTTTCTAAGGAAAAGAAAGTTGAGGTCGGACAGCCTTTTGTCAAGGATGCAAAGGTTGTGGCAACGGTTTTGGAACAGTCCAAGGGGCCGAAAGTGATATCCTTTAAGTATAAACGCCGTAAGAATACTCACTGGAAAAAAGGCCATCGTCAGAAGCTGACTGTGCTGAAAATCAAAGATATAGAGCTGGCCTGATGTTTATTGACAGCACTAAAATTCATATCCGCGCAGGCCACGGCGGAAGAGGATGCAGCAGTTTTTACCGGGATAAGTATATCCGCGAGGGCGTGCCCGACGGAGGGGCTGGCGGAAAAGGCGCTGACGTTGTTATCCGCGCTGACCGTAACCTCTACAGCCTGCTTGATTTTAAATACAACCGGGATTTCCGGGCCCAAGACGGCGCGCACGGTTCAGGTAACCGGAAAAAAGGTAAAGACGGCGCAGATTTAATTATCCGCGTTCCTGTAGGCACAACAGTTAAAGATTTGGGGACAGGCTGTATACTGCGCGACCTGGATAAAGATAAAGAAGAATTTGTTATATGCAGGGGTGGTAAGGGAGGCAGAGGAAATACCTTCCATCATGAAGCTACTGACGGGATTGCCGGCGAAGAAAAAGATATTCTTTTTGACCTGAAAGTGCTGGCAGATGTAGGGGTGGTCGGTTTTCCCAATGCGGGAAAATCAACGCTAATTTCCAGCATTACCAATGCCCATCCTAGAATTGCCGCGTACCCTTTTACCACTAAAGAACCGGTTTTGGGCGTTGTCCGGGACAATGAAAAGAGTTTTGTTATTGCCGATATTCCCGGATTGATTGAAGGTTCTTCTTTTGGCAAGGGGTTGGGAGATAAATTCCTGCGCCACATTGAACGTACCAAGATCCTTCTGCATATGATAGACATGGGTGGATTTGAAGGGCGGGACCCGCTAAAAGACTACCGGACAATAAACGCGGAATTGAAAAATTACAGCAAAGCCGTAGGGGCAAAGAAACAGCTCATTGTTGCGAATAAAATGGATATTGAAACCGCCAAGCTTAACTTGAAAAAATTCAAAAAAGCAGTGCGTAAAAGAGTCTTTGCTATATCGGCCTTGAATAAAGACGGCCTGGAGGCGCTAATTGAAGGGATCAAAAAAAGCCTATAACCGCATAGTTATTAAGATCGGCTCAAGCCTGTTTTGCTCTGAGAGCGACGGGCTTAACAGGGGCTTGTTAAAAAGCCTTGTGCTTGAAGTCAATAAGCTGGTTGACTCCGGGAAAGAAGTAATTATAGTTTCTTCGGGTGCCATAGCTTTGGGGATGCTGCGCCTTGGGATGGACTGCCGCCCCAAGGGCCTGCCATTTCTACAGGCAGCTGCAGCTGTCGGCCAGAATATTTTAATGGAAAATTACCTGTCATTGCTAGAGGAACAGAAGAAAAATTGCGCTCAAGTCTTGCTTACTTGGGAGGATTTTACCGGCCGCACCCGCTATCTTAATGCTAAAAATACGCTTCTGACTCTTTTAAAACTAGGGGTGGTTCCTGTTATCAACGAAAACGATACTGTATCTACCGATGAGATCAGGTTCGGCGATAATGACCAGTTGTCAGCACGGGTAGCCAGCTTAGTATCCGCTGATTTGCTGGTTATTTTATCCGATGTTGACGGCTTGCTGGACAAGGACAAAAGAATAGTCAGGGTTGTCCCCCAGATTAACCTTCAGGTAAAACAGCTGGCGTGCCCTACAACCAGGAAAACATGCGTCGGCGGCATGATTACAAAAATTGACGCAGCTAAAATTGCTGTTGATTCAGGGGTTGTCTGCGTGATTGCGAACGGGAAGAATTCCGGTTTGATCTGCGAGGCTGCGGGAGATCCTTTGTCCGGCGGCTTATGGACTGTTTTTCTGCCAAAGCAGGGGTATCTGGCAGAAAGAAAGCGCTGGATTGCCTTTGGCAGCAAGCCAAGGGGAAAGATTATTATTGATGACGGGGCGAGAAACGCATTGCAAAATAAGAAAAGCCTGTTGTCTGTCGGCGTAGTCTCGGTTTGCGGGAATTTTGATTGCGGAGATGTTATTGTGATATCGGATAAACAGGGAAATGAAATTGCCCGGGGTAAAGTCGCTGTTTCTTCCAAACAGCTTGATAAAGTCAAGGGCGGGCGTTTTGAAAAAGAAATAATCCATTGCAATGATCTGGCTTTGATGTAGGTGTTGATATGGAACTTAAAAAAGAAGTTACAGGAATAGCTAAAAGAGCCAAGAGCGCATCGCGCTTTATGGTCACGCTTTCAGCCGAAGATAAGAACCGGATCCTCAAAGATATGGCTGCGGCTTTAATTGACAGCCGGGCGCAGCTATTAAAGGCGAACAAGAAAGATATTCTTAAGGCCCGGCGCGCCAAGATGCAGCCGGCTATGATAGACAGGCTTACTTTGTCAGATAAGCGGATTGCGGATATGGCTGAATCTTTGGTTGAATTAACCAAACTTGCTGATCCGGTAGGGGAGGTTATAAAAGCATGGCGCAGGCCTAATGGTTTGTGGATCCACAAAGTACGTACTCCCATAGGCGTTATTGCCATAATTTATGAATCCCGGCCTAATGTAACTTCTGATTGCATAGGGTTAAGTATCAAATCCGGAAACTGTGTAATCCTGCGCGGCGGAAGCGACGCATTGAATTCCAATCTGGCTATATTCAATATACTCAGCTTAGTGCTGAAGAAGCATAGTATACCTGAATCCGTTATCAGCCTGATTGCCCGTCCCGAGCATAAAGCCGTGGATATCCTATTAAAGCAAAAAGACCTGATTGACCTGGTCATACCGCGCGGGGGGGAAAGCCTGATTAACAGGGTTGTGAAATTATCTACTATCCCGGTAATCAAGCACTACAAGGGCGTCTGCCATACTTTTATAGATGAGTGGGCAGACCTGAATATGGCAATGAATATCTGCTATAATGCCAAAGTCCAGAGGCCGGGCGTGTGCAATGCAATGGAAAGCATGCTGGTGCATCGCGATGTTGCTGCGCGCTTCCTGCCGGGAATGATCAAGAAATTCCGTGAGGCAGGTGTCCAGATCCGCGGCTGTGCCTTGACTAAAAAAATTGTAAAAGATGTAAAATTGGCCACAGAGAAGGATTATTATACGGAGTACCTGGGCCTGGCTTTATCGGTTAAGGTGGTTGATACGCTTCAGTCCGCTATTGAACATATAAATAATTACGGCTCGCATCATTCTGACAGTATAGTTACTGAAAATTATGATAATGCCCTTGAATTCCTGCGCAAAGTTGATTCTGCCTGCGTATATGTAAATGCCTCAACAAGGTTTACTGACGGTTATCAGTTCGGCATGGGCGCAGAGATCGGTATTTCCACTGATAAATTACATGCTCGCGGGCCTATGGCCCTTGAAGAGCTGACAACTTATAAATTTATGGTTTTTGGGCACGGCCAGGTGCGGCAATGAAGATCGGCATTTTAGGCGGCACATTCAACCCCGTGCATATTGGCCACTTGATTCTGGCTGAAGAAGTGAGAGAGAAACTGTTTTTGGACAGGATTATTTTTGTCCCGACGAATATTCCGCCGCATAAGGAGCCGGAAGAAATAATTTCTGCGGAAGAACGGTTTAAACTGCTTAAATTGGCTGTCAAAGGCAACAGGTTTTTCCTGGTTTCTGATCTTGAAATTAAGCGTACCGGTTATTCTTATACGATTGATACGATAAAGCAGCTTAAAAAAAAGTATTTCAAAGACGAACTTTATTTTATTACCGGTTCGGACCTTTTGACCTATCTGAATGACTGGAAAGATTTGAATGAAATAACCGGAATGGTCAAGTTTGTCGTAGCAACGCGGCCGGGTTATCCGCTGGAAAAGATTCCCTCGTATATCAAGACGCTGGCAATACGCGCAGTTGATATATCGGCTTTTGAAATAAGGCTGGCAATAAAGCATAAGAGGTCATTCAGGTACCTGGTGCCGGAAGCGGTCCAGAAATATATAGCTAAAAAAAGGCTTTATCAATGAAGATAAAAATCGCTCCATCCATACTTTCCGCTGATTTCAGCGATCTTAAATCTGAACTTAAAAGAATGGAAAAATCCGGAGCTGACCTGTTCCATATTGATGTTATGGACGGGCATTTTGTGCCTAATATCACCATCGGTCCGGTTGTCGTGCAAAGTTTGCGTAAATCCACCTGCTTGCCGCTGGATGTGCATTTAATGATTGAGCATCCGGAAAAATATGTAGACAGTTTCGTGGAAGCCGGAAGCGATATGATTACAGTACACGAAGAGACAGTTTCTCTTAATGGTTTTAAAAAGATAGCAGCCGGTTTAAGAAAAAAAGGCATTAAGGCAGGGATTTCTTTTAATCCGCCAACTGCGGCAAAGAGAATTGATAAATTTCTGCCCTTTTTGGATTTTGTGTTGGTCATGTCGGTTAATCCGGGTTTTGGGGGCCAAAAATTTATTCCCAGTTCAATTCCTAAGGTAATTTATTTAAGGTCAAAGTTTAAAGGAGATATCTCGGTTGACGGAGGCATCAACGAAGAAGTAGCAGGCAGGCTTATTAACGCCGGAGCAAGTATACTGGTTTCCGGTTCGTACTTATTTAAATCAAAAACACCAAAATTTACAATTGAAAGGATGAGAAATGCTGGAATCTAATGAAATCAAGTTTGGCACTGACGGCTGGAGAGGCGTGATCAGCGACAATTTTACTTTTAAAAATGTGCGCAGGGTTGCGCAGGCAATTGCGGATTATTTTAATGCCCGGACTAAACCGGCAAAACTGGCTGTGGGCTTTGATACCCGCTTTCTTTCCAGGGAATACGCTCAAGCTGTGGCGGAAGTACTTTCAGCTAACAATATTGAGGTTTTGCTGGCGGATAATGCCACGCCAACACCGATGCTTAGTTTTAAAGTGAAAAATAACAACCAGACTGCCGGTGTTATGATAACTGCCAGCCATAATCCGGCTGATTATAACGGTATTAAGATCAAGACCGCTACCGGCGGCGCTGCCGGCGTTGAAATAACTCAAGAAGTTGAGCGTATGGCAAATGCCATAACCGAAACCAGGCTTGAGCCAAAGGCGCGGATAATAAAAGAGGATTTTGCCGGAGAATATGTCAGGTTCCTGCGTTCGTATATTGATATCAGAAAATTGAAAAATTCCCGGTTTAAAGTGCTGGTTGATTCTATGCACGGCAGCGGAGATAAATTTATTGCTCAAGTATTAAAAGGGAGTCCTATAAAACTGGAATTTACTCGCGCTGATATCAATCCTTCTTTTGGTGGCCTAAGGCCGGAGCCTGTTGCAGAGAATCTGGAAGCGACAATGAAAAAGATGAAAGAGGAGAAGTTTGATATATGCCTTGTCCTTGACGGCGATGCTGACCGGATTGCCTGCGTGGCTCCGGGAGGAGAGTTTATTTCGCCGCAAAAGATCCTCGGGCTTCTGGCGCTGCATTTGCATCAGGACAGGAAAATGTCCGGCGGACTAGTCAAGACAATTGTCGGTTCAAATATGATGGATAATATTGCCGAAAAGCTGGGCCTGAAGCTTTATGAAACGCCTGTGGGCTTTAAGTATATCTCCAATTTAATGGACACAAAGGATATTCTGGTAGGCGGAGAAGAGGCCGGGGGTATGGGTTTTAAGGGCTACATCCCGGAGCGCGACGGTTCAATGGCGGGCC
>JAKQWZ010000015.1 GCA_029561735.1 Candidatus Omnitrophota bacterium | reverse complement strand
ATTATGGATCAAGAGCCGCTCATGGGAAATAATCTTGCGCGTAATTATCAAACCCAGAAAAGACAGAGCGATGAAAAGCAAAACAATTATCCCCAGCAAAAATTGAGGCGGGATATAAACAATCAGCATTTGGGCCAGCGGCATATTGCCTCCTTTATTTATTTTCTTTTTATTTTAGTCTAGCCTGAAGATAAAATCAAGGCATATATCAAACATGAGCGCGCTTGACAACTTAAAATTTTTAAATTACAATTCTTTTATGCATTCTTTAACTCTGCTTATTGTCGCCCTTCTTATTTTTGCGCTTGCCTACAGGTTTTACTCCAAATTTCTGATTGCGCGCATACTTGTGGCCAATGACCGGAATTCCACCCCTGCGCATAAATTTAAGGACGGACAAGATTACCACCCCACTAATAAATTCGTATTATTCGGGCATCATTTTGCCGCTATATCCGGGGCCGGCCCGCTGGTAGGGCCTGTGCTTGCCGCGCAATTCGGGTTTTTGCCCGGTTTTCTCTGGATACTCATCGGCGCAGTGCTGGGAGGCGCGGTCCACGACACAGTTATTCTTTTTGCCTCAGTAAGGACCAAAGGCCTTTCTTTGACAAGGCTAGCGCGTAAAAACGTCAGTAAAACCGCCGGGCTGATAACCGGTATCGCCATACTATTTATCATCATCACTGCCCTTGCCGGGCTGGCGCTGGTAGTAGTAAATGCGCTTAATGAAAGCTCATGGGCTACTTTTTCCATCTTTGTGACTATCCCTGCGGCGTTGATCGTAGCAGTATATATTTACAGGCTGCGCCCGGGCAAACTTACCGAAGCAACAATAATCGGCGTAATTATCGTCCTTGCCGGGGTAGTGCTGGGAGAACCGATTTCCAAATCATATTTCGGGCAATTTTTCCTTTTTTCAAAACCTGCATTATCAATTATCCTGCCTGTTTACGGTTTTATCGCCTCTATACTTCCTGTCTGGCTGCTTTTATGCCCGCGGGATTACCTTAGTTCTTATATGAAATTAGGGACAATATTCCTGCTGGCTCTGGGGATCTTTGCGGTAAATCCGAAACTGCAAATGCCGGCAATTACCCCGTTTATACACGGAAACGGGCCGATCATCCCGGGAAAGGTCTGGCCGTTTGTCTGCATAACAATTGCCTGCGGAGCAATCAGCGGATTTCACAGCTTAGTCAGTTCCGGCACAACCCCCAAGATGATCAACAAAGAATCCGATATCCGCATGATCGGTTTCGGGGCAATGCTCACCGAAGCATTCGTCTCAATAATGGCGCTTATCGCAGCAACAGTGCTTTTGCCCGGGGATTATTTTGCCATAAATGTCCCGGTTGACGTATTCCAGAAATTAGGGCTTAACACAGTCCAGCTGGCAGAAATAGAACGGATGACCGGCGAAACTTTAGCCGGCAGGACAGGCGGCGCTGTGTCCTTAGCCGCAGGCATGTCAGTTATTTTATCAGCTATCCCGGGAATGAAACACCTGATGGGGTACTGGTACCACTTTGCGATTATGTTTGAGGCGTTATTTATCCTCACTACCGTTGACACAGGGACCCGGGTTGCCAGGTACATATTCCAGGAATTAGTCCAGCTGGCAAATCCCAGATTCGCCAGAAAAAATAAATTATTCTGGGCAGTTATAAGCGGGGCAGTAATAAGCCTGATGTGGGGGTATTTGGTCTACAACGGGGACATTACAACTATCTGGCCGATGTTCGGAGTAGCAAACCAGTTATTGGCAACGCTGGCATTATCAATAGGGACCGTCTTTATCTTAAAACACACCAAAAAATGGTATTATGCAATGACGACATTTTTGCCGGCAATATTTATGTTTGTTACGACTGTCACTGCCGGCATACTCAATATCACCGATAATTACCTGCCTAAGCATACATTCCAGGGGAATCTTAACGCTGCCCTTTCCTGTATTATGATCCTGCTGGTAATCGTAATATTTGCGGAATCCCTGAAAAAAATCTACAGGCTGCGCGCGCAGTTATTCTAAAAACCGGCCAATGCGCAGGTTACCTGGTTTCTTCTATCTGTATCACCGAAACCGGATTATCGCTGACAACAGCCTCAAAGGAATCCACAGATGAATCACAGGCAGTGCCAGAATCATCCCTGACCGTCAGGGTAACCTTATATTTTCCTGCCTTAGTGTATTTATGGTTTACTTTTTGTCCTCTGGCTGCGCTGCCGTCGCCAAAGTCCCAGATATAGGTCAACCTGTCATTATCCGCATCAGTTGACATTGAAGCGTCAAAATTAGAAGATTTATTCAGGCAGCAGACCAGATTGGTCCCGGCTTTGGCAACCGGCGGCCTGTTCACCCGCACCTTTATCTCGGCGGTGTCTTTTGAGCAGACTGTTTCCCTGTTGTCATCAGCCAAAACTGCCACTTTGTATATACCGCCTTCCTTATACTGATGTTTTATCTTCGCCGGGCCTTCCTTGACAGTACCATCGCCGAAATCCCAGGTGTATCTTAAATTATCGCCATCCGGATCGCTTGAGCCGGAAGCGTCAAATTCAACATCTTTATTAATACAAATAACCCCGACATCGCCAAGCTTAACTACAGGCTTAGTATTTATCAGGACATCTAAAGTATCAGAAGCAGCAGAACAGGATTTTCCTTTTCCGTTATTTACCTGCAAGGTTGCTTTATACTTACCGCCTTTTTTATAAGCGTGCGTTACTGCTTTGCCCTTCTTTTTTGCTGAACCGTCGCCAAAGTCCCAGATATACTCTAAATTATCGCCTTGCTCTGCGCTAGACGCTGATGCATCAAACATAATATCGCTGCCCACGCAGGAGATTTCATCATCACCGGTCACGGCTATAGGCTGCCTGCTTAATTCAACATTTAAGGTATCACTGGCAGTTGAACAACCAAGGCCTAAACCGTCATCAACAGTCAGCTTAACCTCATATTTACCGCCTCTGGCATAGATATGGCTGATGTTTTTGCCCTGTTCTGTTGTGCCGTCACCCAGATCCCAAATGTAGCTGACTTTATTTTCATCAAGTGAGCCGGATTTCTGCGCTGAAAACTTAACCAGATACTCCTGATCAGCCTTAGCGCATATATCAATATCCTTGCCTGCATCGGCAACCGGCGGCTTATTCACTCTCACGCTCATTGCTTTGCTGACAATACTGCAAGGGGTATTTTCATTATCATTTACCGTCAGGACCACTTTATAGATACCGCTGGCTTTATACGCTTTTTTAACAACTGCGCCTTCACCAGTACTCCCATCGCCGAAATCCCACCTGTAAGACAAATTCTTGCTTGTCGCATCAAGCGTGGCGCTGGCATCAAATTCAATTTCCTGCGCAGCGCATACTAACTCCGCAGCGCTAAACATTACTTGGGGCGAACTATTGACCCGCACGCTATCGGTTATTTCAGAGGTGTCGCACTCTAAGCCTGAATCATTACGCACAACCAGCTTTACCGTGTAAGATCCCGGCTGCACATATTCGTGTTTAACCACCGGTTCTGTGCTGGTAACTCCGTCGCCGAAATCCCAAAAGTAGGTTAATTTCCTGTCTTGAGGGTCAAACGACTTTGTAGCGTCAAAAAGGAATATATTATTGCATTTCGGCTCCGGTGTGGGCTCAAGGACAACCGGTTTAGGCTCTGGCGCAAAAGGTTTCCCCGGCTTAAAATATACCGGCAATGCATTGCCGTTCTCATCTTCTATCATTATTCCTGCATTTGCATATTTCTGGGTGAGCTTAGTGACAATATACTCAAGGCGCCTTGGCTGCGGAGCCGGCTCGATATCCAAGCGGGTCTCTGCCCACTGTGAACTTCCGGAATCATCTATCCTGTACCATCTGTTTGAATATGGGTCATAGATAGTATTTCTCCCGCCGCTGGGATCCATATCGTAATTACGGACTATTACCGTACTGGTCTGCGCCGGGATCTCCGGATAAAAATACATTTTAGAGCCTTGCTCTTCCAAAAGCCTGAAAGTAAAATTATACGCGTATGCCTGCGCGCAATCAGGCAGAATCTTTATTTTATACAGATTTTCATCAGTTCCCTGAAGGGCCTTGGCAGTGATCCTGAACCTGTAATAATCGCCCTTATCCTCTCCCTGATCTGCGCTAAAAGGGCCAAAATGATAATACTTGGAATCATATTCCGCTGATTCGCCAAATACCTCCTGCCCCAGCAGGGTATTTTTTGCGCCATACACTGAAAACTGGGTAATAGTATCCCAGGGCTTTCCAAAACCCACCCGCAGGTCTCTGCGGCCTCCGGTATCCGGATCATATACCGATATATACACCTCTTCATTGCATTCTTTGGGAACCGCTACATAAAGAGATTGTTCCGCTGCCAAAGCACCCAGATCCGGGTCTCCTTCAGGGCCAAAAACATAAAAATACCTGGCCTTAGAATCCTGCTCCGGCACGATAAAAGCAAACACAGGCACTATCAGCAGAAAGAATGAAACCGCCGCAACTAAATTGATTTTTAAGATTTTCATAACTCCCCCTTTTATAAAGACTAGTTTTGTAATGTATAATTCATTATTGCCTTTGGCCTTTCTGTAATGCGGGCCACAAATGAAACCGAGGATTTTGAACACGCCAGTCCCGAGCCGTTATCAACCCTCAAATTCACGATATAATTACCCGGCTGGGAAAATCTGTGCGTAACAAATCTGCCTTCGGCATAATTACCATCGCCAAAATCCCATGAATAAGCCAATTCTGCTCCGTAAGGGTCATATGACTGGGTTGCGTCAAAAAATGCGTCCGTATCCGGGCAGCATACCAGGCTCTCGTTTATCCGGGCAACCGGAGCCGAATTTACTATCAAGTCAAACTCCTTGACATACCTGGGGCAATGCATTACCGGGCGGTCATCAACCATCACCCTTACTTTGTACTTTCCGCCTTTACTGAATGCATAGCTTACGCGCGAACCGGAATGGACTACTGTTCCGTCGCCGAAATCCCATAAATAAAAAAACTCTCTTTCGCCGTATTTTTTCTCAACTGTCACCGAAAAGATAAGCTCCTGCTGCGGGCATATATTTGCCCCGGGCAGTAAAGTAACTGCGCCAGCTGTGGCCACAGTCAGGTCGCAATGGCTGCTGATCTTACTTAAGAATTCCTTTACCCGGCAATTATTAGAATTAACCATTAAGGCCTTATTCAATTCATGCACGGCATCTGCGGTATTGCCTTCGTTATAAAGCTTAACCGCATAATCATACAAATCATTGCTCAAGTCCAACTGGACCTCTGCCGCAGCTGCGGTAAATACAGATAAAATAAGCAATAAAAAAAGAGCGCCTCTAAACAGAAGCTGCCCCCTAGATTTTGATCCTGAATCCATAAAAAATGCCTATTCTTCGCTAATACTCCCCTCCGATTTTAAAGCTTTGACCAAAAGCTTATACCTGAAATATTATAATGCGAATTAAGAAAAAGGCAAGCAATAATTAGAAGGTAAAAACAGGTTTATTCATACCCGTATTTTCTTATAAACCAGTTCTTTACGAATTGGACAGTAAACAGATAGCAGGTAACAATAACCACAAGCACAGCAAAAAACATAGGCGGCGGGGTCACAAACTTAAAATACTGCCCTATAGGCGTAAACGGCAATACCAAACCAATAGTAACTATATAAATAGAGGTAAATATCAATGCAAGGCTGGGCTTGCTTTCAATAAAGGGGACTTTACCGGTACGGATTACGTGTATAACCAGTGTCTGGGTACAAAGCGACTCCAGGAACCAACCTGTATTAAATAAAGGCTGTTGGGCATGAAAAACCCACAGCAAAACGCCAAAAGTTATAAAATCAAATACCGAGCTTATCGGCCCGATCAGGATAATAAACTTTTTAATATAGCTTATATTCCACGGCCTTTCTTTAAGCACATACTCTTTATCCACATTATCCGTCGGTATGGCTACCTGCGAAACATCATAAAGAAAATTATTTAAAAGTATCTGGATAGGCAGCATAGGTAAAAATGGCAGGAAAATACTGGCTCCGGTCATGCTGAACATATTCCCGAAATTTGAGCTTGCCCCCATTTTGATATACTTTAAGATATTGCCGAAGGTTTTCCTGCCTTCAATAACACCGTCCTCAAGGACCATCAGGCTCTTTTTAAGCAGGATAATATCAGCTGATTCCTTGGCAATGTCAACAGCGTTATTAACGGAAATGCCCACATCTGCGGCTTTTAAAGCCGGCGCGTCATTAATACCGTCACCGAGATAGCCGACAGTGCGGTTATTTGCGCGCAAAGCCCTGATTACCCTTTCTTTTTGCATAGGAGACAACCGGGCAAACACCGAAATGCTCTTCACCAGGTTCTTTAATTCTTCATCGCTTAATCTTTCAATTGCGTCCCCTGTGACAATATCATGGACATCCAGACCGACATCGCTGCAGATCTTCTTAGTCACCAGCTCGTTATCGCCGGTAAGCACCTTTATTTCAATGCCCAGCTTCCTTAATACTACAATAGCCCTTCTGGTAGTAGGTTTGGGCGGATCCAGGAAGGCGATGTAGCCTTTCAGGATCAGGCCCTGTTCATCATCCTTGGAATAAGCCTCTTTTTTATTATCAAATTTTTTATAGGCAACTGCCAGCACCCTGAAGCCTTCCGAGCTTAAATAATCAAATTCTGTCTTCAAGTCTGAAACAATCAGCTGTTCCATATCCAGTATCTCGCCATCTAACTCATACCTGTCGCACCTCTTGAAAATTTCTTCCGGAGCGCCTTTAACAATAATTTCATGGACGCCATCAGCCTCAACCACCACAGACATGACTTTACGGGAAAAATCAAACGGCACCTCATCAACTTTTTTATACTGGCTGACTAAAAGTTTTTCATGCCTCAAAACTGCCCTATCAAGGATATTCTTCAGCCCGGTCTGGTAGAAACTGTTGATATAGGCGTACCTTAATACCTCTTTATTCTCTTCTCTGACTACATCGCAGTATTTTTCAAGGACGATCTTGTCAAGAGTGAGCGTGCCGGTCTTATCTGTACAAAGCACATCCATTGCCCCGAAATTCTGGATAGAGTTCAGGCGCTTGACAATAACCTGCTTTCTGGACATTGCTATTGCGCCCTTGGAAAGATTTACCGCAACCAGCATAGGCAGCATCTCAGGAGTAAGCCCGACTGCAACAGCCAGCGAAAACAGCAATGCTTCTATGTAATTATGTTTTAATAAAGCATTTATCCCGAAGATAACAACCACCAAAACCAGCATAAGGCGGATCATAAACCAGGTGAACTGGCGTATGCCTTTATCAAAGCTGGTCTCAACTGTCATTGATGCGAGCCTGCGGGACAGCTCCCCAAACTGCGTGGACACGCCGCTTTTTACAACCACGCCCAGACCTGTTCCGCTGACCACGCTGGAGCCCATATATGCGATATTGGCGCATTCCGATATTGAGCTGCATTTAGCCTGTAATGCAGCCGATACTTTTTCAACCGGAAAAGATTCTCCGGTCAATGAGGCCTGGTTGATAAACAAGTCTTTGCAGGAAATTATCCTCAAGTCAGCCGGGATCATATCGCCGGCAAACAGGTCCACTATATCCCCCGGGGCTATCTCCCTGATCTTTACTTCGCGCGCCTTCCCGTTGCGAAAGACTGTGGCTGTGGCGCGGACCATTTCACTGAGTTTTTCGGCTTCTTTGCCGGCGCGGTATTCCTGCAAAAAAGAAAGAAAAACGCTCATTACCGCCATAAGCATAACCAGAGCCGCCTGTATTTTCTCGCCGAAGAAAAGCGAAAATGCGGCAATAACTAAAAGTACTATAACTAAAGGGTTAACAAATTTGAGCAGGACCTGGGCAAGGATCGTCCTTTTCTTTTTTCTGGCAGGCTCATTAAAACCGTATTCCTGAAGCCGCTTATGGGCTTCCTGTTCACTCAGGCCCTTCAGGGAGGTCTTAAGTTTTTCAAAGACCGACTCCGGGGCAAGAGTCATATAATCAAAATCCCAGTTTTGAGATTTCAGGTTGTTATTTATTTTATAGTTATTCATAAAAAATTATTTGGCGCAGGAAGGCTTATCAGTTAAATACTGTTTTATTCTAAAACTAACTTCTTTTTTGTCAACAATATTCTTACTGCCTCTTTAATGCCTGTGAAACCTGTTGTGCTTCTGCTTAAAATGCGGCCGGAAGCTCCTCTGGGGACGGGGTAGCGCCTGCTGATGTGAGCCCTGGATAAAACCTTCAGATGCAAACTGCGGATGTTTAGATATAGGCAAAC
>JAKQWZ010000013.1 GCA_029561735.1 Candidatus Omnitrophota bacterium | reverse complement strand
CTGCAGGATATTGTTGCTTGCGGCGGATTGATGGAATATATCAGGAGAAATAAAAAATGTACAAAATCGCGGTGATTGGCGGAGATGGCACAGGCCCGGAAGTAGCAAGAGAGGGCCTGAAAGTTATAAGCGCGGCAGCCAGGAAGTTTAATTTTAAATACGAGACTAAGGATTTTGATTTTAGCGGCAACCGGTATTTAAAGACCGGTAAGCTTGTTGACGATAGCGATATTGCGGAATTAAAGAAATATTCCGCGATCTATCTTGGCGCAGTGGGGCATCCGGATGTAAAACCCGGGATCATTGAGACCGGTGTGCTCTTAAAATTACGTTTTGCTTTGGATCAATATATAAATTTGCGCCCGGTCAAGCTCTACGATGAAAGATTCTGCCCGTTAAAAGATAAAAAGCCGGAGGATATTGACTTTGTAGTGGTCAGGGAAAATTCCGAAGGCCTATATAAAGGTATGGGGGAATTTAAAGATAAAGGCACTCAAGACGAAGTGGCTATCCAGATCTCTTATAATACCCGTAAAGGGGTGGAGCGTTGTATCCGTTATGCCTTTGAATATACCCGTAAGCGCAATAAAAGAAAAAAGCTTACGCTTTGCGGTAAAACCAATGTTTTGACATATGCGTGGGATCTTTGGCAGCGCACTTTTAATGAGGTGGCCAAGGAGTATTCCGATATTACTACGGACTATGCCCATGTTGACGCAACCACGATGTGGTTTGTCAAGAATCCGGAATGGTTTGATGTAATCGTTACCGATAACATGTTCGGCGATATTATCACTGATCTGGGCGCTATGATTCAGGGAGGTATGGGTATTGCCGCAGGGGGAAATATCAATCCTAATGGAGTATCCATGTTTGAGCCTATTGGCGGAAGCGCTCCTAAATATACCGGCAAGAATGTAATTAACCCGCTGGCTGCAATTTGTGCCGCAGGCATGATGCTTGAGGCTTTAGGCGAACAAAGGGGAGCTGATGCAATTGAAAAGGCAGTGATTAAAGTTTCGCGGGAAAAACTAAAGAATCTTGCTGCCGGGAAAATGGGCTATTCAACTGAGGAAGTGGGAGATTTAGTTACGGAGAATTTATAAAATGAAAAAGAAAGCAAAATATAACGTGGCAGTGGTCGGAGTCGGAGTAGTCGGTATTGAGATGCTGCGGGTGTTAAGGCAGCGTAATTTTCCGGTTGCTGAAGTCAGGGTATTGGCCCGCTCAGCCAGAGATATTGATGTTGATGGCCAGAAATATTCAGTTAAACCTATAGCTCCTGAAAGCTTTGATGGGATAGATATCGCATTGTTTGCCGGGACTGAAGGGGAAAAAGGCGCGGCAGTTACTTTTGCTCACGAAGCAGTTAAGCGCGGGGCTGTAGTTATTGACAACGGAGCGGATTTTCGTATGGATAAAAATGTTCCGCTGGTTGTGCCTGAAGTAAACGGTGTTGATGTTAAAAAACACAAAGGCATTATTGCCAATCCTAATTGTTCGACTATTCAGCTGGTTGTGGCATTGAATCCCATACATAAAAAAGTAGGTATTAAGCATGTTGTGGTTACCACATTGCAGGCTTCTTCCGGAGCAGGCAAAGTGGCAGTTGAGCAGTTAAAAGAAGAGATTGCCAAAATTGCCGCATCTGGAGCAACTAATGTGCATGTAAAGGCTGAAAACAAAGGCATGCCGCAGCAGCTTGCTTATAATGTATTTCCGCATATCGGTAGTTTCGTGGATTGCGATTATACCAATGAAGAATGGAAGCTGGTCAATGAATCGCATAAAATAATGCACGATAACAAGGTAAAGATTACCGCAACTACCATAAGGGTGCCGGTGCGGACCGGCCATTCTGAGTCGGTTTATATTGAGACTAAAAAAACACTTGAGCCTGACGCAGTCAGAAGCCTGCTTGCTGCCAGCCCCGGAGTCATTGTTATGGATGACCCCAAAAATAATATTTATCCTATGCCTAAAGATGTTGAGGGCAGGGATGAGACTTTTGTGGGCAGGATCCGTAAGGATTGCTTTGTCAAGAACGGGCTTTGGCTTTGGGTTGTGGCTGATAATTTGCGTAAGGGCGCAGCAACCAATGCTGTGCAGATAGCTGAAGAGTTGATAAAGTAGGTTTAATGTCCCGCAATATTAAACTGCAGATAGAATACGACGGAAGTAAATACTGCGGCTGGCAAATACAAAGCCGCAAGGCAAAAGGCGTAAAACACAAGTCAATTCAGGGAACAATTGAAAAGGCCCTCCGTAGAGTACTTCAAGAAAAAGTCTGGCTTATAGGTTCCGGAAGAACAGATGCAGGCGTTCATGCGCTTGCGCAAACAGCCAACTTTCAAACTGATTCCAAAATTTCCTTAGGCAAGCTTAGGCATGCTCTTAACGGCGTTTTACCCGGTGATATCGTTATCAGCGAAGCCAAAGAGGCCAAGCCGGATTTTCACAGCCGTTTTCAGGCAAAATCAAAAATTTACCGTTATTCCATTTTGAATCGCAGATATCCTTCGGCATTGCTGTGCGGCAAAGTTTATTTTTATTCATTCCCGCTTGACCTAAAATTAATGCAAAAAGAAGCCAAAGCGCTCCTGGGAAAACATGATTTTAAGGCCTTTTGCGCCAGCGCCAGCTGTGCAAAAGATGCTATCCGCACAATAAAGCATATTAAATTGTCCAGGAAGTCTGATTTAATTGCTTTAGAAATTGAAGCAAACGGTTTCCTCTATAATATGGCCCGCAATATCGCCGGCACCCTGATTGAGATAGGAAGGGGTAAGATGCCAGCCGGCAGTATGAAGAAAATCCTAGCTAGCCGTAGCCGTAAGCTTTGCGGCCCAACAGCTCCAGCCCATGGCTTGTGCCTAGTTAAAGTCAAATATTAATCCTTAAAAATAAGCTAAAAATTGTGTTTGACAAGCACAAGAATTATGTTATACTTTACATTCCATGAATAAAACATATTTAGCCAAGAAAAAAGACGTCAAACAGGCTTGGTATATCGTTGATGCCAAGGATAAGATCCTCGGCCGTTTGGCTGCGCGCGTAGCCACTATATTGCGCGGCAAGCATAAAGCCATATACACGCCTTATGTTGATACCGGAGACGGCGTAATAGTAATAAACGCCTCGCAGATCCGCGTAACCGGAAGGAAAATGACGCAGAAGGTATATAAGCGTTTTTCCGGATATCCCGGCGGATTAACAGAAGTTACCTTGGAGAAGATGCTGGCCAGAAAGCCGGAAACAGTAATTAAGCTTGCAGTGACCCGTATGTTACCCAGCGGCCCGCTTGCAAGAGATATGATAAAGAAGCTCAGGGTTTGTGCTGATGATAAGCACGGATATGAGTCTTTAAAAGCAACAGTTTTGGAGGTTTAATACTATATTATGGAAGTCAATATGACATACAAAGCATTGGGAAGGCGCAAAGAATCCGTTGCCCGGGTTGAAATGTCTGTCGGCAGCGGCTCAATAACTATTAACGGCAGACCGTATGAAAGTTATTTTTTGCGCAAGACTGACCAGATTGTAATTAAACAGCCGCTTGAAGTGACCAATACGCTGAATAAATTTGATATTATTAGTAATATCACCGGCGGCGGCCTTTCAGGCCAGGCTGGGGCATTGCGTCTTGGAATAGCCAGAGGCCTTATGATTGCGGATCCGGCATACAAGGATTTGCTGCGTAAAAACGGTTTTCTTACGCGCGACCCCCGTGCCAAGGAACGTAAGAAGTTTGGGCTTAAGGGTGCTCGCAAACGCTTCCAGTGGACTAAGAGGTAATAGAAAAAGAAAAAAGTAAAAACTCAAAAATTTACCCCGCTGGAAACAGCGGGGTTTTTTATTGCACAGTAATATGCCAGCCAGTCATTTATGGCTGGGCGCGTACGATGTACCCGTCGGGGATTCCGACGGATAAATTGCTTGACGTTATATGCGTTTTCCTTTAAGATAATAACATTATACGAGGAGAAATGAAAATGATTAATGTAAGTATTATAGGCGTTACCGGTTATGCAGGAGAAGAGCTGATAGAGGTGCTGCTCGGACACCCGCAGGCCCGGATTGCGGATCTTTCCATCAGAAGAGATGCGCCTATGCATATTGCTCAGATTCATCCCAAATTTAAAGGCAGGCTGGATATAGTATGCGGCCTGCCGGATGTTAAGAAAATAGCCTCTACATGCGATGTGGTATTCTTGGCTTTGCCGCATACTGTTTCCATGGAGATAGCTGCGAAATTGCTTAAAGCAGGCCTTAGGGTAATTGATTTAAGCGCGGACTACAGATTAAAAGACGTTAAGTGTTATGAAAAGGCCTATAACTGCAAGCATAAAGATAAAGATAATATTCCTCAGGCTGTTTACGGCCTTCCGGAGCTATACAGGGAAAAAATAAAGAAGGCAAAATTGATTGCAAATCCGGGCTGTTATCCGACGGCGGCAACCCTTGCCCTTGCGCCCCTGGTTTCCTGCGTCAAGGGGATAGACCTTGATTCAATAATAATTGACGCCAAATCAGGCACAACCGGGGCGGGCAAAAAAGCAGCAGACGCGCTGATGTTTACGCAGGTAAATGAAGATTTTAAGGCTTATAAGGTTAATGCGCATCAGCATGCTCCGGAAATGAACCAGGAGTTATCAAAGTTATCCGGTAAAAATATAAACGTGACATTTGTGCCTCACCTTTTGCCGCTGGATAGAGGCATACTGGAAACGATTTACGTGAAAAAGACAGGCAGCAAGCCCCAAGGAACAAGGGGCGCTATAGTGGAGGTTTATAAGAAGTTTTATAAAAAAGAGCCTTTTGTCAGGATATGCGCAGAAGGAATATATCCAAGGCTGAAAGATGTGGCCTATACTAATTATTGTAATATCGCCGTAAAGGAAGAAGGCAAGCAGGTGATTATTATTTCTGCGATTGATAATTTACTCAAAGGCGCTTCAGGCCAGGCAGTGCAGAATATGAACATCATGTTTGGGTTTGAGGAAAAAGCCGGGTTGCTATGATTTTTTATAAAAAAGCGATTTTACCTAAAGGGTTTAAGGCAAACGGGGTTTCTGCTGGGTTAAAAAAATCCGGTAAATTTGACCTCGGGCTTATTTATTCTGTATTGCCGGCCAAGGCCAGCGTTAAATTCACTACTAACAGCATTCCTGCTGCACCGGTACTGGTTAACAGAAAATATCTTAAAAGCAGCAGGAACATACAGGCAATAGTGGCTAATAGCGGTAATGCCAATGCTTTTACCGGCAAGCAGGGCATTAAAGATGCGGAAAATACAGCTGCTGCAGTTGCCGCTGAACTGGTGCTGGATAAGCAGAATATTCTAGTAAATTCAACCGGTATTATCGGTAAAAAGCTGGATATTAACAAGATTAAGTCAGCTATTCCTTTGCTGGTTAAAGGATTATCCGCTAATGGCATGCCTAAAGCCAGCAAAGCCATAATGACCACTGATACTTTTGCCAAGGAATTTTCGGTAAAATTAAAATGCGCTAAATCCTGGGTTACTATTTGCGGTATTGCCAAAGGCGCAGGGATGATTGCCCCGGATATGGCTACTATGCTGGTCTTTATTGTAACCGATGCGTTTATCACACAGAAGGCGCTGGATAAGGCCCTGACCATGGCAGTGGCAGATACTTTTAACTGTATTACCGTTGACGGCTGTATGAGTACTAATGATTCGGTAGAGTTGCTGGCTAACGGGGCAAGCGAGAATCCGTTAATCAATACCGGCAAAAGGTTTGAAGATTTCAATAAAGCATTGAGCTGGATCTGCCTTGAATTAGCCAAGGCAATGGTACGGGACGCTGAAGGCGGCACCAAATTTATTACTATAAAAGTAAAAAATGCCAAGAGCCAATGTGAAGCCAAGCGGCTGGCTCTGGCAATTGCTAATTCCAATCTTGTTAAAACCGCCATGTTCGGCCAGAATCCGAATTTCGGCAGAATAGTCTCGGCAGTAGGCGCCAGCGGGGTTGGAGTAAGAGAGCAGGATATTAAAATAAAGGTGAGCCCTTTAACAAAGAAAGAAATTTACGTGGAAGTTTCGGTGAGCAGAGGGAAATCAGAAGCCACTGTTTATACCAGCGACCTGACCTACAAATACGTAAAAATCAACGCGGAATATAATTAGGAGCTAATATTATGCAAGAAGCCATTAAAAAAGCAGATGTTTTGATAGAGGCCTTGCCGTATATAAAAAAGTTTCATAAAAAGATAGTGGTAATTAAGTACGGCGGAAGCATTTTGGGTGAAGAAAAAATCAGAAAAGGCGTGTTAGAGGATATAGTTTTTTTGAATTTTATGGGTTTGAAACCGGTTCTGGTGCATGGCGGCGGGCCGAATATCAGCGACAGGATGCGTAGTACCGGCAAGAAAACCGAATTTGTAGATGGTATGCGCGTAACTGACGAAGAAACCCTGCGCGTGGTGGAAGAAGAGCTTTGCGAGTTGAATAAAACCATAGTCAAAGAGATCGCTGAAATGGATGTGAAGGCAGTCGGGCTAAACGGCAAAGAAGATTCGCTTGTACAGGTTGAGAAGAAAAAGGCCAAGATTGACCTTGGTTTTGTCGGAAATGTGGTGGCTATTAATACAGAACCGATCCTGAAAGAATTAAAGGCAGACCGGATACCCGTTATTGTACCTATGGGCGTGGGAAAAGATAAAAAGGTTTACAATGTCAATGCCGATGAAGTGGCGGCTCATGTCGCCGTAGCTTTAGAAGCGGAGAAGTTTGTGCTATTGACCAATATAAAAGGAATAATGCGTAATCCCGAAGACCCGGGTTCTTTTCTTTCCACGCTTTCAATTGAAGAGGCAAAAGGGCTGATTAAAGAAAAGGTAATTTCTGTGGGCATGATACCCAAGGTAAAGGCCTGTTGCGACGCGCTAAAGGGCGCAGTCAAGAAAACGCATATGATTGATGCGCGCATCCCGCACGGAATACTTTTGGAGATATTTACCGATACCGGCATAGGAACGGAGATAATTAAGTGAAATTAAACGAAGTTTTTGAAAGTTATAAAGAATATATCCTGCCGACTTATACCAAAACGCCTTTGGTGTTTGTCAAAGGAAAAGGGTCCAATCTCTGGGATATCCATAATAAGCAGTATCTGGATTTTTTCCCGGGTTGGGGCGTGGGAAGCCTTGGGCATTGCCACCCGAAGGTCATGCAGGCAGTAAGAGACCAGGTATCCAAACTGATTTTCATTCCTAATAATTATTATCATATCCCGCAGGCGAAATTAGCCAGAGAAATAATCTATTGGTCATTTGCGGGCAAGGTTTTTTTCTGCAATTCCGGGGCCGAGGCCAATGAAGGGGCGATAAAGTTATCCAGAAAATTCGGCAATGGCAGGTTTGAGATAATCACCTTTGAGAACTCTTTTCACGGCAGGACCTTGGCTGCTCTTTCGGCCACGGGCCAGAAAAAATACCAGGCCGGATTTGAGCCTTTGGTCCAGGGATTCAAGACGGTAAAATTCAATGATATCAACGCGGTAAGAAGCGCTTTAACCGATAAAACCGTTGCTATAATGCTTGAGCTTATTCAGGGGGAAGGCGGGATAAATGTAGCAACTGCGGATTTTGTCAGGCAGCTGCGGCAATTGTGCGATGAAAAAAACCTGCTTTTGATAATTGATGAAGTACAGACCGGGCTCGGCAGGACCGCTAAGATGTTTGCCTTCCAGCATTATGGCATAATGCCCGATATTATGACTTTGGCCAAGGCCTTAGGCGGCGGATTACCGATTGGGGTTATGGTGGTAAGTAAGAGGATCGCCGATATACTTGGGCCCGGTATGCATGCGTCTACATTTGGCGGCAGCCCCTTAGTCTGCCGGGCAGCGCTGGCAGTATTCGGCGCAATACAAAAAGATAAACTGCTTAAGAACGCGCAGAATATGGGCGAGTACCTGTTTGAAAGATTAAATGCCTTAAAAAATAAATATCCGGTTATCAATGAGGTAAGAGGTAAGGGTTTAATGGCCGGAGTTGAATTGGATATAGAAGGAAAGGCAATTGTGCAGGCGTGTATGGATAAAGGATTGCTTATTAATTGCACTCATGACAAGGTGCTCAGGATCATGCCTGCGTTAACTGTTACTAAGGGCCAGATCAATAAGGCAATTAAGGTGCTTGAAGAGGCTTTAAAACAGGGGTAACTATGACCCATTTGTTTACGCTTAGGGGAATCCCGAGCGGCGTAAGGAGTTAAAGGGATGAAAAAAGACCTGATTTCCATAAAACATTTATCATTAAAAGAGATCGCGGATATTTTTGCGCTTACTGACAGCTTGAAAAAGAACCCCGGCAAATACAGCCATGGGCTTGAAGGGAAGACCCTGGCGCTTATTTTTGAAAAACCTTCTAACCGGACATATGTTTCTTTTAATGTCGGTATTTTTCAGTTGGGCGGCAATTCTATATACCTGGGCCCGGACCATATTAAGCTGGGAGTGAGGGAATCAATAAAAGATGTTGCCAAGACCTTATCCAGATATGTTAATGGGATTGTCTTAAGGACTTTTGCGCATAAGAATGTATTGGATATGGCTAAGTACGCTGCCGTACCGGTCATTAACGGCTTATCGGATTTTTCGCATCCCTGCCAGGCCTTGGCAGATATATATACTATGAAGGAGAAATTTAATAAGGTTAAAGGCAGGACGCTTGCTTTTATCGGTGACGGGAATAACGTATGCAATTCGCTGGTATTTATTTGTTCAAAATTAGGCATTAATATCAAAATAGCCACCCCTAAAGGATATGAGCCGGATTTACAGGTTATTTCAGAATCCAAGAAAATAGCCAGAGCGAATGGTTCTGAAGTCCTGATGTTTAACAAGCCGCAGAAGGCGGCTTTAGCGGCTGATGTGCTTTATACTGATGTCTGGGCGAGTATGGGACAGGAAAAAGAAGCGCTTAAAAGAAAAAAGGCATTTGCTGAATTTCAAATCAATGAAAGAATCCTGAAATCAGCTGATAAGAATTGCCTGGTAATGCATTGCCTGCCGGCGCACAGAGGCGAAGAGATTACCGATGAGGTAATTGACAGTGATAATTCGGTAATCTTTGATGAGGCGGAAAACAGGATGCATGTTGAAAAAGCAATATTGTTAAAGTTAATGGGAGAAAATAAATGAAAAAGGTAGTCTTGGCATATTCCGGCGGGTTGGATACTTCTTGTATTGTTAAATGGCTCGGGGATAAAGGTTACGAAGTAATCTGCTTTGTGGCTGATCTTGGCCAGGGGTTGGGCAAGGGGGAAGACCTTGAAAAGATAGAAGAAAGGGCATTGGCTGCCGGTGCTTCCAAAGTCTATATTAAGGACCTGCAGGATGAATTTATTGATGATTTTATTGTGCCTGCACTTAAGGCAAATGCTATTTATGAAGGCAAATATCTTTTAGCTACTGCGTTGGGGAGGCCTTTGATCGCTAAGTATCTGGTTGACATCGCGCATAAAGAAAAAGCGCAGGCTGTTGCTCATGGGTGCACCGGAAAAGGCAATGATCAGGTAAGATTTGAAGTGACAGTCGGGATATTGGACCCGAAGCTGGAGATCTTAGCTCCGGTAAGAGAATGGGAGTTTAAATCCAGAGACGAAGAAATTGAATATGCACAGTTACATAATATTCCAATAGATGTGACTAAGAAAAGGCCGTATAGTATTGATAGAAATATCTGGGGCATCAGTATTGAGGCCGGAGTCCTGGAGGACCTGGAGCAGGAACCGCCGGAAGACGCTTATATGATCACAAAAAGCCCAAGCCATTTGTCCAGTTATCCGAAATATATTGAAGTGTATTTTGAAAAAGGCGTGCCTAAGAAAATAGACGGAAAGAGCATGAAGTTAAAAAATATAATAAATTATCTTAATGAGGTTGGCGGCACTCACGGTGTAGGCAGAAGCGACATGGTGGAAAATAGATTAGTGGGTATTAAATCAAGAGAGATATACGAGCATCCGGCAGGCACTATACTTTATACGGCGCATAAAGAGCTGGAGGCTCTGGTTTTAGACAGAGAATTAGCGCATTTTAAAGAAATCATTTCTTTAAAATATTCGGAATTGGTTTATTACGGGCTTTGGTATTCGGCGTTAAAAGAAGCGCTGGACGGGTTTGTGGCAAAGACCCAAAAGTATGTCACCGGCAGCATAAAACTGAAATTATCCAAAGGTACATGCGTTGCAGTATCCAGGAAATCGCCGCACTCGCTTTATAAAAAAGAATTGAGCACTTACGGCAAAGAGGATAAGTTTGACCAGAAACTTTCCGAAGGTTTTATCAGGCTCTGGGCAATGCCGTATCAGAGATAAGGAGCAAAAATGGCTAAGAAATTATGGGGCGGGAGATTCAAGAAAGAGACAGATAAGGAATTTTTTGAATTCCAGAAGTCTATCCAGTATGACTATAAGCTGGCTGAATTTGATATAGCCCATTCCCTGATCCACACAAGCGCTTTGGCTAATGCCAAGATAATCTCTGGAAAGGAAAAATCCAAATTGCATAAGGCGCTGAAGAAAATTGAATCTGATATCAAAAAAGGCATTTATCACTACGATGCCCAGGCGGAAGATATCCATACTGATATCCAGAATAAGGTCCAGAATCTGATCGGCAGTTTAGCCCTTAAGATGCATACTTTAAGGTCTAGAAACGATCAGGTTGCTTTTGACGAAAAGATGTATTGCCATTTTAATGCCGGAAAAATCGCGCAATTCCTTCAGGATCTGATTTTGTCTGTAAGACTGCTTAAGTCAAAATACAAAAATGTCAAGATAGTCGGATATACCCATACTCAGAGAGCGCAGAAGGTATTGTTTAGCGATTATCTCGGTGCTTATGAATGCATGTTTGAGAGGGATAAGAAGAAAATCGAGGCTTTTGTTAAGGGGCTGGATATCCATATCGGCGCAGGTGCTTTGGCCGGCAGTTCCATTGCCGGTAACTATGCTAGCGCGATCAAGGAATACCTAAAAGGCAAGAAAGGCCTGAAGATACAAATATCCGTTAATACTCTTGACGATGTCAGCAGCAGGGATTTTATTATTGACCTGTTGAATATACTGATTTTGATCCAGCTGCATCTGTCAAGGCTGGCTGAGGATATGATTCTTTATTCAACTAAGGAATTTAATTTCATTAATCTGCCCGAAGAATTCTGTACCGGCTCCAGCCTTATGCCGCATAAAAAGAACCCTGACTTTTTAGAATTAGTCAGAGGCTATACCGGCAGGGTGTATGGAAATTTATCCGCCATTTTGACTATGATGAAGGGCTTGCCTTTGACTTATAACAGGGATATGCAGCTGGATAAAGAACCGCTTTTTTCTTCAGTTGAGATCGTATCCAGCGAGCTTAAAATTATGGCTAATTTGATCAAGGCCTTAGAGTTGAATATGACGGCAATTGAACAGGCCCTTGAAGATGAGGAATTAGACGCAGTTGAAGAAGCTGAAGAGATGGTAAGAGAACATGGGATATCTTTCAGCAGAGCGCACGAGATCGTGGGTAAGAGGATAGCAAGGAAAAAATAATTTATGCACGAATTCAGATATAAAAATAACAGGTTATTTTGCGAAAATACCGAGTTAGAGGCATTGGCCAGGAAATTCGGCACGCCTCTGTATGTCTACAGCTATCATACGCTGGTTGATCATTTTTTGAAATTGCGCAATGCTTTTCGTGCGATTGATCCTTTGATCTGCTATTCGGTAAAAGCCAATTCCAACCTGGCGGTACTAAGGGCCTTGGTGCGGCAGGGGTCCGGATTGGATATTGTTTCCGGTGGCGAGCTGTTTCGCGCGCTTAAAGCCGGGTGTCCTGCAAAAAAGATTGTTTATGCCTCGGTTGGCAAAACTAGCCGGGAAATAGAAGAGGCTATACGCGCAGGGATATTATTTTTTAATGTGGAGTCTTTGGCTGAGTTGGAGAATATTGATCGTATTGCCCGGCGTTTAAATAAAAAAGCCCGGGTAGCCATACGGATCAACCCTGATGTTGAGCCCAAAACGCATAAATATATAACCACCGGAAAACTTACCAACAAATTCGGCATAGATTTTACAAGTGCGCGCCAGATATTATTGTTGCGTAACGCCTTAACGCATACCAGAATTACCGGCTTGCATATTCATATCGGCTCGCAGATTACTGAAAGCGTTCCTTATGCCGCCGCTATAAAGAAAATGATTGGTTTTATTGAAACGCTTAAAAAAGCAGGTATTCGCCTGGAATATCTGAATATAGGAGGCGGGTTAGGCATAGTCTATGATCGTGAAACCCCGCAGACCGCAAAAAAATTTGCTTCGCAGGTATTGCCGCTATTACGCAAAACAGGCTTGAAAATAATTATGGAGCCGGGCAGGTTTATTGCCGGTAATTCCGGGATATTGGTAACGCGCGTGTTATATATTAAAAATACGCCCAGAAAAAAGTTTGTGATTGTGGATGCCGGGATGAATGATCTGATCCGGCCGGCATTATACGAAGCGTTCCATAATATTGTTCCTTTGCGTCAGGTAGGGCAGGGGATGAGGGGAAAAAGCCGGCTTGTGGATATAGTCGGTCCTATATGTGAGAGCGGGGATTTTCTAGCCAAAGAAAGAATGATGCCTGAGCTTAAAGAAGGGGATTATCTGGCTGTGATGGGAGCCGGAGCTTACGGCTTTAGTATGTCGTCTAATTATAATTCCCGGCTCAGGGCCGCAGAGGTGCTTGTGTCCGGAAATAAAAATTTTGTTATCCGCGCAAGAGATTCAAGGAATGACCTTGTGCGCAATGAAAGAATGCCCGGTTTTTTAAGATGAAAAAAATAAATTTTACCAAGATGGTGGCAGCAGGCAATGATTTTGTTGTTATCGGAGCCCGCAAGCCGCAAACCATAAACTACAAGAAACTGGCAATAGCTATCTGCAATCGTAAGCTCGGGATCGGGGCTGACGGGCTGCTGGTTTTGGGCAAATCCTCCAGAGCGGATGTGCGTATGCGTATTTTTAATGCCGACGGATCTGAAGCCGAGATGTGCGGTAACGGCGCGCGCTGCGCAGCGTTATACAAGGCGCAAGGCGCAAGGCACCTACATGTCCGGCAAGCA
>JAKQWZ010000012.1 GCA_029561735.1 Candidatus Omnitrophota bacterium | reverse complement strand
TGGCTGCCGCGCTTATAACTTTCAGGCCCTCTCTTGCTACTTCCGGGCCTGTGCCATCTCCGCCAATCACCGCGATTTTGTACATTTTTTATTTCTCCTGATATATTCCATCAATCCGCCGCAAGCAACAATATCCTGCAGGAATTTCGGAAAAGGTTCGGTTTTATAAGTTTCTCTCTTGGTAATATTTTTAATCACTCCTGCTGACAGGTCTATTTCTACTTCATCGCCATCGGAGAACTCTTGCGCCTGATCAGACTCTAAGAAGGGCAGGCCGACATTAATCGCATTCCTGAAAAATATTCCAGCAAAGCTCTTAGCGATTACGGCTTTTATCCCGCAACCCTTTAAGGCGCGCGGGGCATGCTCACGCGAGGACCCGCAGCCAAAGTTAGAGTCAGCCACGATTATATCACCTTCCTGCACTTTAGCTGCAAAATCCGGCGCGATATTCTCCATGCAATGCTTGCCAAGTTCTTTCTCATCAGTAGTAACCAGATACTTAGCCGCAATTATATCGTCTGTATTTATGTCACTGCCGAACTTATGTACTTTGCCTTTTATTATCATTATTAATGCCTCTCGGGGACACCTTTATGGGTAATTTCAGAACCGTCCCCAGAGTAATTTCAGAACCGTCCCTATTTAGGGGTGGTTATATAGCCTGCAATAGCTGATGCAACAGCCACTGCCGGATTGCTCAAATACACAAAACTTTTCGGGCTGCCCATACGGCCGATAAAATTCCGGTTAGTCGTAGCCAGGCAGGTTTCGCCTTCAGTCAAGATTCCCATATGCCCGCCCAGACACGGGCCGCAAGTAGGAGTAGAAAATACTCCGCCAGCTTTAACAAAAATCTCTGCCAGGCCTTCTTTGACCGCTTCCAGATATATCTTTTGGGTTGCCGGGAATATGATCAGCCTTAAGCCAGGCTTGACTTTTTTTCCTTTCAAAATCTTAGCCGCAACCCTTAAATCCGACAATCTTCCGTTCGTACATGAGCCAATAACTACCTGATCCAGCTTTACATCGCCTAATTCGCTTGCCGGCTTAACATTACTGGGCAGATGCGGACAGGCTACCAAGGGCTGGATATCCGATACATCCCATTCATAAATTCTCTCATAAGAAGCATCCTTATCACTCTTAAGTTTATCCCAAGCCTTAAAATCCACGGCTTTTAATTTATTCAGTTTAACTACTTCTTTTACGTATTCTTTAGTTATCTCATCCGGCTCGATCAGGCCTGCCCTTGCGCCGGCCTCAATCGCCATATTCGACATAGAAAACCTGTCATCCATGGAAAGATTTTTAATAACCGGGCCGGTAAATTCCATCACCTTATATCCGGCACCGTCAACCCCGATCTTACCTATAGTAAACAAAATCAGGTCTTTGCCTCCGACCCATTTATTTAATTTACCTCTATACACAAACTTTATTGTAGGCGGGACTTTAAACCAGCACTTCCCGTCGATGTATGCGCGGGCCAGGTCAGTTGAGCCGATACCAGTAGCGTATGCGCCGAGAGCTCCGTAAGTACAGGTATGCGAATC
>JAKQWZ010000011.1 GCA_029561735.1 Candidatus Omnitrophota bacterium | reverse complement strand
GCCGGTTCTGGCAGTAGCGGCATTAAATATCAAACAACTCGGCGCATTATGTAAAGAATTGGACTTGTTTATAACTGCGGATACCGGGCCTTTGCATATAGCCAATGCCGTGGCAGCAAAGAAAATAATCGCCCTCTTCGGGCCGACGCTGCCAATGATAACCGGGCCTGTTCCGGATAAAAATACGGTTATCCTGCAGAAAGACGTGGGTTGTAAATTACCCTGCTATGAAGTGAATTGCCCTGACAACCGCTGCATGAAGGCAATAATGATTGAGGATGTGTTAGAAGCTGTCAGGCAGGTAAAGAATACAAAGTAAAAGTTTATGAAAATATTATTTATAACTTTAAGCAATATCGGCGACGTTATACTGACTTTGCCGGTTTTAGACCGCCTGCGGCAGCGTTATCCGCAGGGCCCGGTTACTGTTATCTGCGGGGCGCGCCCGGCTAAAATATTTGAAAATAATCCGTATATAAGCAAGCTTATTATATTTGATAAACGTTCACGCCTCGGGGATAAGATCAGGCTTTTGTTGGAATTAAAACGCCAGAATTTTGAAATAGTTATTGATTTTAGAAATAGTTTCTTCGGTTTTTTTCTTTCTTTGGGCAAGAGTTATTTTACTCTCCGGCGGCCCCCGGCTTTATTGCGCCATATGAAAGAAAAACATTTAAATAAGCTTGTTCCTTTAAAATTGCCACGGGCTGATCCTGTGCCGGGTTCTGTCTACATCAGCCTGCAGGATGAAAAATATATTGATTTGATATTTAAAGAAAACAATATTCTTGGCGATGAACCTATAATAGTGATTGCCGCAGGAGCGCGCAGCCATATTAAAAGGTGGCCTAAAGAAAAATTCTCGCAGATAGTTAAAGAATTAGGCGAAGAGTTTAAAGCTAAGATTATCCTGGCCGGAGACAAAGATGACAGCCTAATCGCCGATTATATAGCGATAGAGTCAGGTTATCCGGTGTTGAATCTATGCGATAAGACCACGCTGGCGCAGTTGGCCTATGTTTTAAAAAAGTCAAAGTTGGTTATAACCAATGACAGCGCTATAATGCATTTGGCCAGCTATCTGAATACCCCTGTCCTGGCGGTATTCGGTCCGACGTCTGAAATAAAATACGGCCCCTGGCCGCAAGTCAGTGCGGTAGTAAAAAAAGATATAATCTGCCGTCCGTGCGAAGAAGCGCAGTGCAGGTTCGGAACGCTCAGGTGTATGCATGTTGTGCGGGCGGAGGATGTGTTGAGAGAAGCAAGAAATATATTAGCTAAAAAGCCGCAATGCCCCAAGGCCACAAGTAAAGGTGAAGAGTTTAAACGGATACTGGTAGTACGCACGGACAGGATCGGCGATGTGCTTTTGTCTACCCCGGTGCTTAAAGGCTTAAGAGAGAATTTTCCTCATGCCTATATCGCGATGATGGTCTCTCCGTACGCAAAAGATATAGTTGAGCAAAGTCCGTTTATTGACGAGGTAATCACCTACGATAAAGACGCTAAACATAAGAGCTGGCTCAAGTCAATTAAATTCAGCCGGAATTTAAAAAAGAGGGGCTTTGATCTGGCGCTTATACTGCATCCGGTAAACCGGGCCCATTTACTCACCTTTTTTGCCGGCATTAAAAGGAGAGTTGGATTTGACCGTAAGATGGGTTTTTTATTAACTGACAGGCTTAAGCATTCAAAGCAGGCAGGTGAAAAACACGAATCAGAATATACTCTGGATTTTTTGCGTTATTTAGGCATTGAGCCGCAGGATAAAAGGCTTTACATGCCTATAAGGCCGGATTCTGAAATCTGGGTTAAACATTTATTTGAAAAAGAGGGTATTAAGGATTCCGATAAGCTTTTAGCCGTGCATGCGGCGGCAAGCTGCCCTTCTAAGGTCTGGCCGGCAGAGCGTTTTGCTCAAGCCGCACAAAGATTAGCTAAGGCGCAAGGCATGAAAGTAATAGTAGTGGCAGGGCCAAAAGATATACATGTTTCAGAAGAGGTGGTTAAGCGTATGAACATCCCGGCGTTGAATTTGGCGGGAAAGACTTCTGTAAGCCAGTTAGCCAGTATTTTAAAAAGGTGCAGGTTATTTATTTCTAATGATTCCGGGCCGGTGCATCTTGCTTCGGCAGTAGGCACTCCGGTAATTTCTATTTTTGGCCGGAATCAAAAAGGTTTGGGCCCGAAAAGATGGGCTCCTTTAGGAGATAATGACAGGGTGTTGCATAAGCAGGCAGATTGCGTTGAATGCCTGGCGCATAACTGCACCAGAGGTTTTGTCTGCCTTAACTCTATTACCGTAAACGAAGTAGTGGATGCAGCGGAGTCCATATTAAACAATAGCAGTAAATAAACCGGGAGGGTAACATGCCGTACGATGCGAGTCTGGATGAACAGTTGTTTGCAAAGTCAGCTGAAACAGAAGCAGGCAGGATTACAGTAAGCGTTTATTCTTACAACAACGGAGCTAAAAAGATCCAGGTCACCAGAGAAAATAAAGACCAGGAAGGGAATTACCGTTTTACGAAACTGGGAAGATTGAATAAGGCGGAAGCACAGGATGTAATGCGGCTGATGAATGAAGCTTTAGCCCAGATGTAACAGGGGTTTGTTAAGCTAAATAAGGTTGATTTGCCTTATAAATTGTGCTAAAATTACCAGTTCGTATGATAGACATAACTAAGGTAAAGACATATTCTGTTTTAAAGAGGGCCAGCAAGGTCCGGATGAGCGATTTTGCCAAGCCGCCTAGCCGGGGAAAGGATTTTGCCGGTTTTCTAGGTTCCCTGCCTAACATCTTAAAGGCTAAGGATTTGCGCGAAGTTGCGGATGCGGTGATTAAAGCTCGCAAACGTAAAAAACCAGTAATTTTGATGGCCGGAGCCCATGTAATAAAATGCGGCCTGAATCCTGTCTTGATTGAGCTGATGAAAAAGAAAATAATCACCTGCATTTCACTCAACGGCGCAGGTATTATCCATGATTTTGAGATAGCCCTTCAAGGGAAGACTTCGGAGGATGTGGCTGAGAACCTGAAAGACGGAAAATTCGGCATGGGCAAAGAGACAGCCGAATTTATTAATTGCGCGATTAACGAAGGGGCTGCTAACGGATTGGGCATGGGCGAGTCAGTTGCGCGCAAGATCGCGAATTCCAAACTGGCGCATAAAAACTTGAGCCTTTTGGCTAATGCCTGTAAATTCAAAGTTCCAGTGTGCGTGCATGCGGCAATAGGCACTGATATAATCCACCAGCATCCCAGCTTTGACGCGGCATCGACGGGTTGGGCCAGCGCGCAGGATTTCCGCAGGCTTACCGACGAGATAACCCGCTTGAATAACGGCGGAGTAGTGCTGAATTGCGGTTCGGCAGTGATATTGCCGGAAGTATTCTTAAAGGCCCTGAATCTGGCAAGAAACCTGGGCTTTACTGTAAAAGACTTTGTTACTGCAAATTTTGACATGATTCATCATTACCGCCCGAACCAGAATGTTGTCTGCCGGCCCACAGCATCAGGCGGTAAGGGTTATTATATTATCGGCCACCATGAAATAATGCTGCCGCTTTTAGCGCAGGCGGTTGTTGAGAAAATATGAAGAATTTGAAAGCAGTGTTAAATAAATTTAATAAGATGCGCATACTGGTGATCGGCGACCTGATATTAGATGAGTATATCCGGGGCGACGTGGGCAGAATTTCTCCTGAAGCGCCGGTACCGGTAGTCTGGGCAAATAAGCGTTCATTTGTCCCGGGCGGAGCAGCTAACGTGGCCAATAATATCAGCGCCTTTGGCGCGAAAGCAGTTATTATAGGTATAGTCGGGCAAGATGAGAATGCGGGTTTACTTTTATCCGAATTAAAAAAAAGAAATATTTCTGCTCAGGGAATTTTCAGCCAGCCAAAAAGGCATACTACGGTTAAAACCCGGATAATCGCCGGGCATCAACAGGTGGTTAGGGTTGACTGGGAACATACCGATGCCCTGCCTGCAAAGTTGAACGAAAAGATCTGCCGTTATATAAGGAGCAATATCAGCAAGTTTGACGCGGTAATAATTGAAGATTACGGCAAGGGCGTGATTAATCCGCATATTTTGGAAGAAATCATCTACCTGGCTAAAAAATATAATAAGATAGTCACGGTTGACCCCAAAGAAGAGAATTTTATTTATTATCGCGGCGCTACATCCATAACTCCGAATAGGAAAGAGCTGGAAAATGCAGTCAGAAACTTAAGGATTAAAGATACAACCAATAAATTTGTGATGCATAATGACCGGCTTTTAACCGCCAAGGATATAGATGAGGCGGCAACGCAGGTCTTAAAATACCTGGGACTAGAGTCGATCCTGGTGACTTTAGGCGAAAACGGCATGAGTTTATTTGAAAAAGGCAGCCGGCCGATGCATATCCCTACGGTAGCGCAGGAGGTATTTGATGTTTCAGGGGCCGGGGATACGGTGATTGCCTGTTTTACTCTGGCGCTTGCAAGCGGCGCCACTAAAACCGAAGCTGCGCGGCTGGCAAATTTTGCCGCAGGAATTGTGGTGAGCAAGATTGGCACAGCTGTGACTAATAGAAAAGAACTGGCTCAAAGGTTAGGTTAATTATGGATACTATAGGGATAATTCCGGCAAGATATCAGTCAAGCCGTTTTGAAG
>JAKQWZ010000069.1 GCA_029561735.1 Candidatus Omnitrophota bacterium | reverse complement strand
TAACCAGCTTGGCGCCCAGTTTTAAGGCTTGAGCTGCTACATGCTTATTGGTATTTGAGTGGCCGCGGCGGGTTGTAATCTCCAGAAAAATGCCTTTTTTCTTAGCCAAGAGCACATCAGCATCGCTAATACGGCCCGGATGCGCTAATATATCCACGCCGGCTTCTATTGCAGCGCGGTTAGTGCCTTTGGCCACAGGCTCAACCGGGCTTTCTCCGTGGCCGACAATTACCTTGATACCTTTACTGCGGCAAAATTTTACCAAAGGCTTAAATTGTTTCGGATGAATATGCGTCAGCTCAACCCCGGGCAAAACCTTGATACCGCTTTCTTTTGGCCAATGCCGGGTGAATTCTAAAATAGATTTAACCACCTGGCTTATATTACTGTAATCGCAATGGTCAGTAATGGCGATTAATTTAAAACCCTTGGCAAGATAACGCTGCGCTACTTCCGATGGCAGCAATACCCCGTCGCTTAATAATGAGTGGCAGTGTAAGTTATACATAAATTTTAATGCCCCTGGCAAGAATCGAACTTGCCGCACACGGTTTAGGAAACCGTTGCTCTATCCTTATGAGCTACAGGGGCGTAATTTTAATATTGTATCAAAGATACAACAGGATAATCTTTTAATTTTTCTCTGCCTTTTAAGAAGCCAAGCTCAATCACAAAGGCAACCCCGGCCACTACGCCCTGCATTTCTTTAACCAGATCTGTTACCGCCTTGACTGTCCCTCCGGTTGCCAGCAGGTCGTCAACAATAAGAATCCGGCTTCCCGGCTTAATTGCATCCTGATGAATCTCCAAAGAATCAGTGCCGTACTCCAATTCATAACTCACTGATTTTGTCTTCCAGGGAAGTTTTCCGCGTTTACGCACAGGGATAAAACCCGCTTTTAATTTATTTGCAACAGCGCCGCCAAAAATAAACCCGCGCGCCTCCACTGCCACTATTGCATCAATTTTATTGTTCTTAAAACTATCCGCAATAGCTTCAATTGAATACCCAAATGCTTCCGGATCGCTCAAAAGAGTAGTGATATCCTTAAATAAAATTCCCGGTTTGGGAAAATCCGGGATATCTCTGATGTATTTTTTCAGGTCAAGCTTGGCCATACACCCTCCTCTTAAACGTCATCCTGCAGTTGGACAAATTTACGCAGTTTTTTTAAAGCCTCTTCTTCTATCTGGCGCACCCTTTCACGGGAAACATCCAGCTCTTTGGCTACTTCGGCCAAAGTGCGGGGCTTGCCGTCAAGCAGGCCAAAACGCATATCCAAAACCTGTTTTTCCCGCGAGTTCATTACCTCCATCAAGTTCCCCACCCGCTCTTTATCCAGCATATGCTCTATGGAGTTATCCGGCTGTATTGCGGCCTGGTCTTCAACCAGGTCCGATACCTGGGTCTCGCCGTCTTCGCCTACAGGCGCATCAAGCGAAGATGTCTGGGTAGTCAGCCAGAATTTTATCTGTTCTATCTTCTCTCTGGGGAGTTTTAATTTTTTCGCCACCTGATCATCAGAAGGATTTCTTTTTAATTTCTGGGCCAGGCGTTCGCGGGTCTTTTTCCATTTTGTGATAAGCTCATTCATATAAACCGGAACGCGTATCATTTTGCCCTGGTCTGCGATATAACGGGTA
The DNA here is from genome assembly GCA_029561735.1 of Candidatus Omnitrophota bacterium. GTDB lineage: Bacteria > Omnitrophota > Gorgyraeia > Gygaellales > Profunditerraquicolaceae > JAKQWZ01. The sequence continues at coordinate 34,743 of JAKQWZ010000069.1, read as the reverse complement.
ATGGACTGCTTTATCCACCAGGCGCCATATGTAGAAAACCTGAAGCCCTTTTTCGGGTCAAATTTATCCACTGCCTTCATTAACCCGAGGTTGCCTTCTTCAATAAGGTCAAGGAATGGCACCCCCAGGTACATATATCTTTTTGCCAGATTGATGACCAGGCGCAGGTTAGCGCGTATCATGGCTTTCCTGGCCTGTTCATCGCCCTTGTGTATTTTTTTAGACAGGCTGATTTCCTCTGCTGCTGTAAGCAGGGGTATTGTCCTGACTTCTTTAAGGTATGTTTTTAATGCTTCCATTATTTTTTCTTATCAGTAAGTACTGCCTGCGCTGCCGCAAGGTTTGCGATCGGGACCCTAAAAGGCGAACAGCTGACATAATCCATGCCGACCTTATGGCAAAACTCAACTGATTTGGGCTCTCCGCCGTGCTCTCCGCAAATACCGACTTCCAGTTTCTTATTTGTAGAACGGCCGCGCTGGATACCCATTTTTATCAACTCGCCTACGCCTTCCTGATCAACAGACTGGAACGGGTCTTCCGGCAATATCCCCTTATTAAGGTATGCCGGCAGGAAAGCCCCCATATCATCTCTTGAGAAACCAAAACTCATTTGAGTCAGGTCATTGGTCCCGAATGAGAAGAATTGCGCAACTTGCGCCAATTTATCAGCCACTATGCAGGCGCGGGGTATCTCAATCATTGTGCCGAACATATGCTTAATGCTTTTTAAATTGTATTTCTTTAATACTTCTTCATATATCTGCTTGGCTAATACGAGCTGGTCCTTAAGCTCCTTTACATCGCATACAACCGGGACCATGATTTCCGGATAAGGCTTTTTGCCCTCCTTTAAAAGCTCTGCCGCAGATTCCAGGATTGCCCGGATCTGCATAGAGCTTACTTCAGGATAGGTGACTCCTAAACGCACTCCGCGATGGCCCATCATCGGGTTAGATTCATGAAGCGCATCAGCCCTGTTAGCCAATTCTTCCATACTGATATTCAATTCCCTGGCTAATGCTTCCAGCTTTGCTTTTTCGCGCGGGACAAATTCGTGTAACGGCGGATCAAGCAAGCGTATGACTACAGGATATCCGTCCATGGCCTCAATAGTGCCTTTGATATCCTTCTTCACATAGGGGAATAATTCTTCCAGCGCTTTTTTGCGTTCTGCCTCAGTCTTAGAGACTATCATCTTGCGCAATAAGAAAAGCGGCTGGTCAGAGCCCTTGCCGTAAAACATATGCTCTGTCCTGAACAGCCCTATGCCTTCTGCCCCGAAAGACCTTGCCTTTGCAGCATCTTCAGGGGTATCAGCATTGGTACGGATACCCAGTTTTTTAATGCCTGCGCAGATTTTTAAGAAATCCGTCAGTATCTGGTTTTCCTCGGTAGCGTCCATCATAGGCAGCTTGCCTTCATAGACATTTCCCTTTGTGCCGTTAAGCGTAATCCAATCGCCTTCTTTCAGGACTTTATCATCAATATGGATTTCCTTACCTTCTACATGCATATTGCCGCAGCCGACTATACAACATTTACCCCAACCGCGGGCAACAAGCGCTGCGTGGCTGGTCATACCGCCCCGGGCAGTCAAAATCGCCTGGGCCGCACGCATACCTTCAACATCTTCCGGGTTTGTCTCTTCGCGCACAAGTATTACTTTCTTTCCCTGTTTTGCCCATTCTACTGCGTCGTTGGCATTAAACACAATCTGTCCGCAAGCGCCTCCCGGTCCGGCAGGTAAACCTTTAGTTATCGGCTTATGGGTCAGCTCCACTTTAGGGTCAATGATCGGATGCAGTAACTCATCTAACTGCGCCGGCGTTACGCGCATAACCGCCTGCTTCTTATCAATTATCTTTTCCTTGATCATATCCATTGCCATGCGCACAGCTGCAGGGCCGTTTCGTTTTCCCACGCGGCACTGAAGCATAAAGAGCCTGCCCTTTTCAATGGTAAACTCTATGTCCTGCATGTCATGGTAATGCTTTTCCAATCTTCTCTGAATATCAAAAAGCTCCTTATAAATCCTGGGCATGGTCTGCTCAAGAGTCGGAAGGTCTTTGTTATGGTCTGACTGGGAATATTTATTTATCGGTGCTGGTGTACGTATTCCTGCCACAACGTCTTCGCCTTGCGCATTAATAAGGTATTCGCCGTAAAACTGATTTTCACCGTTTCCGGGGTTGCGGGTAAAGGCAACGCCGGTAGCTGAATCATTGCCCATATTTCCGAAGACCATGGTCTGCACATTTACTGCCGTGCCCCACTCATCAGGTATCCCTTCTATCCTTCTGTAGCTGATGGCGCGCTTACCGTTCCAGGAAGCAAATACAGCCCCAATCCCGCCCCAAAGCTGTTCCATAGGCTCATCCGGAAAGTCTTTTCCCAGGATTTCTTTGACCTTGGCTTTAAATTGGGCGCATAATTTCTTAAGGTCAGCGGCGTTTAAATCAGTATCGCTTTTTACGCCTTTGGCCTTTTTCATCTCAGCCATAATTTTCTCAAGCTGTTTACGGATACCCTGATCATCTTTAGGCTCTATACCGGCTGCCTTTTCCATAACCACATCAGAATACATCATGATCAGCCTGCGGTATGCATCGTAAACAAAGCGGTCATTCCCGCCGGTAATTTTAATTAAACCGGGGATGGTCTTTTCGGTCAAGCCCACATTTAAAACCGTCTCCATCATTCCGGGCATGGATTTACGCGCACCTGAGCGCACCGAAACCAAAAGCGGATCTTTAGCATCACCAAACTTTTTTCCCATAAGCTTTTCAACTTTTTCTAAAGCTTTTACGACCTCGGCTTTCAGGCCATTAGGATAAGTCCGTTTATTCTTATAATAATGCACGCAGACTTCAGTAGTGACTGTAAATCCCGGAGGAACAGGCAATTTCAAATCTTTTCCGCCGGCCATTTCAGCCAGATTTGCACCCTTACCGCCCAAGAGATTCTTCATCGTCTCGTTACCGTCTGCCTTGCCGCCACCAAAACTATAAACATATTTTTTACTACCCATTGTTTTTAAGCCCTCCCCCCTTGCGCTACTTTAGTTAATAAGTTTGTCTGTAAAATACTCTCTCAACTTTTCAATATTTACCCTGTCCTGCTTCATGGTGTCTCTGTCACGCACAGTTACCTGATTATCCTCAAGCGACTGGACATCCACTGTTGTGCAGAAAAGTGTACCTACTTCATCCTGCCTTCGGTAAAGCTTACCGATTGCCGCAGTGTCATCATAGACAGTAACAAAATGCTTCTTTAGGTCCGCGGTAATTTTTCTGGCTAATTCCACCAGAGGCGCCCGGTTTTTTAAAAGGGGCAGGACCGCAATCTTGGTTGGCGCCAGATCCCTGTGCAATTTAAGCACTACGCGCGTTTCATCCTTAACTTTTTCTTCATAATAAGAGTCAACCAGAAATGCCAAAACACTCCTGTCCACTCCGCCTGAAGGCTCAATTATATAAGGGTGGAATTTCTCTTTTGCAGCGTCGTCAAAATACTCAAAACTCTTACCGCTGAATTTCTCATGCTGCTTAAGGTCAAAATCAGTGCGGTTGGCAATGCCTTCCAGTTCGCTCCAGCCTCTGCCGGAGGCAGATCCGCCTGCGGCGGAAAAAGGAAAGCTGTATTCAATATCAGTGCAGGCCTTGGCATAATGAGCCAGCTCATCTTTGGCGTGCGGACGTTTCCTGATATTTTCCTTATTTATACCTAAATTAATATACCAGTTAAACCTGTCCTCAACCCAGCTTTCGTAATATTTGTCCGCTTCGGCGGGTTTAACAAAATATTCTATTTCCATCTGCTCAAATTCGCGGGTGCGAAAAGTTATGTTGCCGGGGGTAATCTCATTACGGAAAGATTTGCCTATCTGGGCCATGCCAAAGGGAAGCTTAGGATGTTTTGAATCCAGGATATTTAAAAAATTTACAAACATCCCCTGGGCTGTTTCCGGGCGCAAATAGATCTGATTTGAATGGTCCTCTATCGGGCCCTGATGGGTTTTAAACATGAGGTTAAACGCGCGAGAATCAGTAAGCTCGCTTCCGCAGTCAGGGCATTTCTTGGCGTCTTTAAGGTCAGCTGTCTTAAAACGTTTTTTACAGCCCTTGCAATCGCTTTTTAAATCAAAGAAATTCTCAACATGGCCGGAAGCCTCCCAGACCTTAGGATGCATCAATATCGCCGCATCCATTCCGAAGATATCATTACGCTGGTAGACTACGGATTTCCACCAGGCTTTTTTGAGGTTGTTTTTAAGCTCAACGCCAAACGGGCCGTAATCCCAGGTATTTGCCAGGCCTCCGTAAATCTCGGAAGACTGAAAAATAAAACCCCGGCGCTTGCAAAGCGATACGATTTTGTCCATCAAATTCTGATTCATAGTCCTATATTTTTAGCGCAATGTAGCTTAAAAGTCAAGTTATTTCAGGCCCGGGATTATGCAGGGGTTTCTTGACCGTTGAAATAACAGCCAATACATCCTCCAGGCTCAAGGTTTTATCAGTATCCTTTATATAGATCTTGAAAAAATCCCTGTTATCGTCAATTACAGTACAATCGTAATAATTTGCCTGCCGGCTAAGGTCATAATTAAGAAAAGCCCTTTTATTCTTAATCCTGAGCTTAAGCATGACCAGATTCTGCTGTTCCCCCAGAAAAGGAGTAAACACGCCTTTCATAACCACAAAGAAAGTATCGGTTAAATTATTTATATCCGGCGTGCGTGCAGCCATTGTCCTGCGCACAAATTCATAATCATCCGTTACCCCCTGTTTCTTGACAAAAGGGAACAACTCTACAAAAAAATCAGGCTTCTGATAAAGCAGGTATATGGTCTGCCTGCCTTCCGGGACTATTTTCTTCTTATAGAAATGCTTTTTTATCTGCCCCCTGACCACAGAGAAACCCTTGGGAAGCGATACCTCAATGTTCTTGAATTTAAAACGGGTGAAATCCTCCACCCTCTCCTTAGGAAAATAAGGGTTATCCAGCTCGGTTAAAGGCTCCATGCAGGTTATGGGCAAGGCCTTACAATCGCCCATACCGCTGCGTATATAAAGCTGCAGCAGCTTAGGGCCGGAGAATTTTACCACAAACAAAATCCCCAGCACAATCATAATGCCGGTCAATATTCTTCTTCTGGCAACCAGGCTCATTTTCCGAGCTTCTCCAGCTCTTCTTTCTTAATGCTAAAGGTATGTTCTGCTGCGGGAAATTTACTGTCTATGACATCATCACGGTAATTCTTTACCGCCTCCAGTATCATCGCAGATAAGTCAATATACTTTTTTACAAACTTCGGGGTATAGCGCTGGAACAGCCCCACCATATCATGAATAACCAAAACCTGCCCGTCGCAATCTACCCCTGCGCCTATGCCGATTGTGGGGATATTCAGCTTTTTAGTTATAAGCCCGGAGATCTTATCCGGGACGCATTCTAAAACCACGGCAAAACATCCCAACTTCTCCAAAGCAACAGCCTGATCAATAAGTTTTTGCGCTGCGCCGGCATCTTTTCCCTGTACTTTAAAACCGCCGAGTTTATCTGCGGTCTGCGGAGTCAGACCTATATGTGCCATAACCGGGATGCCGGATTTTATTATAGCCTCGGTAACTTCAGGGCATTTATCAAACCATTCCAGTTTAACGCAATCGCACTTGGCCTCTTCAATAAACCTTTTGGCATTCTTGACCGACTCCTGCGGATTTACCTGATACGATTCAAAAGGCATATCGCCGACTACTAGGGCATGTTTTACCGCGCGCGTAACTGCTTTGGCAAATATTATCATCTCATTCATTCCGACTTTAGTCGTTGAATCCAGGCCCAAAACCACATTAGCCAGTGAATCACCGACCAATATCATATCAATCCCGGCTTGATCAACTAAAGAACCCAAAGGATAATCATAAGCCGTAAGCATAGTTATTTTACGTTTGCCCTTGAGCTCTAAAACCTGTTTTATTGTAATTTTTTCACTCATATTTTACTTTGCTCCCCTCTCGTCAATTACCGCGGCTGATGCGCCGGGGACTTTCCGGATAAATTCCATGCCCTTTTGCCTGCCTAATAAAAATATTGAAACCGCCGATGCATCGGCGCTAAGGCAATCATTGGCTATCACCGAAACCCCGGATAACCCGGAATCAGACGGCATGCCGGTTTTCGGATTGATAATACTGCAGTAGGCCTTGTTGTCCAGAGAAAAACTCTGCTCATAGTCGCTTACTGTGGCCACTGCCTTATCAGACAACTGCAAAGTCGTTTTCTTTGCGCTGCCTCTGGGATCCTGGACTGCCACCCTCCAGATAAGGTTACGGTTTGCTCCCATGCAGTATATATCTCCTCCGGCATTTATAAGCACACTTTTTACTCCGGCGTACTTAAGCTTTTTAATTGCTGAATCAACAGCATAACCTTTGGCCAGCGCCCCGAAATCAATCTCTACCCCGGGCATGGTAAACCTGACTTCGCTGTTTTTATCGTCAATGGCCACCTTATCCATACCGGTGAGCATAAGCGCGGATTTAAGCTCTTCATTGCTTGGCCTGCGGTAATTCTTATCGTTAATGCCCCATGCCCGCATCAGGCGCCCTACGGTAATATCAAATTCCCCGTTGCTTAAAATCCAGAATTCCCGGGCTTTTCTGGTGACATAGAGAAAATCCGGGCTCACTTTTAATCTTCCCGCCTGATTAAGGCGGTTTAACTCGGAACTTGCAGAATCTTTACTAAACAGCGCTTCAATCCTCTTCATTTCATCAAATGCTATTTTAGCTGCGCGCTCATCAGGAGAGGTTATCTGGACCAACGCCCCCATTACAATCTGCCTGTCACGGTAAAGAACCCGGCCCTTTTGGCAACCGCAAAGCATCGCACAACAGCACAAGATACCGACGATGATCTTCTTCATTTGCGAATCTCCTTTAATAATTTATTTAATCCGTATGTGTTAATCACGCTGTTTTTAGTTAACCCGGCCCTGCGGGCAACTGACAAACCGAACCTGATCGCACCCAATTGTGTTGACTCGTGGGAATCAGTGCTGATTGCAAATTTTACTCCCAATTCGCTGGCGCGGCGGCAATTAATATCATTCAGGTCCAAGCGGTTAGGAAAAGAATTTATTTCCATATGTGTATTCGTATCTTTGGCTGCCTTAAAAATCTCATTCATATCCACGGGGTATGCGTCACGTACACCCCAAAGCCTGCCGGTAGGATGGGCAATCACATGTACATATTTATTCCTGCAGGCGCTTACCAGCCTTTTTGTTAACTGCGAAGAAGGCTGCTTAAATCCGGTATGTATTGCAGCCACGACTATATCAAAGCCTTTAAGTATATCGTCTTTATAATCAATTCTGCCCTGCGAATCAATATCAACTTCGGTTCCGAATAATACGGTAACGCCTTTTAGCCTGGAGTTTACCCTGTCTATCTGGGCCCTTTTTTTCTTTAAATCCTCCACACTAAGCCCGTTGGCGATTTTCAGGCTCTGCGAATGGTCCGTAAGAGCAATATATTCATATCCTCTTTCTCTGGCTGCCTGCGCCATTTCTTCAATGCTGCTTACTCCGTCTGACCAGTCAGAATGCGTATGCAGGTCGCCTTTGATATCTTTTAACCCCACCAGCTCCGGCAGCCTGCCCTGCATAGCCAGTTCAATCTCGCCCCTATTTTCCCTTAATTCCGGCTCAATATAAGGTAAACCCAAAACCTTAAAAACATCCTCTTCTGTCCTGCCGCAGATAAATTTATTTTTTCTAAATACCCCGTATTCATTTACCTTCAAGCCTTTTTTAATGGCTATCTGCCTCAATCGTATGTTGAAATCCTTGGAGCCGGTAAAATACACCAAGGCTGCCCCAAAAGACTTTGCTTCAACCACCCGGCAATCAACCTGCACATCCTGCCTTGTGCGCACGCTTGCCTTAGTTGCGCCGCTGGCCAAAACCTGGGCCACAGAAGGCAGGCGCGTGAACTTATGCATTACTTTAGCCGGCTTCTGCGAGACTATCAGTATGTCAATATCGCCCACGGTTTCCTTTTGCCTGCGCAGGCTTCCGGCTGAAGAAAGCTTATCCACTTCTTTCATCCCGGATAAACTTTCGCTGAAATCCCCGGCTATCTTTGTTGCCTGGGCCAGGGTGATCCTTTCTTTACCGCGTTTAAATATAGCTATACCCTTGAGGATATTGGCAATGGTTTTTTCTTTAATGCCCGGGACATTGTTTAATCTGCCTTTGGATATGGCTTTTTCCAGCCCGGCAACGCTTTTAACCTTCAATTTTTCAAAGAGCAGCCGGACGGTCTTTGGCCCGACTGAGGGAACGCTGAGCAATTCTAATACCCCTTGCGGGATCTCTTTCTTTAGCTGCTCAAAATACTTAATCTTATTAGTCAGGCAGTATTCGGTTATTTTCCCGGACAGGTCCTTGCCTACTCCCGGTATTTCTGAAAGCCTGTTTTCCCTGACCAGACCGCTTACATCCTCATCCAACGCCTCAATATTCTGTGCAGCCCTTTCATAGGCGCGCACGCGGAATACATTCTCCTGTTTTATTTCAAGTATCTTTGCGATATCCCTGAAAATCTGCGCTATTTCGGTATTGAGCATGTTATTTATTCTGCCTGAATTCAATCAGCGCCTCATTATCCGGCTCAATTTTTTCAGCCTTTTTCAAATGAAATTCGTATTTTTCCATATTCTTTTTCAATTGATATGCCTGAGCAAGGCGCACATTGACTGTGGCAAAATCAGGCGCCAAAGAATAGGCCTTTTCCAGCTCTTCAATAGCCTTATCCAGATTGCCTCCGATTAAAGCCGGCGCCAAAAGATAAAAACTGCCCAACCCCAGATGGACTTCGGATAAATTAGGCGAAATCTCTACAGCTTTATCCAGATACGGCTTGATATATGGAGTAAAACGCATCTTTTCCAGCAAGTTTCCTTTTGCTGAACGGGTACTGCAGATATTGCCCAATAGGACATATGAAAGCGCCTGTGTATCCTGATCAGCACAACCCTGTTTTAATACGCCTTCAATCATTTTCTGGGCCTGGTCAAATTTATTTTCCCGGAATCTGATATATGCAAGGCTGATCACAGCCGGATAATATGAAGGGTTTGCGCTTAAAACTTTATCCAGCAGTAATTTGGCCTGCTCATAATCGTATTTGCGCCTGAATATCTCGGCTTTACCCCAGAGCGCATCAATATTATCCGGCTCCGAAACCAGTATTTCATCCAGCATTACCCGGGCTTGAGCATCTTTTCTATAACGCAAGAGTTCCATGGCCTTCAGGACTTTGACAGCCCTCTTATACGGCTCTATGCAGGCAGGGGCCTTATGCATAAACCCTAATACCGGGTATCCTGATTTATCCAGCATATAAACAACCGCGATAATTACAGCCAGCAACAAAATAAAAATAAGAATAATTTTTTTCATTATTTTTGGGCGTTATAACTGGATTCAATAGTTTTGACCAGGTCCGTAAGCAGCGTATTTACCGGAACCGGTATGCGCACTTCGTGTGCCTGCCTGACTATAACAGCGTTAATAAAATCTATTTCCGTGCGTTTTTTCTTTAATACATCCTGCAGCATAGAAGATATATTTGTGCTAGTTGCCTCGCACACAGCTTCTACTTTTGCCAGAGGGTCATCATAGGCAAGCTTGATCCGTTTTCTTTTGGCCACCCTGACTGCTTCAGTAACAGCATCCCTTAAAACCTTGCGCGCCCCTTCAAACTCAATCAGCTTTCCGTTAGGCAGCCTGGTTACAGCAGTAAGGGCGTTTATGCCGGCATTTATTACCAGCTTAGACCAGAGCAAAGATTTAATATCCCGGGAAAATTTCAGGTCAAGCCCGGCTTTGGTAAAAATATCCCTGATCCGCTTCATTTCAACCGGGAGTTTACCGTCCATCCTTCCGATCACTGTCTCGCCCTTTCCCGCATGCCTGACCTTAGACGGGCCAATGAGAGTAGCGCCCATGTTAGTCACGCCGCCTAAGACTCTTTCTTCACCGAACTCTTCGGATATTATCTCCACGTTACCGACACCGTTCTGCAAGGTAAGCACATAAGTGTCCGGGCCGACAAGCGATTTGCACCGGGAAACCGCTGATTTTGTATCATAGGCTTTTACAGTGATAATTACCAGGTCAGCTTTTTCTAATTTTTGAGCTTCATGCGTAGCCTTTAATGAGGCCTCCCAGCTGCCGCTGACCCCTTCAACCCTGATGCCATTACGGCTGATGAGCCCGGCGCGTTCTTTGTCTTTATCCAGTATCCAGATATCCTCTTTTGTTTTAGACAACAGGCCTGCAAGCAACAATCCCAGCGCACCCGGTCCGACAATAGCTATCTTCATTATACCCCCACGAGCCGCTCTGCGACTCTTTCAGATTTCAGGTCTTTTTCCAGATGGAATTTTATAAAAGCATTTAATATCAGGTCAAGTTCTCTTTTTATCTGCGGGTTAAGCCCAAGGTTGAGCGTACTCTTAAAATCATTTTTTTCTATATACAATATGGAGGCTATGGTGCCTCTAAATATCGCGCGGGCGCTTAAATCTTTATGGCAGCACTTCTGGCAGATGAGCCCTCCCAGGCTTAAACTGAATTTAGAATTACCCGCAATCTTATCCTGACAGCACACGCAGGAATCAAGATGGGGCTTAAACCCGGAAAGCGAAAGCATTTTTATCTTAAAAATGGACAGTATTTTTTCGGGATTTATATTTGTGCCCATCCCGGAAAGCACGCTTATCAACAGGTTGAATATTTCTTCATTTTTATCTTCAGGCTGCATAAGCGCCGATACCATCTCGGTTATTACGCTGGCCATGACAAACCGGGAAATATTGGACCGCAAAGGGGTAAAATTATCCTTAAGGTCGCACTGGCTGACCAGATGAAGCCCGGAGCTTTTGCTGCGGTAAAATACTATCTCGTTAAGCGAAAAAGGCTCAATAGGGCTGGCAAACTTCTTAAGGTCAGCCCTGATGCCCTTTAATATCCCGGAAATCCTTCCGAAATCGCGGGAATAAAAATCAACTATCAGTGATGTCTCGCGGAAATCACGCCGGTTCAGGATCAAAGCTTCGGTTTTATGAATAGGCATTTAATTTTTAAGGCTTAATCTTAAGACGTGATAACAGGCGAAGGGCAATGCTTTCCATTTTTTTAAACCCGTTTTTTGTAGCATCATTATAACCCAACAGGTGTAATGCCGCATGGGCAGAATAAAGGCATAATTCATAAGCAGCACTGCTGCGGTATAAACGGGAATTTAATACCGCGGTCTCGGCGGATATTGCTATATCTGCCAGGCTTTTGCCCCCCGAAGAAAGATCAAACGCCAGAACATCGGTGGAGCGGTCCTTATTAAGGAACTTTTTATTCAGCTTCCTGATCTTGCTGTCGTCAAAGATACAAACGTTTATTTCGTAATTTTTCGCACGCTGCTGCGCAGACGCAAATACGCCCTGAATGGCCCTTGCGATATTACGCCTGGTCAGGCGGCTGACGGGGGTTTTCTTTTGAAGATTTCTTATTATTATTTTCACTATTATCGGACTCCGGATAAGTAATCCGGCTGTGATAAATGCCGCTTAATATTCTTATAAATATTGCCGAGATCTTTTCCAGGTCTCGCAAGGTCAGGTCACACTCATCAAGCTGTCCGTCTATGAATTTATTATTGATAACTTTGTGCACCACTTCTTCTATCTTTGATGGGCCGGGGTCTTTTAAGGACCTTGTCGCGGCTTCAACCGAATCAGCCAAAAGCACCACTGCGGTCTCTTTTGAAGTAGGCTTTGGCCCGGGATAACGGAACCCCTCTTCCAGCACATCCTGTTCTTCTTCAAGATTTTCAAGCGCCCTACGGTAAAAATAATAAACCAGGGAATTTCCGTGATGCTGGGCAATAAACTCAATCAGTTTCGGATTAAGGTGGTACTTATTTGCCAGCTCAACCCCTTCTTTAACATGGTTCATAATGACCATCTTACTCATAGAGGGAGACAAAGCATCGTGTTTATTTAAAGGGATATCCTGATTTTCAATAAAGTATTCCGACTTATCTAGCTTGCCTATATCATGGTAATAGGCCCCAACCCTGGCTAAAAGGGCATTTGCCCCGATAGGCCGGCAGGCAGCTTCAGCCAGATTACCGACAACAAGGCTGTGGTGATAAGTTCCGGGCGCCTCCATGATCAGCCGTTGCAGCAAAGGATGGTTAAAATCCGCCAATTCAAGCAGGCTTATGTTAGTCACAGTTTTAAAAAGATATTCAAATACAGGCAAAACGCCGATGACTATTATGCCGCAGGCAACTCCGTTAATAAACGCAAGAAGGTAGCGGAATGGGTAATAAAAATTAAAATTGTACACAAACAACAAAAGCAGGGCCTGGATCAACCCGGTCAGGATACCGGCGCGTATGACTACGCTGCGTTTACGCGCGCCCACAACAAGCATGGCTGAAACGCTGCCGCTGACCAGAAACATCAGGCCAAGGTTCAGGTTATTTCCATAGATAGAAGCGACTGTCAGGCCACAGGCAGCGCTTAAAAGAAAAGGAAGTTCTAAGCTCCCGAACATTATCGCGGCCAGCATAGGGATCACGCAAAACGGCACATAAGATACCGGCCAGCCGTTCCTGGCTACATAATAGCTGGACACAAAAATGATCACATAAAGTAACGTGATGTTTAGAAGTTTGAACGCCGAAGCTACGGGGTATTTCTGCCTGAACCTTAAATACAATAACAGGCACAAAAGCATAGACGGCACAATGAAATTTACCCGCAAAAATGCGCTTAACCCGAATATAAAAACTGTTAACAGGATCGGCTTTAATTTATCAATTATTATTTTAACGGCTTGTTTGATCATATGCTTCAATTATCCTCTGGACTAATGAATGCCTTACAACATCAGAACCGGTAAGGTAGGCGAATTTAATACCCTCTATTTCTTTTAAGACCTCCTGCGCCTGCAATAAGCCTATGGGCTTTCCGTCAGGAAGGTCGCTCTGGGTTATATCCCCGGTTATCACTGCCTTGGAATCAAAACCCAGCCGGGTCAAAAACATTTTCATCTGCCAGGCAGTGCAATTTTGAGCTTCATCCAGCACAATAAAAGCGTCATTGAGGGTCCTGCCTCTCATGTAAGCCAATGGCGCAACTTCAATAATTCCGGTCTCAATATATTTCTCTATGCGCTCGGCTTCCATCATATCATAAAGCGCATCATAAAGCGGGCGCAGATAAGGCGAAATCTTCTCATACATATCCCCGGGCAAAAAACCCAAAGATTCGCCTGCGGCTTCCACTGCCGGACGCGTAAGTATTATCCTGCGTACCTGCTGCTTTTCCAATGCCTCTACAGCGCATGCCATAGCCAGGTAAGTCTTGCCTGTGCCTGCAGGGCCTATCCCAAAAACAATATCATGCCTTCTGATCGCCTCAAAATATTCACGCTGCCCCTCGGTGCGCGGGCCGATATGTTTAGATAATGGCTGCAGGGATGCGCTCAGCCGCGGTTCTTCGGCAATACTTTTATTCCCCTTTTTAAAATTAGAGATAATGCAGTAAAGGTCGGCTTTGCCGATATCTGAATGGCCGGTTTTGATATATTCCAGCAGATATTCTATGGCTGCACCGGCCTTTCTTATATTAGAAGCCAGGCCTTCAATTTTAAGATAGTCTCCGCGCAAAGCAGCCTTGACTTTAAAATCTTTTTCAATTATCCTTAAAAATTCGTCTTGAGGGCCGAAAAGCGCCTGCGCCTGCCGGCGGCTGTCTAACTTAATTATTTTTTCCACTGGTTACTTCAGGTTATCCTTTGGTGCTTTCATTCCCTCAACCGGTATATTGATCACCTGTCCGGGATATATTTTGTCAAAACCTTTGACCAGATCCTTGTTCAGTTTATAGATCTTGTACCAATTTTTGGTAGTGCCGTAATATTTACTAGATATCTTTTGCAGGGTATCGCCTTTTTGCACGGTATATTTCTCATATGAACCCAGCTCAACTTCCGGCGTTATGCTTTCAGTTATATAACCCTTGTTCCCGGTTATTTCAACATACTCCTCAACCGCCTCCGGGGCCTGCTCTGAGGCTTTGCTCTTTGGCGGCATCTTCTGGAACTTTATAGGTGAACTCAGTTCCATCTCAACAACACGGGTAGTGCGCGTAGTCGGCTTTTGGGCCTGATCGCCGTCTGAAGCAGGGGCGCTGCCCATAAGATAACCGCGGTTACCGATAGTCACATCCTGATCTACTCTGTCTTTAGTCATTTCATAAGTCCTGACCACGCATCCCGATAAAACTAAAACCGACCCCAGCAATAACAATGAAAGAAGATTGAACTTTTTCATCACTCCCTCCTCTTGATTGGTTTGACCGCTATGCTCAATTCGTTTAGCTGCTTTTCATCTACTTGCGAAGGAGCATTAGTCAGCGGGCAGAAAGCTTTTTGAGTCTTAGGGAAAGTAATGACTTCCCGTATACTTGATTGATTGGCAAGGATAGTCAAAAGCCTGTCCATGCCAAAAGCCACTCCGCCGTGCACCGGTGCTCCGAATTCAAAAGCCTCCAGAAGAAAGCCAAAACGCGTCCTGGCTTCTTCCCGGGTAATGCCGATTATGCTGAATATTTTCTCCTGTAATTTCTGGTCGTGTATCCTTATAGACCCGGAACCGAGTTCATTGCCGTTTAACACCAAATCATACGAACGCGACAATACTTTTTCCGGCTGGCTGTCCATCAATTCCAGGTCTTCCTGTCGCGGGGCAGTAAAAGGATGATGCTCGCTTTCCCAGCGTTTCTCCTCTTCATTATATTTAAAAAGCGGAAAATCTACAACCCAGACAAATGCAAATTCTGTATTTAATTTCTGGCGCAGATCCGGCTTATCGCAGTTAAATTCCTTTTGCGCCTGGGCATAACTCATGCGCGGAAACGGCACTTTTAAATCAATGCCTTTTAATTCTTTAAAGATCGCCTGATAGAGCCCTTCGGTCAGCGAAAAGATATCTTCTTCCTGCACAAAAGACATTTCAATATCCAACTGGGTAAATTCCGGCTGGCGGTCAGCGCGCAGGTCCTCATCACGGAAACATTTGGCAATCTGGTAATACCTGTCTATTCCGGCAACCATCAGGATTTGTTTGAAAAGCTGCGGGGATTGAGGCAGGGCGTAAAACAATCCCGGATTCACCCGGGAAGGCACAAGATAATCCCGCGCGCCTTCAGGAGTAGACTTGGTCAGGATCGGTGTTTCGCATTCAATAAAATCATTCTTATTCAGATATGAGCGGACAGCCTGATAAAGCTTATGCCGCATTAAAAAATTATTAAATACGCTTGTCCTGCGCAGGTCAAGATAACGGTATTTTAGACGCATCTCTTCTGTTATATCCAGATCTTCGGCTATCTCAAATGGCGGGGTCAGGCTGGGGTTGATAATTTCAAGCTTGGTAGCTAAAATCTCCACTTCCCCGGTAACCAGTTTCGGATTGATTGTCCCTTTTGGCCGGGGATTGACTTTACCGGTGACTTTAATTACAAATTCACTTCTTAAATCCTGCGCGGCGGTATAGGCATCGGCTGATTCTTTGGGTATAAAAACAACTTGAGTCAGGCCATACCTGTCGCGCACATCAATAAAAATAAGCTTGCCGTGGTCGCGCCGGCTTCCTACCCAGCCGCAAAGAATAACTTCTTTACCGATATCAGATGATTTTAATTGGCCGCAATTATGGGTTCTTAACATAGTTATATTAATTACCGCTTAGCTCTTTAACCAGGGCGGTTCTGCCTAATTCTTTTTGCTCTCCAGACTTCATATTTTTTAACATTACTGTCTTATTCTTCAATTCATTATCACCGATAATGACTGCATATTTGACTCCCATAGAATCAGCCTGGCGCATGGCGCCTTTTAAAGATTTGCCCAGATAATCCGTGTCAGCGCAAATTCCCTGCTGGCGCAGTTCGTTCAATAAAATCATGCTCTCCTGCCTGGCTTCCTCGCCTAAAGGGATTATATAAACTAACTTATCACTTACACCTTGTACTTTGTCAGCCGAAACCAATAACACCCTCTCTACTCCGAAGGCAAACCCTACTGCCGGCTGGTCAGAACCTCCCAGCTGCTTAACCAGATTATCATATCTGCCGCCTGCGCCGATAGCATCCTGCGCTCCCAGGCCCGGGTGGCTTATTTCAAATACCGTACGCGTATAATAATCCAGCCCGCGCACCAAATGGTCATCAACAATATATTCCACTCCGAGCATATCCAGAACAGTAGTCACCTGTCTAAAATGCCCGATGCAGGCGCCACAAAGGTGTTTCTGACCTATATCCAGCTTAGCGACTATCTCTTTGCAGGATTCATTCTTACAATCAAGTATGCGCAGGATATTGCCCTGAAACCGCTCCTGACAGTCCTGGCAAAGTTTGCTGGTGTTATCTCCTAAGCTTTTCTTAAGTATCTGAGTCAGTTTCTTTTTATCGTCAGGGCATCCTAAACTGTTTATCCTTATCCTGTGGCCGGAAACCGAAAAATTCTTAAGCAGTTTATCCGCCAGAGATATAATTTCCGCGTCCAACTGCGGCTGGGCAGAGCCTATTGCTTCGCAGCCTATATGATGGAACTGGCGCAATCTCCCCCTTTGCGGCCGCTCAGCCCTGAACATCGCTCCGATATAATAAAATTTGGCAAAACCCTGGACTTTATCTAAGCTGTTTTCTATATAAGACCTGACAACTGAAGCCGTTGCCTCAGGGCGCAGTGCAAGAGTATCGTGATCGCGCTGGATAAGGAACATCTGTTTTTTTACGACTTCGGCTTCTTCGCCGAGCGAGCGGTTAAAAAGAGCGGCTTCCTCAATCAAAGGCAGGCGGATCTCTTTATAGTTATAAAGCGGGAAGGTATTACGGGCTATTTCTTCAATCCTTTGCCATGCGGATACCTCGCCGGGCAGGATATCTTTTGTTCCGGTGATTCTTTTAAACATTTTTTGGGATGGTTATTTTATCTTTTGCTTCATTTCCAAGCCGGGTTTAAAGACAACTACTTTTCTCGGCGGGACAGGTACTACTTGGCCGGTGCGGGGATTCCTACCGGTGCGGCTTTTTCTTTGCTTAACTTTAAAAACTCCGAAGTTACGCAATTCTATTTTTTCGCCTCTGGCAAGGGCTTCAACAACATAATCAAAGGTTTTCTGCACTATTCTTTTTACATCTATCTGTTTTATATTGGTTTCGTCGGAAACCTTTAATATTATATCCTTCTTAGTCATGCTCCCCCCTTTTTTAGTCATTGAATCACAGAGCCATAGTGACTACGTAACCATAGTACCAGCAAAAGGTTAAGATGTCAAGGCAAAATTGAACACATAATAAAGGCCGGATAGAAAATCATCTCTATCCGGCCTTTTGGCTAAGAAACAGCTTATTTCTTTTTTCCCAGCATAAAATACAAAATCATGCCTATAACCGGTAATATAAGCACAAGCAGTATCCAGAGGACCTTCTTGCCGGTATCCATTGAGCTTTTTACCACGTCCACAATGGCAATAATGTCAAGAACAAGCACTACCAATCCGATTAAACCTGACATACGCACCTCCCCATAAATTAGCCCCGCATTACGCGAGACCAGCTAGCTCCGAAAGTAAAAATTAAATAAATTATTATTTTGACTTTCGGAGTAAGTTCGGACTTACAACTTAGCTTCGCGCTTTGCGCTCGCTAAGTTGTGCCCTCACTTAACCGGTACTTTAATATTAGGCGCTTCGGCCTGCTTTACCGGCGCCTGTTTTGGAATCTTTATGCTAAGCACTCCGTTATTATATTCGGAGGTAATTTCATTCTTTTTGATATTCTGGGGCAGGGCTAGTGCGCGTGAAAATTTACCTGCGCTTATTTCCTGCAAATAATAATTATCATTCTCCACTTTCTGTTCGGATTTTCTTTCGCCGGAAATTACTATAAAATCTCCTTTTACCTCTATAACAATATCTTCTTTCTTCATACCCGGCATGTCCGCATTGATCAGGTAAGCGGTATCAGATTCGCTTAAATTAAGGCTTAAACCAGCCGGCTGTAATCCCGGACGGTTAAAACGGTTATTACTGTCCAGCATAGCCCTTTGCATCCTGCGCTGCATATCCTGCACCTGTTCAAAAGGATCCGCCATCCCGCCTGTAATTACACCCGGTTTTTCAAGGGCAAGTTCAGGCCGTTGCATCCGGCTTGCAGGCTGCTGCAATGGCTTCATGCTGCGCCTGCCTATCATAACCTGCTTAAAATTATCGGCTCTTTTTAGGCTCACGATATAAGCCGCCTGTAAAACCAAGATAAAAACCAGTACTGCGATTATCCCGATTAAAATCTCTTTTTTCATATCAGTCCCTCCTTAACTATATAACCAAAGATAATCTTTCTTCTCCCAGCAATGACTCTATATCAGAAATAAGTTTTTCACTCGGCCGCACAAAAAGCCCCTGGTCCACTACAACCTGGACGCGCGATTTGGCAGCAGTATCAAGATGCAAATAGATCGGCACTTCTCCGTGGGCCTGGGCAAGCAAGCCCTTTAAGCTCTCAAAAAGGTTTTCCTGAACCCCGGACAGGTTTATGTTCAATCCGGAGATCATTTTATAAATACTCTCAACAGACATTATATCATTAGCTACAATCTTTGGGGTTTCTTCGCGCAGGTTCAGCCTGCCGGTGGTTAAAACCACGGAATTGGCCAGAATGTTGCGGCTGACTTTCTGGTAAGTCTGCGGAAAAACCAGCACCTCAACCGCCCCTTCCAGGTCTTCCAGTTTAAGTATGGCCATTTTCTCCTGTTTGGCGCGGGTAGTTGTTTGCTTGATTTTGGCAATCAGGCCGACGATCTTTACCTCTTCTCCGTCCTTATGCTGGGGTAATTTAGCTATTGAGGTAGAGGCAAAACGTTTAAGGCATTTTGCATAACGCGCCAAAGGATGTCCGGTAACATAAAATCCGAGCATATCTTTTTCAAAAGCCAGAAGTTGAGGCTCAGGCCATTCCTTTACATGCGGGATACTTATAGCTGCGGATTTAAATCCGTTCTGCACCAAACCCTCATCAAAAAAAGAAAGCTGGCCCTTAGCTGTATCTCTTTGCGATCTCGACGCTGATTCAAGAAGCATATCCAGCCCGGAGACCATCTGCGCCCTGGGCATATTAAATTCATCCAAAGCGCCGCATTTTATCAGGCTTTCCAGGACCTTACGGTTAGCCAGGCGCAGGTCTATCCTACGGCAAAGGTCTTCCAAAGACAGGAACTTGCCGTTTTCGATTCTGGATTTGACGATAGAATCTACCGCGCCCTCGCCGACATTCTTGATCGCTAAAAGTCCAAACCTGATTGTCTTCTGGTCAATTACCTTAAACAACGCGCCGCTTTCATTTATGTCCGGAGGCAGCACCTGCAGTCCCATCTTCTGGGCTTCATTGACATATTCAACTATTTTATCAGTATTATTCCTTTCCGAAGTAAGCAGCGCGCACATAAATTCAACCGGATAATTAGCCTTCAAGTAAGCTGTGCGGTAAGAAATCAACGCATAGGCGGCACTATGCGACTTATTAAAACCGTATCCGGAAAAATATTCTATCAAATCAAATATTTTATTGGCAATAGATTCTTTAATCCCGTTCTTGATGCAGCCTTTGACGAAATTATTCCTCTGTTGCTCCATAACCTCAGGAGTTTTCTTGCTCATTGCCCGGCGCAGCAAATCCGCTTGAGCCAGGCTAAAACCGGCAAGCCCGGAAGCAACCTGCATAATCTGCTCCTGATAAACCATTATCCCGTAAGTTTCTTTTAAGATTATTTCCAGTTTCTTGTGGTCGTACCTTATCGGCACGCGTTTATGCTTACGCTGGATAAAATCATCAAGCATGCCTGAACCAATCGGCCCGGGCCTGTAAAGGGCCAGTAATGCGATCAGATCTTCAAAACGCTCCGGCTCTAATTTACGCAATAAATCGCGCATGCCGGAACTCTCCACCTGAAAAACCCCTATAGTCCGGGCATCTTTTAAAAGCTTATAAGTTTTAGGATCATCAAGGTTAAGCCCGGCAATATCTATTTCTTCATTGTGTATCTCTTTAATTATTTTTATCGCCTGGTCAATAACGGTAAGTGTGCGCAGGCCGAGAAAATCCACTTTTAGCAGGCCGATCTTTTCCAGAGTACCCATGCTATAGCCGGTGGTTATCTGGTCGTCGGAGCTTTTAAAAAGCGGGGAATAATTATCCAGCGGTTTATCGCCGATAACTACTCCTGCGGCATGTATTGAAGCATGGCGGTTAAGCCCTTCCAGTTGAAGGGCAATATCCACCAGCTTTTTTATCTGGGGGTCGGTCTTGTAAAGATTTTTTAGTTCAGCTTCTCCCTCCATTGCCTCTTTAAGCGAAATGTTGGGGTCAGGAGGAATCATTTTGGCAATCCTGTCAACATCAGCGTAACTAATGCCCATTACCCGGCCGACATCGCGAAGTACTGCCCTGGCCTGCATAGTCCCAAAGGTAATAATCTGGGCAACGTTTTCTCTGCCGTATTTTTTGGTTACATAATCAATGACCTCCTGCCTTCTTTCATAGCAGAAATCTATATCTATATCCGGCATACCCAAACGTTCCGGGTTTAAAAATCTTTCAAAAAGCAGTCCATAGTTTAAGGGGTTGATATCTGTTATACCTATAAGATAACTTACGATACTTCCGGCTGCGCTGCCCCTGCCCGGGCCTACAGGTATGCCATTCTTTTTGGCATAATGGATAAAATCCGAAACTATCAGGAAATATCCGGTAAAACCCATTTCTTTGATAGTTTTAAGCTCGTGCTCAAGGCGGTTTTTTATTTCCGGCGTTGCCTGCGGAAACCTTTCCTGCATGCCTTTATCGCAAAGCTCTCTTAAGAATTGTTCTTTTGTCTTTCCTTCAGGTGCGTCAAACTTAGGCAGGTGTATTTTATTGAATTCAAGTTCCAGGTTGCACCGCGAAGCTATTTCCACCGCGTTATTTATGGCTTCGGGCAGTTCTTTAAAACGCGCCTTCATTTCCTGCGGCGATTTAAAATAAAATTCTTCTGCCTGAAACCTCATACGGTCAGGGTCATCAAGGGTAGTCTGGGTCTGGATGCACAAAAGGGCTTCGTGGCTAGCAGCATGTTCCTTTTGCAGATAATGCACGTCGTTTGTGGCTACAATAGGAATATTTAATTCTTTGGAAATCTTTAACAGCCCTTTATTGGCTACATCCTGTTCAGCCAGAGTGTTTTCCTGCAGCTCTAAGAAAAAATTGTCTTTTCCCAATATCTGGCGGTAATCATCCGCGGCTTTCAGGGCGTCATTAAAACGTTTTTCCTGGATCAGCTGAGGGACCTCTCCCTTTAGGCAGGCAGATAAACCTATAAGGCCTTTCTGGTATTTAGCAAGGACTTCCTTGTCTATTCTGGGCCGGTAATAAAACCCCTCCAGGTAAGCGATAGACACAAGCTTCATAAGGTTCTGATAGCCTGTCTCATCTTTAGCCAAAAGCAGCAGATGATATGAAGCATCCTCTATTCCTACTGAAGTTTTATCCAGCCGGTTTTTAGGGGCAATATAAGTTTCGCAGCCGATAATCGGCTTGATACCGGCTTTCTGGGCTTCACGGTAGAATTCAATTGCTCCGAACATATTACCGTGGTCGGTAATTGCCAGGGAGTCCATTTTGTACTGTTTAGCCAGATTGAGTAATTCAGGTATACGGCAGGCGCCGTCAAGGAGACTGTACTGCGTATGCAGATGCAGATGTATAAATTCCGAACGAGGCATGAGATTATTTCTTTATTCCCACTCTATCGTAGCTGGCGGCTTAGAGCTGATATCGTAAACTACCCGGTTAACTCCGCGGACTTCATTGATTATCCGGTTTGATATCCTACCTAAAAGCTCGTAGGGCAATTTGACCCAGTCAGCGGTCATGCCGTCTAAACTGGTAACACAGCGTATGGCCACAACATTTTCATATGTTCGCTCATCACCCATTACTCCCACGCTTTTAATCGGCAGTAATACTGCAAACGATTGCCAGACCTGTTCGTAAAGCCCGGCTGCGGTAATCTCTTCAAGCACTCTTTTATCTACTTCCCGGAGGAGGTTAAGCCTTTCCTTGGTTACCTCACCGATGATCCTGATGGCAAGGCCCGGACCGGGAAACGGCTGACGCAGGATAATATTCTCCGGCAGCCCCAATTCCTTGCCTATAAGCCTGACCTCATCCTTAAATAAATCGCGCAAAGGCTCAACTAATTTTAATTTCATGTGCGCAGGCAGCCCGCCGACATTATGATGGCTCTTGATCCTACTGGATGGCGCGCCTGTCGGGGAAACCGACTCAATGACATCGGGATAAAGAGTGCCTTGGGCAAGGAATTTTACTCCCTTAACTTTATCGGCTTCCTCTTCAAAGACTTTTACAAATTCGTCGCCGATTACCTTTCTTTTCTCTTCCGGGTCAGTTACGCCTTTTAAACGGTCTAAAAACCGTTTACTTCTATCCACATAATCCAGGTTCAGATGGTAGATGTTGCGGAACACTTTCTTTACTTCTTCCGGCTCTCCTGCACGCATAACACCGTTATCAATAAAAATACACCGGGAATTCCTGCCTATTGATTTGTGCAGTAAAATAGCAGCAACCGAAGAATCAACTCCTCCGCTTAAACCCAATACTACCTTATCTTTGCCGACTGTCTTCTTGATATTTTCAATGCTTTCTTTAATAAAAGAATGCATGGTCCAACGGCTCAGGCACCCGCAGACTTTGAACATAAAATTTGCTATGATTTGCGTGCCTTTGTCTGTGTGCGTAACTTCAGGATGAAACTGGATCCCGTAAATTTTTTTCTTGCGGTTGGCAATAGCGGCAATCGGAGTATTCGTAGTATGGGCGCTGGTATGGAATCCAGCAGGCATTTTTGTTACATAATCCCCATGGCTTGCCCAACAGGAAAGATTTCCCGGCAGGCCCGCAAACATATCCTTATTATCATCAATAAAACATTCCACCTTGCCGAACTCGCGGGATTTGGTATGTTTAACCCTGCCTCCGTTCATTTCGGCAATTGCCTGCATTCCGTAACAGATCCCTAAAATCGGAACACCCAACTTAAATATACCCTTGTCCGGATACGGGCTCTTTTTTTCAGTAACCGATGCCGGGCCGCCGGAAAGGATCAATCCTTTTGGCGAAAGCGCGGCAATTTCCTTTGCCGGGGTATTAAAGGGTAGAATGCGCGAGAATACTTTATTTTCCCTGACTCTGCGCGCTATCAGCTGAGTATATTGTGAACCAAAATCAAGTATCACAATTACCTGTTGTTTTGTCCTAGCTACCTCGCCTTTTTTCTTATTGCGGCTTACTCTTCTTGTTTTTGATTTCACTTTCCCATCCCCACCCTTTGCCCGACCTGGAAGATCTTGCCTTCGGTCTGGATTGAAGGCGCGATGATTATTTCCACATCATGCATTTGTTTTATATTAGAAGCTCCTAAAGACCCCATTGAGGTCATCAGCGCCCCGATCAGGTTTTGCGAACCATCATCAACTCTTGCCGGCCCGAATAATATCTCCTTTAAAGAGCCGGTTGTGCCGACATAGATCCTGGTGCCGCGAGGCAGATTGACATGAGAAGTTGCCATGCCCCAGTGATAACCTCTGCCGGGCGCTTCTTTTGCCCGGGCAAAGCTTGAGCCGATCATGACCGCATCCGCTCCTGCGGCAAATGCCTTACAGATATCTCCGCCGCGGTTCATTCCGCCATCGGTGATTATCGGAACATACCTGCCGGTGCGCTTAAAATAATAGTCCCTGGCTGCCGCGGCATCAACCGTAGCCGTAACCTGAGGCACTCCTATTCCTAAAACACCTCTGGTAGTGCAGGCTGCACCCGGGCCGACGCCGATCAAAAGACCGGCTGCTCCGGTATACATAAGCTCCAAAGTTGTTTCATAAGTTACGCAATTACCTAAAATAACCGGTATCTTGGTGTTCTTACAGAATTTAGCCAAGTCCAGGCTCTTATATTCTTTAGATACATGTTTAGTAGTGGTTACCGTGGATTGAATGACAAAAATATCCGCGCCTGCCCCGACTGCGATCTTGCTGAATTTTTCGGCAAAAGTCGGTATACAGCTGACTACGGCAGTTCCTTTTTTCCGCTTGATCTCCTTGACTCTTTTAGCGATTAATTTTTCTTTTATAGGAGTTGTATAGACTGTTTGGATTAAAGCGGTTGCTTCCTGAGGAGAGGCCTTAGATATTTTTTCCAGGACTTCATCGGCATTCTCAAAACGGCATTGTAATCCGTCGAGGTTCAGTACTGCTATGCCGCCGAGCTTGGACATCTCGCTGGCAAATTTAGCGTCAACAACTCCGTCCATTGCCGCAGCAAGAATAGGCACTTTGAACTTTTTTCCGGCAATCTCAAAGCCGGTATCAACTTCTTTAGGATTTACCGTCTTGTCACCCGGAACTAATGCTACTTCATCAAAACCATAACACCTGCGTGCCCTGCGATTAATTCCTATCCACTCGCCCATTTTTTAACCCCTTTTTAGATATTTAAGTTGTTATATTTCAATGAGTTAGATATGATTTGCTCCCTTTTGACTTGGATTAGGAATTTTACACCAAATCCGACAGCTTGTCAATTACTTTTTTCTGAACAAAAAAGGCGCAGGATTATTTACCTGCGCCTTTTTGTGACTTGTAACTTGTAATTTGCTAATTGTTTAGTACATCCCTCCGCCCATTCCACCCATTCCTCCTGGCGGCATTGGCGGCATTTTATCTTCTTTTTCCGGCTTATCTGCAATCAGCGCTTCGGTAGTCAATAACAACGAAGCGATACTGGCAGCGTTTTGCAAAGCCAAGCGGGAAACCTTAGTCGGATCAATTACGCCTGCGTCAATCATATCTACAAACGCATCCTGACTGACGTCATAACCGACATTGGTCTTTTCCTGCTTTATGCGCTGGACAATTACTGAACCCTCTAAGCCAGCGTTATTGGTCAATTGCCTGATAGGCTCTTCAAGCACGCGCCTGATAATCTCAGCACCTATTTTTTCATCTCCTTCAAGCTTCATCTTCTCAACTGCCGGAATAGCGCGCACAAAACCTACTCCGCCGCCGGGGATTATTCCTTCCTCAACTGCGGCACGGGTAGCATGAAGTGCATCTTCTACTCTGGCCTTCTTTTCTTTCATTTCAGTTTCAGTAGCGGCACCCACATTGATGACCGCGACTCCGCCGGCCAGCTTTGCCAGGCGCTCCTGAAGCTTTTCTTTATCATAATCAGAATCAGTATCTTCCATCTGCTTCTTTATCTGGGCTATCCGGGCATTAAGCTGCGCCTGCTTTCCCGAGCCTTCGACAATAGTAGTATTTTCTTTATCAATCTTAACTCTTTTTGCGCGGCCGAGGTCTTCCAGGTTCACGTTCTCCAGCTTTATACCGAGGTCTTCGGTAATTGCTTTTCCTGCAGTAAGGATAGAAATATCCTCAAGCATAGCTTTACGCCTGTCTCCGTAACCCGGGGCCTTTACCGCTACACAGGTAAATGTGCCTCTGATCTTGTTAACAACCAGCGTTGCCAATGCCTCGCCTTCAACTTCTTCGGCAATAATCAATAACGGCTTGCCGGTACGGGCGATCTTTTCTAATAAAGGAAGGATATCCTTGATTGAAGAGATCTTCTTCTCATAAATGAGAATATACGGCTCTTCCAGAACAGCTTCCATTTTCTCGGCATCAGTAACAAAATAAGGCGACAGATACCCCTGGTCAAACTGCATACCTTCAACAACCTCCAGGGTAGTCGCTGTTGACTTGGCTTCTTCAACTGTTATTACTCCGTCTTTGCCTACTTTTTCCATTGCTTCGGCAATCAGCTCGCCTATGGCAACATCGGAATTTGCGGCAATTGTAGCTACCTGCGCGACTTCCTTTTTATCTTTAATAGTTGTGGAAAGTTTCTTTAGCTCTTCAACGACTTTTTCCACGGCCTTTTCAATGCCGCGCTTTAAAGCCATAGGATTTGCGCCTGCGGTCACGTTCTTTAAGCCTTCGCGGTAAATAGCTTCGGCTAAGACCGTTGCCGTAGTTGTGCCGTCTCCGGCGATATCCGAAGTCTTCTCAGCAACTTCTTTGACCATCTGAGCGCCCATATTTTCAAAGGCATCTTCAAGGTCAATTTCTTTTGCCACGGTAACGCCGTCCTTAGTGATGGTCGGGGAACCGAATTTTTTGTCAATTACCACATTGCGGCCCTTTGGGCCGAGCGTAACTTTTACTGCTGCTGCCAGCTGCTCCACACCGCTTAAAATCTTGCGGCGCGCTTCATCCTTAAATAATAATTGTTTAGCCATCGAACCCGCTCCTTTTTTTATTTTACTATCGCTAAAATATCTTCTTCCTTCATAATCAACAGCTCATCGCCTTCTTTAGTGGTAATTTCATTGCCGGAATATTTTCCGTATAATACCTTATCACCGGTTTTAACTTCAGGCGCTTTGATTGTGCCGTTTTCCAGCATTTTCCCTTTACCCACAGCTATTACTTCGCCCTCCTGCGGTTTTTCCTTGGCTGTATCAGGCAGGACAATTCCGCCCTTTGTCTTTGCTTCTGCTTCCAGGGGCTTTATTATTACCCTGTCACCTAGTGGTTGGATCTTCATGCTTCCCTCCTGTTAGTTTGGTTGATTAATATCCACTCCTGGCTTATCCAAATAATTAGCACTGTTACTTGTAGATTGCTAATTATAAGAGAAAAAAAATATTTGTCAAGAATTTTTTTTATATTTTTTTTCCAGCAGCATCAGACCCTTTAAAGTAAGGTCCGGGTCCACCTTGTCAAAACAACAACAGTATTTTGCCATAAACCCGGCATTTCCTCCGGTTGCTATTACCTTTACGTTGTTTGCAAACTTTTGTTTTAATCTGCGCGCAAACTCATCTGTCAGAGCGGCAAAACCGAAAATTACTCCGCTTAATATGCTGTTTTGCGTATCTGTGCCGATAAATTCTTTAGGGCAACGAAGTTTTACTTCAGGCAATAACGCGGTTCGCCTTGCCAGCGCGTTCAAAGAAATACCTAACCCCGGCAGGATCATGCCGCCTAAATATTCTTCTTTTTTTGATATTACGTCAAAAGTTATAGCAGTGCCAAAGTCAATTGCTATTATCGGTGCGCCAAAAAGCCTGATTGCAGCATAGGAATTGACTAACCGGTCCTGTCCGACTTGAGCAGGCCTACGGTATAAATTCCTGACCGGCACTTTAAAATCCTTACCTATTATATAGGCCCTGACCCCCAGCCTTTTAAGGTCGGCCTTCAGGGCTTGCGTGGCTTTAGGGACTACACTGCAAATAACTGCCTCAAATGCGGGCCTGCCTTTGGTTATGCTCTTTAAAGAAGAAAAGTAGGTTTTTGAAGCAGTTGCAAGAGAGTATTTCCTAAGCAGGCGCCTTCCTTTAAAAACGCCTATATTTACATTAGTATTGCCTATGTCAATCGCTAATAACATTTGGCTTTAGCTCCTTAATCTTATCCCTTAAAACAGCGGCTTTTTCAAACTGGAGGTTACGCGCTGCCAGCTCCATTTCATATTCTAACTCAGATATATAGGTATTCAATTCATATTCTTCCTTCTTTAAACCGGTCAGGCCTTCTACAAACTCCTCTACCCGCTCCAAGTCTTCAATCCCCTGTTTAATTGATTTTTCTATGGAGTGGGGGGTGATATTGTTCTTTTTATTGAATTCCAGTTGCAACTTTCTTCTGCGCTGGCTTTCGGAAATAGCTTTTTTCATCGAGCCGGTAATTGTATCCGCATACATTATAACCGTACCATTTATATTCCTGGCCGCCCTTCCGGATACCTGAATCAACGATGTGGCAGAACGCAGGAAACCTTCCTTATCAGCATCCAGTATAGCCACCAAAGAGACTTCCGGCAAATCCAGCCCTTCCCTTAATAAATTTATTCCGACTAAACAGTCAAATTCCTTCATCCTCAGTTCCCTTAATATCTTTGCCCGGTCAATTGTTTCAACTTCGGAATGCAGGTATTTCACCTTCAACCCGTGCTCCTCCAAATAAGCGGTCAGGTCCTCGGCCATACGTTTAGTAAGAGTGGTGACCAGCACGCGTTCATTTCTGGCAGCGCGCACCTCAACCTGTTTAATCAGGTCAGCAACCTGATCCTCTGTAGGCTTAATAATTATCTGGGGGTCAATTAATCCCGTAGGCCGGATGACCTGCTCAATAACTTTCTTGCTGCTTTTTTCTATTTCGTAGTCAGAAGGAGTAGCTGATACAAATACCTGCTGTTGTACAAGGCTGTTAAACTCGTCTAATTTTAACGGCCGGTTATCCAGGCAGGATGGCAGCCTGAAACCGTATTCAACCAGTATTTCTTTTCTTGCCCGGTCCCCCTCATACATGCCGCGGATCTGCGGCAGCGTGACATGAGATTCATCAATGATAGTAAGGAAATCTGCGGGAAAGTAATCAATAAGGCAATACGGCCGGGAACCCGGCGCTCGCCCTGAAAGATGGCGGGAATAATTTTCTATGCCATGGCAATAGCCGATCTCTTTGAGCAAATCCAGATCATAATTAGTCCTGCTTTCCAGCCGCTGCGCCTCAAGGAGCTTATTATTCTTTCTTAAGGTATTTAACTGCGCTGCAAGCTCAGACCTGATCGAACTTATCGCCTGGTCTGCTTTTCCGCCTGAAACAATAAAATGTTTTGCCGGATACACTGCTACACGGTCCAATTGGCCTGATGCCTGCGCCGAAACAGGATTAAACTCCTCTATTTTCTCTATTTTATCCCCGAAAAACTCTATACGCAGGCCCTTTTCCTGGTATGGTGGATAGACCTCCAATGTATCACCGCGCACGCGCAATTTCCCCCGCTTGAACTCATAATCATTCCTTTCATATTGTATCAAGATAAACTTCCGGACCAAATCATCCCGGGATATTTCATCGCCCTTATTAATAAGCACCAGCATATCCCGGTAGTCTTGCGGTGAACCAAGGTTATATATACAGGAAACACTGGCTACGATTAAAACGTCGCTGCGCGACATCAGGCTGGTAGTTGAAGACAGCCTTAACCTGTCCAGCCGCTCGTTGATAGAAGAATCCTTTTCAATATAAGTATCTGTGGGCACGATATAAGCCTCCGGCTGATAATAATCGTAATAACTGACAAAGTATTCTACCGCGTTATCAGGAAAAAATTCCTTGAATTCCGAATAAAGCTGCGCAGCCAGCGTTTTATTATGCGATATAACTAGTGTAGGCTTATTAATATTTGCAATTACATTGGCCAGAGTAAAAGTTTTACCTGAACCGGTTACTCCCAGTAAAGTCTGATTTTTTGATTTGCTTAACAGGGAAGCGGTGAGCTCTTTGATCGCCTTGGGCTGGTCTCCGCAGGGTTTATAACTTGAAACTAACTTAAACGTTTCCATATTATTTAGGGAATTCTTCGAGGACGCCGCGGAAAGTGCCGATGCCGGAGCCGAATTTAAAAAGAACCGGGATACGGCGGGAATCCGCGGAAAAAACTACCTCCATATCCTGCTTGCCCAGCACAAATGTATTTAACAATGAGGTTAATTTTACATTGAATACGGCTAAAGAGCCTTTCTTGCGCAGGGCCTTGATAAAAGGCCGACCGATATCAGCAACCACCTGCCAATTCCGTAGAGAATAATAAATATTAAGCTTGAATTTATCATCAGGTTTAATATCTGCTATTCTGAAATAATATAGCGCCGAAAATAAGTCCTGCGAATTAGGAGCCAACTCGTATGTACTGGGTATGTCCTGCTGAAGTTTTATCCTTTCAAAAGAAAGGGTCAGGCTGGGGGCACTCTTTTGCGTCGTATAATGAACAGAGTTATTTTGCCTGTTAAAATCAATGATCTCCTGCACAGAATCCTTGCCGATGCGCCGCGTCTTCTCAAACCTGCGTGTCAAGAAAGTATGGCTGTCTATCAGGGTATTTACATTGTATTCAAAATCATAGAATTTTTTAAAAAAATTGTTCGGCCAGGCTTTAGCCGCAATAAGATAGCAATCCCTTCCGTCAATTTTAATCACGCCTTCAACATGCAGGTTGATCTTGCCTACCGGTATCCCCAGCCATTCAACCGAATAATTCAGGTTCTCATTAATATTCAATTTTCTTGCCGGTTTTTCAATAGCCAAAGCTATTGCTTCTTTTCCGTGAAAATTCTGCGCGTATAAAAATGGCGCAAATAATAATACCAAAAGCAACATTATAAAAGTTTTTTTCATATTTTAATATCCAGGCTGATATCCGCCGAACCTACGGAATGGGTAAGGCTGCCGATTGAAATCATGTCTACTCCTGTAGCCGCTACTTTCTTAGCATTGCCCAGGCTTATATTCCCCGAGGCCTCAAGCAATACCTTGTGCCTTGCGCCTTGCGTATTGTCCCTTGCCTGCACTGCCTTCTTCATATCTTTTATACTCATATTATCAAGCATAATAATATCCGGCTTAAGTTTTAACGCCTCCACCAGCTCTTTCAGGCTTTTCACCTCAATTTCAGTCTTTAATCTGCTGTTGAACCTGCCTACATTAGAACAGCCGCCTATAAGCTCCAAATGGTTATCCTTAACCAGTATCATTTCATCCAGGGCAAACCTATGGTTATACCCGCCGCCGCAACGTACTGCGTATTTCTGCAAAAGCCGTAAACCGGGAATAGTCTTTCTGGTATCCAGTATCTTTGTCCTATACGGCTTTATTGCATCAACAAAAAGCCTTGTCTGGGTGGCTGTCCCGGACAAAAATGACAAGAAATTAAGTGCAACCCTCTCTGCCGACAGTATTGCGCAGGCATTGCCCTTAATCAGGGCAAGCGCAGCACCCTTTGCGGCCGTCTGCCCATCTTTTATCAAAGGTTTAAACTTCAGCTTCTTATCAAGCAGCTTAAAAGCTTTTGCGGCTATATTTATCCCGCACACCACCATTTTTTCTCGGGCTGTAAGTTGCGCCCTGGCTTCCAGGTTCCCGGGCACAAACATCCCGGTTGTGATGTCACGCGCAGCCGCATCCTCTTTAAGCGCATCTTTAACCAGATTCTTAAGCTCAAAGCTGTTAAGATAATTCACTGATAGTCCTTTCCAGGCGCTTGATGGTATTGTGCGCCTCAAGCAGGGATTCTTTTTCTTTTTCAACAACATCTTTCGGGGCCTTCTTAACGAATTCAGCATTTTTTAAACGCGATTCTTTGCCGGTAATCACTTTCTTCAGGTTATCCAGTTTTTGCATTGATTTTTGGAGCTCTTTGGCAATGTCGATCAACCCGGAAAAACTAAGATAAATATCCGCACTTTCGCAGATACTGCTGATAGTGCCTTTTGGCTTAGCGTTATGCGCCAGCACATCCAGGCGTTCAAGTTTAGCCAGATTTAAGATAGCCTCTTTATTGGCCGCAATCAGGTTCGCCGCAACCTTGGAGTGCGGATATATGCTAAGCGGTACTTTTTGTTCGCCTTTTATCTCAATCTCGGACCGGAGGTTTCTGATTGAGGTGATAATATCAAAAAGCACAACCATATCTTTCTCGAGCCTCTTATCTATTATCTGCTCCTGTACATGCGGCCAGGGCCTGACCATAATTGATTCCCCGCCATGAGGAAGTTTCTGCCAGATCTCTTCGGTCACAAAAGGCATAAAAGGATGCAATACCCTTAAAAATTTCTCCAGGACCTTAAACATAACTATCTGGTTCTTCCTCAAGTTTATGTCCGGCTTGATAATCTCTAAATACCAGTCGCAGAATTCATGCCAGAAAAAGCTGTACAAAAGGTTAGCGGCTTCGTTAAATTTAAACGACTCAATAGCTTTATCAACACCTACCAGGGTCGAATAAAACCGGCTCAATATCCAGTGATTAACTATATCCAATTCTTCTTTCTTATAAAATTCGCACAGGTCAACAGTTACCTGGACCGGGTCCAGATTCATCAGGATAAACCGGGAAGCATTCCATATCTTGTTGGCAAAATTCCTGCCCTGCTCAAACCGCTGTTCCGATAAGAATACATCCTGCCCCTGAGAGGTAATAGATATAATGCTAAAGCGTAAAGCATCCGTGCCGTAGTTATCGATTATCTCCAACGGGTCGATTATATTACCTAAAGATTTGGACATCTTTCTTCCTTCAATATCGCGGACAGTGCCATGGATGTAAACATCCTTAAATGGCTGTTTACCCATGAATTCAAAACCGGCCATGATCATCCGGGCCACCCAGAAGAATATTATCTCCGGGGCAGTCACGAGGACTGAAGTAGGATAAAAATATTTCAGGTCCTCCTCGTTAGAGCCGAATGTAGCAAACGGCCAAAGCCATGAAGAAAACCATGTATCCAGCACGTCTTCATCCTGATAAATATCAATTGAGCCGCATTGCGGGCACTTCTGAGGTTTTATTTTAGAAACAATCACGCCTTCATTATGGAATTTCAAATTAGGAGATTTAGATTTACCGTTTTCTGCGCACTTACGGCAGTAATAAACCGGAAGCCTGTGCCCCCACCATATCTGCCGGGAGATACACCAATCCTGTATGTTTTCCATCCAGTGCAGATACACCTTAGTCCAGCGCTGCGGATGAAATTTAATCTTTCCTTTTTTTACCGCCTCTATGGCCGGCTTGGCCAGAGGCTTCATTTTAACAAACCACTGTTTTGAAAAATACGGCTCTATTATAGTATGACACCTGTAGCAATGCCCTGCGGACAGCTGATGCGCTTCTATTTTTTCCAGCAAACCTTTTTCTTTTAAATCCTCCAAAATCACCTCTCTTGCCTCAAATCTGTCCATATCCTTATAATCGCCGGCAAAACTATTCATCCTGGCATCAGGATGCATAACGCTGATAAAATCCAACCCGTGTTTTTTCCCCATGATGTAATCATTAGGGTCATGCGCCGGAGTCACCTTAACCGCACCGGTACCGAATTTAGGGTCAACAAGGGCATCGGCAATTATCCTGATCTCCCTATTAGCTAAAGGCAATATAAGGTGTTTGCCGATCAGCTTCTTGTATCTTTTATCTTTGGGGTTAACTGCAACAGCGGTATCTCCCAGCATCGTCTCCGGGCGGGTAGTGGCAACAACAACAAATTCATCAGGATTGTGTTTAAGCGGGTATTTTATATAGTAGAGGCTGCCCTGCAGTTCATTATGCGGGGCCTCTTCATCGGAAAGCGCTGTCTGGCATCTAGGGCACCAGTTGATAATATAGCTGCCTTGATAAATTAACTTTTTTTCATAAAGCCGGATAAAGATCTCTGTGACTGTCTTGGAATACTCCTCATCCATGGTAAAACGCAGGCGTTCCCAGTCACAGGAAGATCCGAGTTTACGCAATTGCCTGATTATGGTTGAGCCGTATTGCTCTTTCCAGAGCCAGGCCCGCTCAATAAACTTATCCCTGCCCAAATCCTGGCGCTTCAACCCTTCTTTTGCAAGAGACTTTTCCACAACATTCTGAGTAGCAATACCGGCATGGTCAGTTCCGGGCATCCATAGCGCTTCCTTGCCTTTCATCCGGTGCAAGCGGACCAGGATGTCCTGTATGGTGTTATTCAAGGCATGGCCCATATGCAGTATACCGGTCACATTAGGCGGCGGGATAACTATGCAAAAAGGCTTTTTCTCGCTTGTAGAGCAGGCATGAAAATACCCCTTCTCTTCCCAGAATTTATACCATTTATCTTCAGTTTCTTTCGGGTTATAACGCGCAGGAAGTTCCATATCAGGATTTACCGGGGCGGTCTTTGAGGAGCTTGTAGTCAATACTGTCAACAAGGGCTTGCCAGCTGGCTTCAATAATATTTTCATGTACGCCGATAGTGGTCCAATTATCAGATTCATCCTGCGACTGGATCAAAACTCTGACTTTAGAAGCTGTGCCGGCTTTTTCATCCAGCACCCTGACTTTAAAATCCGATAAATGCATCCTGGCTAATGCCGGATAAAATTCTTTTAATGCCTTACGCAAGGCATTATCCAAAGCATTGATCGGGCCGTCGCCTTCGGCAGCAGTATGTTCTTTTACGCCTTTTACTTTCAGCTTAATAATGGCTTCGGAGGTTATTTTTTTATTTGAAATCTTCTCAATGACTACGCGGAATCCCTCCAGCTCAAAAAAGCTTTTATATTTTTTAAGCGAGCGCTTCAATAGCAGGTCAAATGAGGCATCAGCTGCCTCAAAGTGATACCCCTGATGCTCCATGTCCTGAATAAGCTTGAGGATTTTCTTGGTTTTCGGGTCATCCTTGCACAAATCAAAATTTAATTCTTTTGCGCTTATGGTAATGCCTGTTTTCCCGCCTAATTCTGAAACCAGCATCCTTCTGTGACTGCCGACAGATTGCGGGTCAATATGCTCATAAGTAACCGGATTTTTCATTACCGCGTTAATATGCACTCCGCCCTTATGCGCGAAGGCAGAATCCCCGGCATATGGCTGATCGTTTCTGTGCACCATATTGCTGATCTCGCTGACAAAATGAGAAAGATGCGTAAGGCCTTTTAGTTT
>JAKQWZ010000061.1 GCA_029561735.1 Candidatus Omnitrophota bacterium | reverse complement strand
GCAGCTGGGTTTATCAGGATACCGTCAAAGCGGGTTTTGTTTTTGCCGATAGCATTGACAATCTCGCCTTCCACATTTGACTGGATTATTTTAAGCGAAACTTTATTTTTTTTCGCCAGCTTCAAGAGTCCGGTGTTGATTTGTTTAAGCGTGGTTGTGCCGTAGATCCCCGGCTCTCTCTTCCCCAATAAATTTAAATTCGGGCCATGTATTACCAGTATCTTTTTCATGTTATTGAGCCTCGTCAATGATCATCACCGGGATGCCGTTTTTAATCGGGTATTTTTTATGGCATTTTTTGCAAATGATCTTGTTGTCTTTTAATTCCACATCAGATTTGCAAACCGGGCACGCAAGGATATCTAAAAGTTCTTTATCAATCATTTTTGTTCTCCCTGTTTTTTGGCATTGGCCTGGTTGGCATATTGCAGCTGCAATTCTGCAAGGATGTTTTCAATGAGCTTGCCTTCTTCTGCTGAGAGATTATTTTTAGTCTTATCTTTTAGCATTGCCAGCGTATCAATAATAAACCTTGCCTGCTGGATATTTTCCTCTTTTTTATTGGTGGCAGGGTTCGGCAAAATGCCTAAACATACCGATGCTTGTATGGCAAGAGTAGTTACGAAAAAATTAAAATCCGGCTCTTTGTATTTTTCTTCATTGATAATGTCTGTCATTGGATTATTACCCCCGCGTAACCTACTACGCTTTCTGTGTCGCCGGTTGTATCGGCGCTGGTTTGATATTTGACTAATGTTGCTTTTTTTGCCCCTAAGATCCTTGCGGCAACGATTGCGCTCACAACCGGAGCATATCCGCACATGGATATATTCATGCCTGTGACTCTTTTGGCAAGTTTCTCTTCATCCAGTTCAAGTATTGCTTCTATAGCGGCTTTGTCCTTGGTTTCTGCGTCTGTTTGCTGTTCATAATGGGTCATGTCAGAGCTGGCAATAATAAGCGTTTCGCTTTTTGCGCCTGTTTCAATAATGAGGCTGGCGATCTCTTCTCCCAGTTTTTTCAGGTTTATCAGTGCCTGCGAAGCTATGACTATAGGTACAAATTCAAAAACTTCTTTAAAATACTGTAAAAAGGGCAGTTCAACCTCAAGGCAATGTTCGCCAAGGTGCGCTTCGGCATCTTTTTCTAATATTCCCGAGCGTTTGACAAGGCTTTCGGCGAATTCTGAATCTATTTTTAATTTTCCTAAAGGCGTCTGCCAAATGCCTTGCGTCATAATGCTAAACGGCACGCCGTAACCGGTGTGGTTAGGCCCGAGCAGAATTATTCTATCTTTTAGTTTTACGTTGGCAACGGTTTTGCCGGCAACGGCACCCGAATACATATATCCGGCATGCGGTAAAACGCAGGCAATAGCGTCAACCTGCTCTTTCTGCCCCTTAGTAAAAGAACTGATCTGTTCCCTTAGCTTATTCGCATCAGCAGGATAAAACTGGCCTGCTACAGCCGGCATTCTGGTGTCAGATTTTGTCATGGAATGTTTTCTCCAGGAGCTTTACGGAGTTAACTAAATCTTCAGCTGTAGACGGCGCGTGCGCCTCTATTACTTTGATTGTATCTTTTTTTAAATAAGGGGATATAAAACTAAAATCTAATTCTCCTGTTCCCGGTGCTTTATGGTCTCTACAGCCTAAGATATCATGTAAATGGATGCCGAGCATCCTGTCAGCATATTTATCCAGGAAATCACTGTGTTTATGAAATCCGAGGTTTTCCATAAGCTGGGCGTGGCCTGTATCGTGCCAATAATATAAATTTGAACCCTTGAATTTATCTAAAATTACGCCGGTTTCATCCAGCGTCGGGATTTCGCGAAAATAATAGCGGGTTTCCACCCCGATTTTAATATTTCTTTGAACGGCATATTTATTGATTTCATCCAGAGAACGAAGCATATTTTCAAAGAACTGAGCCTGATATTCGGCTCTTTCCGCAGCCATATCTTTTTTTTCGTTGTCAAATTCTGCGCTTCCTGCCAGCCCCTGTTCATACATCCGGATCAGGTTTATTGTCCGGTCAGGGATCTCTATCCTGCCGCAATGCAGGACAACTGCTTCAGCGCCCAAATCATGCGCAGTATCAATGGTTCGTTTGGTGTATTTAAGTGCAGTCTGGCGCTGGGGCTGATCTATGGAAGCTAATGAATAACAATCGGGGAGTGCCTGTTTTCTGGTTAGTGTTTCCGGATAGGGGCAGTAATTATGCAGGCTGGTTACTTGTATTTTTCGCGCTTTAACCTCTGCCCCTATCTCTTGCACAATAGAGGCAGAGAGGTTAAAACTTAACTCAAAATTTTTAAAGCCTAATGCTGTTAATTCCTCAAGTAAACTTTTCCCGTCTTCGTAGCGGAAAGCATTCCAGGATGTAGAAAGTGCCAAAGACATTTAGAACTTTCTGCCTTTTGCTTTCTTTCTTCGGCGTTCGCTGGGTTTTTCGTAGTGTTTGCGCTGGCGGACTTCTTTTAAAATCCCTTCCTGCTCTATCGCCCTCTTAAACCGGCGCAAAGCTGATTCAAATGACTCGTCTTTTCTGACTTCTACTTGCGGCAAGCTGATCACATCCTTTCTTAGTATAATTGTAGGGACTGTCCCCGCCAAGGATATTACTGGGACTGTCCCCGCCAAAGCTAATACGAAGTTATCTAAGGGGACTGTCCCTACTTGATTTTAAGTATTATTAATATATCACAAAATCGAGCTGTGTCAATGGTTTAAGCTACCAATCCTCCAGTCCTTAATTCGACGTTCCGCTGAAAATAATAAACAAAATAGTCGTGGTCAAGATAACTACAATTGCTGCAATGTGGAAGAAATATTTATGTTTAATTATGCGCTGGAACACTTTGTCTCCCTGTTAAAGATACCCTTTGATTGTTAAAAATAATCCGATT
The DNA here is from genome assembly GCA_029561735.1 of Candidatus Omnitrophota bacterium. GTDB lineage: Bacteria > Omnitrophota > Gorgyraeia > Gygaellales > Profunditerraquicolaceae > JAKQWZ01. The sequence goes on along the minus strand of JAKQWZ010000061.1, from coordinate 12,613 downwards.
AAAAGCATTATGGCCCAGGGAATCAATACTAATTGTATATGCTTCAGGTATATTCTTGTCATTTTCTCTACTGCTCCGGGGCGGATAATTAGCCAGATGCCTTTAACAAGAGCCATCCAGCCAAAGACTGTTATTATTGTGCGCCAATCCCTGGCCCATATGTTATGAGTTAACACAATTGCCAGGCCTGTAACAAAAGTGATCAGCCCGGACAGGTAAACCAAAGCATGGTTTTTCGGAAAATCTTCCAGAATTTGGCGGAATAACTTCCGGTTAAATATAAGCCCGACCCCGATCACAATAATATACGGCCCGATAAGCTTGGCAAGAAATATTGAGTTATCCATATACCCCTCCATTTTGCCTTAATTATATCACGTTTTACTGGTTGTTGCTTTCTCTTTTGCGGGTTTCGGAGGGGGAGTAAAAAAATGCGATTGCTTTTTGTTTCTAATTAAATATTGTATCCCCGGAATCCCATGTATATTAAGTTTGGGTTCTTAACCATTTCCGTATTCTCTTTATGTTTGACCAAATATGGTCTTTTGGTCGCCCGCTTTCTTCGTAGTGCTTCTTCTCGTCATACGCGAGATAATCGCATACTATATTAATATCTCCATGTAACTTAGCAAGACGTATCTTATTCATTGTTTCCTCCTGGTAATATATAATATTGAATTGGATGTTCTATAATAACTGTAAATTAATGCCCGCAAGAACAAATAATTGTATGTTTCTCATAATCCATAAAATCCAAGTTATTTTCTGATTTAGTTAAGTTGTGGTATTTAGGGCAAGTGATGTTTTCTATAATCTCTTCCTTTTAAATCCTTTTATCGTTTAAATATAGCTATTTTCCATAATTAGCCAAAGCTGAAATTGTGGATATGATTCCTTATCATAAAAATCGAGGTACTTATCATCCTTCCAAACAAGCTCGGTGAAGTTTTCATAATCGTTACTGTATCCCTTGCAAACAACAAGTATTTTACGAAACAAATTAAACCTTAATAACATTTTTGCCCAAAATGGACTTAAATTAAACGACATATTATTAAGTAATCTCATATTTTCCTCGTCCCAAAAATTTTAAATACCCTTTATTCCTAAGAAATTGTAATTGTTGTCTAATTTTATCCTTAATATGCTTATTTTGTGGATATTTTTTCCTTAAAAAACCCTCGAAAAAATAAATCTCAGTAAGACTGAATTTGTATTTTCCTAGTTTATCAATACAACTCATTACATCTAGAATCCAGCCTTTTGCCAATGGCTCTTTCTCATTTTTTAGAAATAAGGTTTTGACCCAAGATTTTAAGACGTTATTTTTAGTTTGAATACGACTATCCTTAACAAAAAATATCTTTCCTGATTGAGGGATGCTTCTTAAATCAATATTACAACCAATCCATCCCGCTCGTCTTGCAGAAGCAGATAATGGGTTTCTTTTCTCAATAATGTCTGGTACAAAAAAATGCTTAGGAATAACGAAGAAATCAGAAACTTTTAGGCTTCTTAAATTGTAACTCAACAGAAAGAAATTGGGATTACAGCTACTCTGAAGCCGTTCAATCATTGTTCTATAGGCGCCATCAACAACTTTATTACCGATCGAATCCCTTTTACTTTTTAACTCATATTCTTCTTTGCAATTTAAGCAATAAAAATCGGCTACAGGCTTATTATTTTCGTAGTGCTTGATATCGCAACCACAGGCAGGGCAAAAAACTTGATTATTGACCCAGCTTTCTGTTAACACTCGAATTCTTTGAGATTGGCTCTTAAATCGCTTGGATAATTTTGTATTAAAAGATAATAGCATAAGTTTATAAGCGGCACGATTAGTCTATCCCAGTGTTTTGAAATAAAGATACAATTTTGATTACGCCTCCTCAATGACTCCCAACACCTCTCCTACCTGCACTGTGTCGCCTTCTTTAAAGAATATCTGCGAGACCATGCCGGTTGCAGGGCTGGGCAAATTAAAGGTGGCTTTGTCAGTGACTAATTCAACCAGATCGTCTTTTTCGCTGATACTCTCGCCTTCTTTGCTGTACCAATAGGAAACAGTAGCTTTGGTAATACCTGCTGCAAGTTCGGGTAGCACTACTTTGATCATATGGCCTCCTAATTATCAGCTGTAACGCAATAAAATGATTCCAAAGTTTGTTTGAATTGTTCTATAAAACTATTTTTCAGCTCATCTATTGATACAGCTCTGTTTAGCTCTGATTCCAGGCAGGTCATTTCTACATCCATGCCGCAGGGGCGGATGAGTTTGAAGTTTTTCAGGTCCTCTCGTGTAATGTTCAGGCTTATGCCGTGAAAAGTTATCCATTGCCTGATAGAGATGCCCACTGATGCGATTTTTTTGTTTTTTATCCAGACACCGGACTTTCCTTCAATTCTACGCGCTGATACGCCCATATTGCTTAAGAAATCAATCATAGCCTGTTCCAGAAACCGCATAAATAGATGCACGTCTTTCTCAAGGTTTTTTAAGTCAAATATAGGATATACTGTTAATTGCCCCGGGCCGTGATAAGTGGCGTCGCCTCCTCTTTCTGAATTTATGACGCGGATATTATTTTTAAGCAAAAGCTCGTCGCTGGCCAGGATGTTATTTCTGTCTGCTAATCTGCCCAGAGTGATAACAGGATTGTGCCTGTTGATGATAAGGCCTGCGGGAATGAGTTTTGATTGAACTTTGAGGAAGGTTTCTTTCTGGAATTTCAGGGAAGTGTTGTAATCGCTTATACCAAGGTCAAAGATTTGGAAATTCATTTCTTATTTAATGGCTTCTGCAATTATTTCTGATAATGTCGGATGGGCGAAAATAATGCTGCGTAAATCTTTTAAGGCCAGGCCGGATTTGACTGCAATTGTCAGGCCGGAAATAAGCTCGGTTGCTCCGGGGCCGATAATGGATGCGCCAAGAAGTTTTTCGCTGTCTTTGGCTATGACTAGTTTGATAAAACCGTCTGTTTCATCTATGATCCTAGCCATGCCTGAACCCATATAATCAAATTTTTTAATATCTATCGCAATATTTGATTCTTTGGCTTTGTCTTCATTTAAGCCGACACTGGCTATCTGCGGGTCAGTGAATATGCAGTTAGGAACAACTGTAGTATCGAATTTAACCGGTGCTTTACCGGCAATATTCTCAACTGCCAGCTCTCCCTGATATGCGGCAAAGTGCGCCAGCATTACTTTGCCTGTGCAGTCCCCTGCGGCATAGATATTTCCAGCCGAAGTCTTTAAGAAATCATCAATAATTATTTTATTGTTTTCGGTTTTTATACCGGCGATTTCAAGTCCTAAACCTTCCAGATTCGGCTTTCTCCCGACGCTGGCCAGGACTTTTTCAAAAGCATTCAGGTCAAGCTTTGAGGCGTCAGCAGAAGTTATGGCCTTAATACCCCTTTTCTTAAAAGTATTTTCCAGCTTCTTTGCTATCTCAATATCTTCGGTTGGCAAAAGATTGGGAAGTTTTTCAGCAATGGTGACTTTTGAGCCCAGAGCGCAAAATAGCGAAGCGAATTCGCAGCCAATTACCCCTCCTCCGATTACCAAAAGCGATGAAGGTATTCTATCCAGCTCTAACATTGCATCGCTGGAAATTACTTTATCGCTGAATTTAAAGCCGGGTAATTCAAAAGGGACAGAACCGGTGGCAATGATCGCGGATTTAAAATCAATATTGCCTTTGGACGTTTTGATTGACTTGTCAGATGTAAATTGGGCTTCTGAGGTTATATACTCAATGTCTTTTAAGCCTGACTGCATTGCCTGGCGCAGGCCAGTGATGATCCTTTGTTTTCTTTCCTGAACTTTTAAGAAATTGATCTGCGGTACGCTTGATTCAACGCCGAAATTTGCGCTTTTCTTAACTAAAGAAAATATTTTTGCGGATTGAATCAGTGTTTTTGTGGGGATACAGCCTCGGTTAAGGCAGGTGCCGCCGAGTTCGGACTTTTCTATCAATACGGTTTTCAGGCCAAGTTTTTTGGCTCTAAGAGTAGCATTAAAACCTGCCCATCCGGCTCCGATTATCGCCAGATCGTATTGCATAGTTTATAAAGGGTTATTTTTATTCTGTGTTTTCAGGCTTTCAGCGCTTTTTAGGAAAGCTGCTTTTTCTTCGCTGTTTAATTTTACTTCCAAGATTTTCTCAATCCCGTTTTTTCCGATTTCGCAAAGTGTGCCGATGCAAACGTCTTTGATGCCGTATTCGCCGTTTAAATAAGCTGAAACTCCCCGCACAACGGTTTTTCCGCTAGCTATGGCCTCAACCAGGCCAGCTATTGCTGCTGAAGGCGCGTAATAAGCGCTGCCTGAGCCTAAAAGGCCTACAATTTCAGCGCCGCGCAAGCCTGTTCTTTTTACCAGGTCAAGAGCCTTGTCAGGATGCACTAGATCCGTAAGCAGCTTACCTTTGACTTTGGTTTGGCTGGCTAAAGGCATCATGCCTTCGCCGTGAGTGCCAATGACTACAGCTTCTATATCAGTGACAGGCACGCCCAATTCTTTACTGATTAAATTAGCAAACCTGGATGCATCAAGAGTGATTCCCATGCCTAATACGCGCTTAGGGTCAAATCCGGTAAGCTTGATTGCAGCGTAGGTCATCAAATCCAGCGGATTGGTTACAATGATTATTATTGCTTCCGGGCAAAGGTTTTTGAGGTTTTGACAAATACCTTTAAGGATCTGGGTATTTTTGCTTAAGAGGTCTTCTCTGGTCATGCCGGGCTTTCTGGCGAGCCCTGCGGTAATCACTACAATATCAGAGTTCCTTAACTGGTGGATATCGTCAGTGCCGGTAAGGTCGTAATCGTTTTTAAGGATTGCGCGGGCATCATCCATATCAAAGCATTTGCCCTGGGCCAGGCCTTTTACAATATCATAAAGCACGACTTTGCCTAAATTGCTTTGAGCAATGCGTAGGGCTGTTGTTGCTCCGACGTTTCCTGCGCCGATTATTGAGATTTTCATGTTTTATAGCTTTGCAATGATCGCGTCAGCCATTTCTTTGGTGCCAACGCTTGTGGGGTCGTCTCTTTTAGGTTTAAGATCGTAGGTAACGGATTTGTTTTCTTTGATCACAGCTTTCACTGCTGCCTCAAGCTTTAACGCTGCGTCTTTTTCTCCCAGATACTGAAGCATCAATACCCCTGAAAGTATCATGGCAACAGGATTGGCTTTATTTAATCCGGCGTATTTTGGGGCTGAGCCATGCACAGCCTCAAATACAGCCATGTTGTCGCCGATATTTGCGCCCGGCGCAATGCCTAAGCCGCCGATAAGCCCGGCGCAAAGGTCAGATATAATGTCTCCGTAAAGATTCGGCAGGACTAAAACGTCAAAATTATGCGGTTTCTGGACCAGCTGCATGCACATATTATCAACAATAGTGTCTTCAAACAAGATCTTTCCTTCGTAATCTTTGGCTACCTCCCGGGCTGTGTTTAAGAAAAGCCCGTCGGTAAATTTCATTATATTGGCTTTATGCACACAGGTGACTTTCTTGCGGTTGTTGTTCAGCGCATACTCAAATGCCGCCCTGACAATGCGCTCTGAGCCGGATTTTGAAATGGGTTTTATAGATATGCCTGAATCCGGGCGGATGATTTTTTTGGAATAATCTTCAATAATGCCGATGAGGTTTTTAGTCTCCGGCTTGCCCTGTTCAAATTCAATTCCCGCATACAGGTCTTCGCTGTTTTCCCTGACAATCACCAGGTCAATATCTTTGTAGCGGCTGTTCACCCCTTCATAAGATTTAGCCGGCCGAACGCAGGCATAAAGGTCAAGCGCATGCCTTATGGCTACGTTGACCGAGCGAAACCCCTTGCCTATAGGTGTAATGATCGGGCCTTTCAGGGCGATTTTATTCTTGCGGATCGAATCAAGTACTTCTTTAGGCAGGACATCGTTGTATTTTTTTAAAGCAGCTTCACCGGCAATAACTTCATCCCATGTAAATTTGACGCCGGTGGCTTCAATGCATCTTTTTGCGGCAAGGCTAACTTCAGGGCCGATCCCGTCTCCGGGAATTAAAGTGACTCGGTAGCTCATTTAGAATTTGATCTCTCCGTGCTTTTTTAAATAATTGACAATGCCGCCTTCTTCTATAAGCTTTTGCATAAAAGCGGGTAAAGGCTTAATAGTGAATTCTTTATTGGTGGACAGGTTTTTGACTATGCCTTTATTCAGGTCTATTTCCAGGGAATCGTTTTCATTGATTTGGTCAGTGTCCATTTCAATCAGCGGCAAACCGATATTAAAGCCGTTGCGGAAAAATATCCGGGCAAAACTTTTGGCAATGACCGCGACTATCCCGGATTCTTTTATGACCAGCGGCGCCTGTTCGCGGGATGAGCCCATGCCGAAATTGCTCCCGGCAATTAAAACCGTATGCCCGGGGTTGATTTTTTTGGGAAAGTCCGGGTCAATATCCTCCATGATGTGCTTGGCCAGCTCTTTCATGTCGGTGATGGCAAATTTATACCGGCCTGAAATAATAAAATCGGTGTTGATGTTATCGCCTAATTTTACGGCTTTTCCTTCAAATTTCATAGTTGTTTGAACTCGTCGCTGTTTTTGACTTTGGATAATGCCACATCCAGCGAAATAAGGTTTTGATGGTATAATTCTTTTAATGATTTATCCATGGTCTTCATGCCGTATTGGCTTCCGGTCTGCATCAGCGTAGGTATTTGTTCGATTTCCTGCTCTCTGATGAGGTTCCTGATGCCGGGAGTGGCTACCATGACTTCTGTTGCCAGCACCCTTCCGGTTCCTGATGCATGCGGAAGCAGAAGCTGTGAAACTACGCATTGCAGGCAGTCGGACAACTGTAGTTTTACCTGCTGTTGCTGATAAGGCGGAAATACGTCAATTATTCTCTCAATTGTCTGCGGGGCATCAGGCGTATGCAGAGTGGCCAGGACTAAGTGGCCGGTTTCAGCTGCGGTCAGCGTGGTTGAGATTGTTTCCAAATCGCGCATTTCGCCGACCACTATCACGTTAGGGTCCTGCCTTAGGGCGTGTTTTAACGCATCGGCAAAACTTCTGGTGTCAGAATAGACTTCGCGTTGTTTTATGATGCTCTTTTTATTTTGATGGATAAATTCTATCGGGTCTTCAATGGAGATGATCAGGGATTCTCTTTCCTGATTTATCAGGTTGACCATTGCTGCCAGCGTAGTGGTTTTTCCCATGCCTGTCGGCCCGGTGACTAAGATCAGTCCGTTTGGCTTACGTGCCATTTCCAATGCTATCGGCGGCAGGCCCAGCTGGTCTATCGTCGGTATTTCAATAGGCACTCTTCGAAAAGCCGCTTCCACGCTGCCCTTTTGCATATGGATATTCACCCTGAACCTGTCCATGTCAGGCGGCGCAATTGAAAGGTCCAGCTCCAGGTCTCTTTCAAACATCTCTTTTTGCGGGCCGGTGAGAAAGCTATAGACCATCCTTTTTAATTCATCTTTCTTAAGCACAGCCAGATTTGTACGGATGATGTTCCCGTCTATCCTTAAGATTGGCGGCTCATTTTCGGTTAAGTGAAGGTCAGAGGCTTTTTTCTGAACGCATAAAAGAAGCAGGTCCCTTATTTCCATTTTACCTCCGCGTTATAAATATTTTACAGGATTAGTAATTTTTCCTTCGATTGCCGATGCCGCAACAGTCGCAGGAGAAGCCAGATAAATAAAAGCTTTGGGGTTGCCCATTCTGCCTTTAAAATTACGGTTTGCCGTAGAAATGACATTTTCTCCGTCAGCAGGAATGCCGTTATGCGTTCCTACGCAAGGCCCGCATCCGGGTGCGACTACCACAGCCCCTGCCCTTACCAGTGTATCTATTATACCAGATTTTATAGCTTCCAGGTAGATTCTACGCGAGCTGGGAGCTATGATCAGCCTGACATCCGGAGAAACCTTGCGGGATTTTAAGACCTTGGCCGCGAGTTTTAAATCGCTTATCCTGCCGTTTGTACAGGTGCCCAGCACTGCCTCGTTAATTTTAATATTGTATAATTTTTTTACGCTGACTGCCGAGTCTACGCTGTGGGGGCAGGAGACTTGCGGCGTAAGCCCGGATACGTCTATTTCCAGTATTGATTCATATTTTGCGCCTTTGTCAGAGCAGATTCCGTTGATTTTTTTGGCCCCGGTATTTGCTTTAAGCCATTCGCAGGTAACAGCATCAACCGGCATAAATCCTGCTTTTGCGCCCATCTCAACCACCATGTTGGAAATAGTAAAGCGGCCGTCCATACTCATTTTGTCTATTACCGGGCCGCAGAATTCCACTGCTTTATAGGTTGCGCCGTTTGCGCCCAGCTTTGTGATAATATAAAGGATGATATCCTTGGCGAAAATGCCTTTAGGCACCTTGCCTTTGACAATAATCTTGATTGTCTGCGGGACTTTAAACCAGCTTTTTCCCGTGGCCAGGGCCACTGCAAGGTCAGTTGAGCCTACGCCTGTTGAGAAGACCCCTATTGCTCCGTAAGTACAGGTGTGTGAATCTGCGCCTAATACAAGGTCTCCGGGCATAATCTTTCCTGATTCCGGGATTACCTGATGGCAGACCCCGCAGCCGATCTCAAAGAGGAATGTATTCATGTCCCTGCTAAAATCGCGCATTTTTTTATGCACCCTTGAGACGCCTTCACTGGGAGACGGAGCGCTATGGTCTATTACCATACAGTAACCGGTTTTAAGGGATTTTAGGCCCATTTCTTTTACGCGGTCGATTATTATGGATGAGGTCCCGTCCTGTCCAAAAGTAAAATCAATATTGCATAGCGCAAAATCGCCTGCGTGCAGTTCCCTGCCGGCGTGGGCGCTTAAAATTTTTTCGGCCATTGTCTTTGCGCTCATATTTTATTCATCCATTGCTCTATTCTATCAAATGCTTTTTGCAGCAGCTCTATTGAAGTGGCGAAACTTATTCTGATATGGCTTGATGAGCCGAATCCCTCCCCGGGGATCACTGCTACAAGCGCTTCTTCAAGCAGGCGTTCGGCAAAAGCAGAGGCATCCATTTTTGTCCGGGAAATATCACAAAAAATATAAAATGCCCCTTCGGGCCGGGCATAGGTAATCCCTTTTATCTTATCCAGCCGCGAACAGGCATAATCCCTTCTTTTTTCAAATTCCTTGCGCATAAAGCAAATAAATTCTTCTCCCTGCGATAGCGCGGCTTCCGCTGCTTTCTGGCTGGTGGATGCAGGGTTGGACGTTGAATGGTCCTGCAGTTTGGATATTGCCGAGACAATATCTTTTGGGCCGCCGAGGTAGCCAATGCGCCAGCCGGTCATAGAATAACTTTTAGACATTCCGTTTACGGTGATTGTCTGGTTATAGATATCTTTATTCAGGCTGGCTATTGAGATGTGCTGTGATTTTGCGAAGATTATTTTTTCGTATATTTCGTCGGAAATAACAGTGATATTTTTATCAACGCAGATTTCGGCGATACCGGCGAGCTCTTTTTCAGTATAGACGCATCCGGTAGGATTTGACGGGCTGTTTAATATCAGGACTTTTGTCTTTTGAGTAATGCTTTTTTTAAGGTCCGGGCAGGTAAACTTAAAATTATTCGCGGCTTCAGTCCGGATAAACACGGGTTTTGCATTGCAGATACGCACCATCTCCGGATAGCTGACCCAGTAAGGCAAAGGAATCAGCACTTCATCGCCGTTATCAATAAGCGCCATGAGAGAGTTGAATATACTGTGTTTTGCGCCGCAGGAAACAGCAATTTGCTCGCTTGAATAATCCAGCGAGTTATCTTTTTTGAATTTTTCCGAGATGAGATTTTTTAGTTCTACGGTGCCTGTGGTGGGGGTGTATTTGGTAAAGCCTTTTTCAATAGAATCAATCGCGGCGCGTTTTATGAAATCCGGCGTGTCAAAATCAGGTTCTCCTGCAGCCAGGCCGATTATATCACGGCCCTGCGATTTTAACTTCTTCGCCTTTGCGGTGATTGCAAGCGTAGGCGAAGGATTGATTATCTTAACGCGCCCAGCCAACGTGGTATCTACACGCATTCTATTTTAAAAAGCTCTTTTTTGTTTTTTGAATATAGTTTTTAAGCCGCCAAGGAATTTCTTCACCGGCTTTTTACCTTCCAGTTCCGGTTTGGGCTCTTTTGCCGCCGGCTTTGCTTCATGTTTGGGCTCTGCAGGCTTTGGCTCATGCGCCGGTGTTTCATGGCTGTGAGCCTCTGCTTTGGGAGCTTTAGCTGTTTTCTTTTTGCGGTCTATTTTTTTGACCTCGGTAAGTTCCATTATGGTCAGGTCAGCGCTATCCCCGCGGCGCACTCCGTAACGCAGTATCCTTGTGTATCCGCCTGAACGCGCGCTAAACCTCGGGGCTATATCGCTAAACAGCTTCTGCACAAGCTTGTGGTCCTGCAATATGGCGAATGCCCGCCTTTTTGCGGCCAGGGTATTTTCTTTTCCCAAAGAAATAAGCTTGTCTATCAGGGGCCTGACAGCCTTGGCTTTGACCATGGTTGTTTTGACGCTTTGATAGATGAGTATGCTTTTTGCCATGCTTATCAGCGTAGCTTTGCGCCAGCTTGTGTAGCGGTTCAATCTGTGCCTTCTATTAGCGTGCCTCATTTTATCCCTTCTTTAATTTTTTCGGGTCCACCTGGATCCCCAGGCTTAAGCCCATTCCGGCAAGAAGTTCTTTGATTTCAGTCAGAGATTTCTTTCCGAAATTCTTAAAAGCCAGCATCTCGTCTTCGTTCTTTCTGACCAGTTCGGCTATGGTTTTAATATTGGCTTCTCTCAAGCAGTTATTGCTCCTGACGGAAAGCTCCAGCTCCGAAACAGGCAGCCTTAGTTTTTCGTAAAGCGCGATTTCCTCTTTGGTCATCTCCGGCTCTTCCTCTTCTATATCGTCAGGAAGCTGCCCGAAGTTAACGAATACATCCAGATGCCTTTGCAGTATGTTTGAGGCGTAAAGCAGGGCATCTTTAGGGCTTATTGAGCCGTTGGTAACGACTTCAATAATCAGCTTGTCGTAGTCTGTTCTTTGCCCGACGCGGGTGTTCTCAACATAAAAATTGACTTTAGTCACCGGGGTGAATATTGCGTCAATCGGGATGACTCCGATAGCCGCTTCTTCTTTTTTGTTGCCCTCTGCCGGCACATATCCCCTGCCCTTGGCCACTTCCATCTCTAGCGAGAATTTAGCGTCTTTGGTCAGCGTAGCGATATGCAGGCCGGGGTTGATGATTTCAATAGTTTCATCAGCCTCAATGTCCTTTGCGGTTATCGGGCCCTTTTCGTTTTTCTTGATGTATATGGTCTTCGGTATCTTGGAGTGGGAATTAAGGACCAGTCCTTTGATGTTCAGGATTATTTCGGTCGTATCTTCAAGCACTCCCGGAATTGTCGAAAACTCATGCTGAACTCCGGTGAATTTTACGCTGGTGACCGCGCTTCCTTCTATTGATGATAATAGAACGCGCCTTAGCGAGTTACCCAGAGTGACACCGTAACCTTTTTCAAACGGAGCCGCTGAAAACTTTCCGTAAGTATTGGTGTAAGTAGATTCGTCGCACTCTAATCTTTTTGGTAACTGAAAATCTCTCCACTTTATACCCATCTTCTTTTACTCCTTTTGATCCCAGGAAACTAACTCGGCCCTGAGGGTTATTTTGAATACAACTCTACGATTAAAGATTCGTTGATCGTCGCCTGAATGTCTTCTTTTTCCGGCAGGCGGATCACTGTAGCTTTAAGTTCCTGCTTATTAAAATTAAGCCATCCCGGAACAGTCCGCGATTCTTTTGATAACTCCAGGTTTTCTTTTATTTTATTCAGCGCTTTGTCTTTATTTTTTATTTCTATGATGTCATCTTTCTCTACGAGGTATGAGGGGATATTTACCCGCTTTGAGTTAATGTAAACATAATTGTGGCGGACGAATTGCCTTGCCTGCGCGTGCGATAAACCCGCGCCTAAACGGTAAATTACGTTATCCAGCCGCCTTTCCAGCAGTTGGATCAGCACCTTACCGGTTACTCCTTTTGAGCTTTCCGCCATATGGAAATATCTGCGGAACTGCCTTTCCAGAACACCGTACATCCTTTTGACCTTTTGTTTTTCTCTCAACTGTATGCCGTAGTTAGAAGGTTTTGACCTTCTGCCTTTGCCTTCTCCGTGCTGGCCGGGCGCATAGGCGCGCCTTGTGACCGGGCATTTAGGGCTGTAGCATTTAGTGCCTTTTAAGAAAAGTTTTTCCATTTCCCTGCGGCACAGCCTGCAGACTGCATCGGTATATCTTGCCATTTATTAAACTCTCCTTTTTTTCCTAGCGCGGCAGCCGTTATGCGGAATAGGAGTCACGTCTTTTATTAAAAGTACACTCAACCCTGCTGCCTGTAATGCCCTTATCGCCGATTCTCTTCCGAAGCCCGGCCCGTTAACGTAAACCTCAACGTCTTTTAAGCCGACTTCTTTGGCTTTTCTTGCTGCGTCAGTAGCTGCCACCTGAGCGGCGAACGGTGTTGATTTTTTTGAACCACTGTAACCGACGATGCCCGGGGTTGACCAGGCAATGGTGTTTCCTGTCTTATCGGTTAT
>JAKQWZ010000010.1 GCA_029561735.1 Candidatus Omnitrophota bacterium | reverse complement strand
TGAAAGAGACGCATTCTTAGTCCGGGGCATTTTTTCTGTTCTTTATAAAAAGATGTCGCCGCTGATCCCGGTTATGGATAAGGAATTCTGGGTTGATGAAAAATGCATTCACTGCGGTATCTGCGTCAAGGTCTGTCCGGTTAAAAATGTAAAGCTTGTCAACAGGGCTCCTGTTTGGATGCATCATTGCCAGCAGTGTTTTGCCTGCTTGCAGTGGTGCCCGGTTGAAGCTATCCAATGCGGCAGAAATACCAAATCAAGAAAACGTTATCATAATCCGACGGTAAAGTGGGAAGAGCTTGCGTGATTATTAATAAAGTAAAACATGCGCTCAGGCAGTATAATCTTATTTCCAAAGGGGATAAAATAATTGTAGGTGTTTCCGGCGGACCGGATTCAGTTTGCCTGCTGTATATTTTAAACAGCTTGAAAGAAGAACTGAGCTTTAGATTGTATGTGGTGCACTTGGATCATATGCTGCGTAAGAATTCCGGTAAAGAAGCAGCATTTGTCAGGAGTCTGGCTAAAAGATTAGGGATACCTGCGGTTATCGCACGGGTTGATATTAAAGCTTTGGCCGCCAACGGCTCGATTGAGGAAGTCGCACGCAATGCGCGGTTTAAATTATTTTCTAAAGCCGCGAAATCATTTAAAGCTAATAAAATCGCCCTGGGGCATAATCTCGATGATCAGGCAGAAACAGTATTGATGCGTCTTTTACGGGGTTCAGGCCTCTATGGGCTTTCCGCTATTCAGCCTAAAAAATTAATTCATGGTAAGACAATTATCCGTCCGCTGCTGGAAATCAGGCGCAAGGATATCGAGAGATTTCTAACATCAAGAAGGATCAAGTTTTGTCTTGATGAGAGCAACCTGGACGATGTTTATTTAAGAAACAGGATCCGCAATAGCTTGCTGCCATTGTTGGAGAAGAATTATAATAAAAATATCCGGCAGGTCCTGGCCAGCCTGTCAGATTCTTCAACAAGCGATTATGATTATTTGAGTAAAGCTGTTGCAAAATTTCCCGAAGCCGAGAAAACGGTATTCCGGCTTAAGCGCTTAATGTCAATGCATCCGGCAATGCGAAGGCTCCTGTTGCGCAATGCCATTACCCGCGTTAAAGGCGATACTCGTCGTATCGGATTTGCGCATATCAAAGAGCTCGAGGATCTTATTTTTAACCGTCCGGCAAAATCTATCGTTGACCTTCCGCAAGGCATCTCCGTGCGTAAATCCGTCAAATCCATTTCCTTCTATCAAAGGTAGCTTATTATTCAGTAAATATCCTTTCAGGGATATTTATGATAATATAATTCTGCGCAAGGTTTGTGAGCGTGTTTTAGAACACTGCGAACAACCCCTGAAGCGAAAGTAGGACATAAGATAAAATAGTCCTTGAGCGAGAAAGTGGGCAAGATTATTAACCGAAGATTGTAATAATCGCTTGCTATATTATATATTTATATATATAATATTTTATCTAATAACCCTTAAATTAAGAGGTAAAGATAATGGCAAATAATAGTCGTAAGTCCAAGAAGAATAATATACTTAAGCGCTTTCCTTTAGGCTGGATATTCGGCATTCTGATTTTTTACCTGCTGATAACCTCGCTTAATATTTCCGCAACCGGAGTACCTAAGGAGATGCCTTACAGCAAGTTTTATGCCATGCTTATTGACAACCCGGGTTCTATTAAATCTGTGGCTAAAACCGAAACTGTGCTTCAGGGCGAGATGGTTGATGGCTCTAAGTTTTTCGTAAATATACCGGATAAAGACGATCAATTGCTTGACCTTATGCGTAAAAACCTTAAATTATTTGAGGTCAAGCCACCGCGTACTTTCTGGGCGGGTTTGTTATTTAATCTCGGCCCTATTTTGCTGCTGATCGGATTCTGGTGGATGATGGCTTCTCGCGGCGAACAATTAGGCGGAAAGCTTATGTCTTTTGGAAAAGTTCGGACAAAGATTCAGGATGAGAAAAACGAGAAAGTGACCTATAGCGATGTTGCCGGTGTTGATGAAGCTAAAGAAGAATTAATAGAAGTCATTGAATTCTTAAAAGACCCGAAAAAATTCCAGAGGCTTGGCGGGAAGATTCCGAAGGGGGTTTTGCTCGTCGGTCCTCCGGGCACAGGAAAAACTCTTTTGGCCCGCGCAGTTGCAGGCGAGGCAGGCGTTCCGTTTTTCTCGATCAGCGGTTCGGATTTTGTAGAGATGTTTGTTGGTGTGGGCGCCAGCCGTGTTCGCGACCTTTTTGAGCAGGGAAGGCGTGCTTCCAAGGTCTCAGGTAAAGGCGCAATTATTTTTATAGATGAAATAGACGCAGTCGGACGGCTGAGGTTTTCCGGTATCGGCGGAGGCCATGATGAAAGAGAACAGACCTTGAATGCGCTTTTGGTTGAGATGGACGGTTTTGACGCGCAACAGGGGCTTATTTTGATTGCAGCAACTAACCGGCCGGATACTTTAGACCCGGCAATACTGCGCCCGGGCAGATTTGACCGCCATATCGTGGTTCATTTGCCGGACATCAAGGGTAGGGAAGAGATACTTAAAGTGCATACCCGCAAATTAAAGCTCGGTGGCGATGTTGACTTGAAATCTCTGGCTAGCCAGACTCCGGGTTTTTCCGGGGCGGATATTGCCAATCTTTGCAATGAAGCTGCTCTTTTGGCGGCCCGGCATGATAAAGATTCAATAGACATGATTGAATTTGAAAAATCAATTGAGAGGGTCCTGATGGGCCCGGAGAAAAAGAGCCACATTATTTCTAAACGGGAAAAGGAGATAACCGCTATCCACGAATCAGGGCATGCCTTGCTGTCTTTAGTGATTCCTGAAGTTAATCCTTTGAAAAAAGTCTCTATAATCCCCCGCGGGCTTGCAGGGGGTTATACATTTACGCCTCCGCTTGAAGACAGACATTATTGGACCAAGAGGGAACTTATCGGAGAGATCACTATGATGCTCGGCGGCCGGGCTTCCGAAGAGATAAATTTGAACGAAGTGACTACCGGAGCGCAAAACGATCTGGAGATGGCTACTCAGATGGCCAGGCGCATGGTTACTCAATTCGGGATGTCGGATAAGCTTGGGAATGTTACTCTGGGCAAACGCGAAGGACTGGTGTTTTTAGGCAAGGATATAATGGAGGAAAGGAATTACAGCGATTCCACTGCCCGCCTGATTGATGATGAAGTCAGAAGCATCGTTGAGCACGCTTACGCGGATGCAAAGACGTTGTTAATCAAAAATATAGACAAACTTAAAATACTGTCTAATACTTTGCTGGAGAAAGAAGTTTTGGGCGGCGAAGAAGTCAAGAAGCTTCTTAATATTGAAAAGAATGATACCGTTTCATAACGGCTTAGCATGATGCGCGTAGTCAGATTTGAGAATATAGATGAATTAAAGAGGCTTTTAAGGCAGGCCAGAGTGGATCCTTACGGTATTGAAATTATGGCGCCTAAGGCCGTGTCTTTTGTCATACAGATTGATTCTATTTCCGGGATTGCCGCCAATATCCTTAAGCAGGAAATGCTTTCTATAGGAGCTGATGCAGCTGTTTCGCGTGGCACGCTTACCGGAAAGGATAAATTTACTGCCTGCCTGCTTATGGCTAACTTGTCCCAATACAGCCGGCTTTGCGAAAAATTAAAACTACAGCCATTCGGGCTAGGGGCTTTAGGGTTAGACTTAGCTGAAAAACTTTTTAACCTGCAAAAGAGCAATTTTATTTTAGAGCTGGGAAGAAAGAAGTTAAAGTTGGGTAAAGCTTGCGCAATAATGGGAGTATTGAATCTGACTCCGGATTCATTTAGCGGGGATGGGCTTTATCAAGGTGCAAGGTGTAAGCTGCAAAGTACAAATATAGCGGAAATAGCCGCGAAGT
Organism: Candidatus Omnitrophota bacterium; assembly: GCA_029561735.1. Classification (GTDB taxonomy): domain Bacteria; phylum Omnitrophota; class Gorgyraeia; order Gygaellales; family Profunditerraquicolaceae; genus JAKQWZ01. The sequence goes on along the minus strand of JAKQWZ010000010.1, from coordinate 11,474 downwards.
TAGTTAAAGACGGAGCGGATATTCTAGATATCGGCGGTGAGTCAACGCGCCCGGGAGCGGCTAGGGTTTCTGCCAAGGAAGAGATCAGGCGGGTAATCCCGGCGATAAAGGCAATAAGCGGCAAAATAAAAATCCCTGTTTCAATAGATACAACTAAGCCTGAAGTCGCAGAAGCTGCACTGGATAACGGCGCAGTTATTATAAATGATATATCGGGTTTACGTAACAGGCGCATGGCAAGACTTGCCGCAAAATATAAAGCAGCGGTAGTAATAATGCATATGAAGGGTACGCCTAAGAATATGCAAGAGCTGGCCCAATACGGCTCTTTGATTGATGAGGTTGCAGGTTCGCTTAAACGTTCAATAAAACAGGCGCAAGATGCCGGTATCGGCAATAATAAAATTATTGTTGATCCCGGCATAGGTTTTGCCAAGACTTTTGAGCATAACCTGCAGCTTTTAAAAAACCTTGCTGAATTTAAGTCTTTAGGCCTGCCGATACTGGTAGGTGCATCCAGAAAGGCATTTATCGGCAGGATACTTGGTAATCAGCCGCAAGAGCGCATATTTGGTACTGTTGCTTCATGCGTGGAAGCCTATAGGAACGGAGCGAATATCGTCAGGGTGCATGACGTAAAACAGGTCAGGCAGGCCCTGGACGTATCAGAACAAGTGAGGAACATATGAGCTTGTTGGATATCTTTATATTCTGGAAACCGATAGTAGAGATTTTGCTGCTCTGGTTTGTAGTCTACCAGGTGATGATTTACTTTGAGGGCACGCGTGCCTTTCAGGTGTTAAGGGGTATTGTAATTCTTTTGATAGCTTTTTTTATCATCCAAAGATTTGATTTTGAAATACTTGATTGGTTATTTACTAAATTTTTCGGCATATCGGTAATCGCGCTATTAATAATCTTTCAGCCTGAAATCAGGCAGGGTTTAGCCCGGCTGGGCCAGAGGCATATGTTTTCAACCTCTTTACGCGAGGAGGAGCTGGATTATGTGTTAAACCATATTGTCAGGGCAGTTGAAAATCTATGCAAAGAAAAATCCGGGGCGCTTATAGCCATAGAGAAGAAAGACCCTTTGAATGCTTATATTGAAGGCGGAGAGATAGTTGATGCCAAGGTTTCTGCTGATCTGATAGAAACTATCTTTACGCCCAAGAGCCTGCTTCATGACGGCGGAATAGTTATACAGCATGGCAGGATTGTTGCTGCGGGCTGCCTGTTTCCTTTGACTGAAAGCCATGAATTAAGCCGTGTATTCGGCACGCGCCACAGGGCGGCATTGGGTTTGAGCGAAGAGACAGATGCGATAATTATAGTTGCCTCGGAAGAAAGGCAGGATATATCCATAGTTTACCGCGGAAAATTATCAAAAGGTTTGAACAGGGAAGAGGTAATCGCTAAAACAAAAGAATTGATGAGAGCGGAGAATTAAAATGCTTAAAAAGAAAGCAGGATTTTTAACAAGGATTCTAATTGGTATTATAGCCCACCCCTGGATCAAGGTTCTTTCGCTTGCGTTAGCTATTATGATCTGGTTTTATGCGCGTACCGAAATCAGTAAATTTAATTACTAATGCTCCGGGAATCAGGGTTTCCGGAGTAAATTCGCACGAACGATTTACTCTTTACCTGCGGCGGACGATAAGTTGTGTGCTCATCTAATGTTATTAGGTATTAATGTAGACCATATTGCTACTATCAGGCAGATAAGGAAGGCTCAGGTTCCCGAGCCTGCGTTTGCGGCGGTCATTGCTGAAGCAGCCGGAGCAGATAGTATTGTGGCGCATTTACGCGAAGACCGCAGGCATATTAATGACCGGGATGTCTCAATCTTGAGGGAAGTTGTAAAGACCAGGTTTAATCTGGAGATGTCTATTGCTAAAGATATTGTTGATATTGCCTGTTCCGTGAAACCCGATCAAGCGACACTGGTGCCTGAAAAACGCAGGGAAGTGACAACCGAAGGCGGGTTAGACGTGGCAGCGGGATTCCGCAGGATAAAAAACACCGTCAAAATTTTAGAAGGCGCCGGAATAGAGGTCAGCCTTTTTATTGACCCTGAAAAAAAACAAATTGATTTTGCCAGAAAGACCGGAGCCGGGATTATTGAGTTGCATACCGGCAGATTCGCGGATGCAAAAAACCAGAAGCAGTCAGACAGGTGTCTTGCCGGGCTTTCAGCGGCTGCGCGCTATGCAGGGGAGATGGGTTTGAAAGTAAGCGCCGGGCACGGCCTTAATTATTATAATGTCTCCAGGGTCGCAGGTATTCGTGAAATAGAAGAACTTAATATCGGTTATTCAATCATATGCCGGGCAGCGCTGGTGGGAATAGCTGCGGCAGTAAAGGAAATGAAGGCCTTGATATGATCATTGGTACAGGCGTGGATATTACGGAGGTCAGGCGCCTCAAGCAGGCTGTAGAAAAATGGGGCGATGATTTTCTAAAGCGTGTTTTTACCAAGATTGAACTGGAAAATGCTAAAAACCGCGCCAGTCTTTATCAGCATCTGGCTGGAAGATTTGCCGCAAAAGAGGCGATTTTTAAGGCGCTGGGCGAGAAAGAATTGACCTGGCAGGATGTGCAGATTTTAAATGACAAAGAAGGCAAGCCCTTTTGTTCTCTTTTAAACGGAAAAGGCAAGGGCGTTAGCGTCCACATATCTATTTCACATGTTAAAACTTATGCGGTTGCCAACGCGATTATTACAAAGAGCAGTTGATTCGCATAAGGCTGATTTCGGCCATGTTTTTGTTATTGCCGGCTCGCCCAGATTTTCCGGGGCAGCGGTTTTAGCCGGAGCAGCAGCTATGCGTACAGGAAGCGGTTTGGTTACTTTAGGGATTCCTAAAGGATTAAACAGTTCTTTGATAAAGATAAAACCAATAGAGATTATGACCCTGCCTTTAGAGCAAAGCAGGGCCGGTAATCTAAGCCTGGCAGCTTTTAAGCAGATACGCGATTTTGCGGTAAATTCAGATGCGATAGTTATCGGCCCCGGTATGGGTAGAGAGGGCACCACGCAAAGACTGGCGCGAAAAATCATCAAGACAATTAAAAAACCTATGGTTGTTGATGCTGACGGACTGAATGCATTGGTTTCCGGCCTGAATGCGTTACGAAGGGCGAAGGATGAAGGACAAGAGATGATATTTACTCCACATTCTGCGGAGATGGCCAGGTTGATGGGCAAGAGTATTAAATTTATCCGGAATAATAGAAAAAAAGTTGCGCAAAAAATCGCCCAAGATTATAATGTAACGGTCGTACTTAAAGGCCATGATACGATTGTGGCGGACAACCGCGGCAATTTTTACGTTAATAAGACGGGAAATCCCGGCATGGCAACTGCCGGAAGCGGAGATGTTTTATCGGGGATAATCGCCTCTTTTATAGGGCAGGGTTTAAACGGGTTTCATGCTGCAAAATACGGGGTTTATATCCACGGCTTAGCCGGTGATTTAGCAGCAAGAAAAAAGAGTCAATCAGGTATGATTGCTTCGGACATAATAGATAATATTCCGGATGCGATAAGAAAGAGCAATTAGATGGCAATTACTAAACAAAAGGGCGATTTAGCCGAAGCATTTGCTGTTTACGAGCTCAAGCGTAATGGTTTTAATGTTCTTGTTCCTTGGGGTGAAGATAATCGGTATGACCTTGTTAGTGAAAAAGATGGAATTTTTAAAAGAATTCAAGTTAAATATGTTTCATTAAAAGATGGCGCTCTTCAGGTTAGCATAAGAAGCTCCAATAATTTTAACATTATTCATTATGCTGCTAAAGATGTGGATATCATCGCAGCTTGTTTCTTGAGCCAAAGAAAAATTTATTTTATTCCTTTAGAGGGCCTGAAAAATAGAAGTTTATGCAAGTTAAGATTAAGCCCTACTAAAAATAAACAACAGAAGAATATAATATTAGCTTCGCAATTTGAATCTAGATATGACCTTCTTGAAAAATAATAATGCTGGCGTAGCTCAGTTGGTAGAGCATCTCACTTGTAATGAGAGGGTCGCCCGTTCAATTCGGGCCGCCAGCTCCATAATTTTGATGAGTGAAATTTGTATTTGAATTTATTACGGGCAGGTACCCAAGTGGCCAACGGGGACAGACTGTAAATCTGTTGCACTTCGTGCTTCGAAGGTTCGAATCCTTCCCTGCCCACCATTTTTGGTTTGAAAGAATGGCAGAGCAATTGAGCAATGGACATTAGAGCAATAGCTGGGAAAAAGATCAAATGCGGTGACGCGGGAGTAGTTCAATGGTAGAACAGCAGCCTTCCAAGCTGCGAATGCGGGTTCGATTCCCGTCTCCCGCTCCAAATTAAATAATGAAATTCTTTACCAAGGAAGCAGAAAATCTCTGTAATAAGCTCATTGACAATGCGAATGCCTTTATGTTTTATCTGGATAATAAAGGCATAATATCGATGTGCAATAAAAAAGCAGAAAATCTTACCGGCCTGGCAAGAAAAGATATCCTTGGCAGGAATTGGGCAGATGTTTTATACGGAATAAACAGTACGGATATAAAAAAACAGATATTTATATCCGTTATGGAAGATTCGGTAACTTATCAGAGAAATAATAATTTTGAAAGCCTCTTTTGCGATTCCAAGGGCAGGGAGAAATTTATATCGTGGAATATCACTCCGATTGCCTCGGATAATGCTCTTGACGGCACGCTTCTGATAGGGAATGATTTTACCCAGCTTAAAGCCAAAGAAGCTTCGCATAAGAAAATAGATGATACGCTTAAGAATATATTTGCCAGTATAAGAGAGTATGCCCTTTTTGTTACAAACCTGCAGGGCAAGATAATTTATTACGGTATGGGGTCTGAAGCCATGTTCGGCAGGCTGAAAAAGGAGATAATATTTCAGGATGCCGCAGCTTTATTTACCGAAGATAGAAAAAGCGACCTTTCTTTTATTATTGAGCAGGTCAATCAATACAACCGGTATGAAGCAGAGCTGGAATTATTAAAGAAGGACGGTTCAAAGTTTCCGGTTACCCTTACGGTAAGCAGGTTTCTTGATGCCGAGGGCAAGGTCAAAGGCTATATTTTTATTGCAAAAGATATAACCGAACGGAAAAAACTGGAATATCAGATATTTCAGGCGGAGAAATTGGCTGCTATAGGCCAGCTTGCTGCAGGCATGGCCCACGAGATAAACAATCCGATCTTTGTTATTTCAGGCAGGGCTGAGATGCTTTTAGAAAGTGATGGCCTGAATCAGAAAGCGCGAAGCGACATAGAAATAATCAATGCACAGGCCGACAGGATCAGAAAGCTGGTTGATAGCCTGCTTAAATTTTCGCGGCATAACTCCAAGCAGCTGCAGGAGTCGAATATTAACGATGTGATAGACGGGGTATTACCGCTTATCGCATATCATAAATTGCCTTCTCATGAGGTGAAGATTGAAAAAAATCTTGCCCTTGACCTGAAGCCGGTAAAAGCGGACCTGAACCAGTTGCAGGAGGTGTTTTTAAACCTGTTTATTAATGCTTTTCAGGCTATGCCAAACGGCGGTAAGCTTAGTATAACTACAAAGAATATCGCAGGTAAGTTCGTGCAAATACAGGTTAGCGATACCGGAGTGGGAATTGACGATAAACACCTTAAAGACATCTTTATGCCGTTCTTTTCAACAAAAAAAGAAGGTACGGGGCTGGGGCTTCCGATATGCTATAATATTGTAAAAGATTACGGCGGGGATATGTTTGTGGAGACGCAGTTGAATAAAGGCACTACTTTTACAATCAGGCTGCCTTTTGCATAAGGGTTTACAAGGGAGGGCGTATGTCATATAAAGTTTTAGTTGTTGATGATGAAGCGCCGGTCAGAGAATTATTCGGTGAACTTCTAAAAAAACAAAAATGCGATGTTACCTGCGTTGCCGGAGGCGATGAGGCTTTATTGGTTTTCTCCGATAAAGATTTTGATGTTGTGCTGCTTGATATAAAACTTGTAGGCATATCAGGGCTGGAAGTATTAAAAAAACTGAGAGATAAAAAAGAGGATGCGGTGGTGGTGATGATGACCGGTTTTGGCTATGATGATGAACTTATCGCCAAATCCAAAGAATACGGCTGTTCCGGTTATATCGGGAAAAATATGCCGATATCCCAGATAATGAGCAGTTTTAAAATGTTTGTCTCTGCGGCTAAAGAAAAGGGAAAAAAATAAAATGGAGAGAGAATTTTTGCAGCCAGTGCATATTGATGCTTTTGATGTAGATGATGCGTGGTTTCAGGCATTATCCGAGATACTCCAGCACGGGCATGTATATACCATTACCCGGGGCAGCTATGAAGGCGAGAAAAGGCTGGAATTTGATTTTGTGACCATCAGAATCAAAAAACCTTCGCACCAGATCATCCCTATGATTCCCGAAGGTATGAGCATCCCTGCGCCGACAGATATGGATTATGTCCAGGGTTATCTGCATTATCTTTTGACCGGGACTAAGACCGAAACCGAAGATTATACTTACGGCGAAAGACTGGTTGATGCTAAAGTCAGGATTAAAGACCCGTCTGACCCAAAGGGGCTTGCTAAAGATTTACCTCTTAATGTAAATCAGGTGGAAGAAGTGATTAACCTTTACAAAACAAAGGGGCATGGTACTAACCAGGCAATAATGGAAATAGGGATGCCTTCGGATATTAAATTAAACGATCCGCCCTGCCTGCGCCTGATTGATACACGCATAAGATACGGTAAGCTGCATTTTATCCTGTATTTCCGTTCCTGGGATTTGTGGGGCGGTTTTCCTTCAAATATAGGCGGGCTTCAGTTGGTTAAACAGTATATGGCTGATGAAATAGGCGTGGATGACGGTGAAATAATAGCAGTGAGCAAGGGCCTGCATCTTTATGATTACAGCTGGGATCTGGCAAAGATCAGGACAAATAAAACAGAGTTGGTTATAAAATGAGCCACGACAGGTTTAGCGGGGTAGAGAGAAGAGAGTTTGTAAGGCTGGATTTTGTTTCGCCCCTGGCTTTTAAAGTTTGCAAGGAAACGACCATATCAAAATTATTAGAAGGCTATACCGCCAATATAAGCCCGGCAGGCGCATTATGCCGGATAGCACAGCGGGTAAATATCGGAGATATCCTTTGGCTGGCGCTGGAAAGGTCGGCATTGGAAATGTGCGCTGATATAGAAAAACGCAGCCTGATTTATCAGAATGGGGTTATCGGCAAGGTAGTCAGGATAGACCATAAAAAAGATAATGAATTCCACGTCGGCATACAATTCCTGACCAGAGAAGAAAAGAACCTGACTAACATTTATCCTAAGTTTCATTTTGTAGAACAAGAGCTCAAGAATGAATAAGCCTGATATTGCGGTTATCGGAGACGGCGGCTGGGGCACCACATTGGCTATTTTGCTGAGCAAAAAAGGCTTTCCGGTTACTCTCTGGGGCGCTTTTGCCGGTTACACCGAGTTTCTTAATAAGAAAAGGGTCAATACTAAATTTCTTCCCGGGATAAAAATCCCTGCCCGGATTAATATCACCCATGAGCTGGGCAGCGCTTTACGCTGTAAAAAGATTATTGTGCTGGCTGTGCCTTCACAATTTATGCGCCACGTCCTTAAAAAGATCAGGGCTGCGGGTTTTGACAGGTCTGCTATTTTTGTCAGTGTAACCAAAGGCATAGAGATAAGTTCTTTAAAGAGGATGTCGCAATTGATCCGCGAAGAGCTGGGCCCTGTAAAACTGGGGGTGCTTTCCGGGCCGACAATTGCGCACGAAGTAGCTGTAGGCCAGCCTACTACGGCAGTGATCGCATCAAAGGATAACAGCATAAGGAAATACCTGCAGGAAATATTCATGACCGCAAGATTCAGGGTTTATACGAACGCTGATGTCATCGGCGTAGAGATGGGCGGCAGCCTTAAAAATGTTGTGGCAATCGCCTGCGGAATATCCGACGGATTGGGTTTCGGGACAAACGCCAAGGCCGCACTTCTTGCCAGAGGGCTGGTTGAGATATCCAGGTTAGGAAAAGCAATGTCCGCTAACCCGAAGACCTTTGGCGGCATTAGCGGATTAGGCGATTTAGTCACTACCTGTATCAGCCAATATAGCCGTAACAGGTTTGTCGGCGAGCAGATAGGAAGAGGCAAGGCTTATAAACAGATCAAGGCGCATATGCAGATGGTCGCCGAAGGCGTACCGACAGCGAAATCAGCGTATGAACTTGGCGTTAAATATAAAGTAGAAATGCCTATTATCCGCGAAGTCTATAATGTTATTTATAAAAATAAATCTCCTTCTAAGGCAGTCAGCGACCTGATGACCAGAGAAAAGAAGGAAGAATAGTTCTCTAACAGTGAATTATGCGGGGGATGGCTCAGTTTGGCAGAGCGCTTGAATGGGGTTCAAGAGGTCGAGAGTTCAAATCTCTCTCCCCCGACCAATTAGTTAATAGTTGACAGTTTAAGGAGGAGCCAATGTCATATTCCGGTCCGGAAAGAAGAAAACATCCACGCGCAAGCGGAAGGTTTATTGTTTCTTACCGTATATTGGAAGAACAGGACGGTATTGACGTCACCCAGACAAAGAATATCAGCCTTGGAGGCATGCTTTTAACAACTAACCGCAAGCTTTGTGCCGGCACGAATCTGGCTTTGGAGATAAGGCTTCCCTTTGACCCTAATCCGATCATGCTCATCGGCAAGGTCATAGATTCTAAAGAAATAACCCGGGACCTCATTTACGATACAAGGCTGCAGTTTATAGCAGTTGACGACAGGCACAGGGATTCGATTTTAAAGACCGTAGATTATTATTTAAAAAAGGGGCAGTAGTATGAAGAAAATAAATGTAGGCTTGATAGGTTTTGGTACTGTTGGTTCGGGGGTGGTTAAGATCCTGCATGACAAAAAATCCCTGATTAGCAGTAAAATCGGGCTGGAAATAGAAGTCAGGAAAATCTGCGAGAAAGACTTATCTTTTAAGCGCAATGTCGCTGTTGCCAGGGAGCTTTTTACCAAAAATCCGGCGGATATCATTAATGACCCTCAGATAGATATCGTGATTGAACTTATCGGAGGCGTTAATCCCGCTAAGGAGTATATTTCTGAAGCCATTAAAAAAGGAAAAAGTATTGTAACTGCAAATAAAGCGCTGCTTTCTCAGCACGGAAAAGAACTTTTCACCCTGGCTATAGATAAGCAGAAAAGCATTTATTTTGAATCTTCGGTTGGCGCAGGGATACCGATTATAAAAGCAGTGCGCGAAGGGCTGGTGGCGAATAATTTTTCCGGAGTATTCGGTATAGTCAACGGGACTTCTAATTTTATACTTTCTCAAATGTCTGATACTGACTGTTCCTTTAAAGAGGCCCTTTTGGATGCGCAAAGAAAAGGTTATGCCGAAAAAGACCCCAGGCTGGATATTGACGGAGCAGACTCAGCGCATAAGCTGGCGCTTCTTGTCTATCTTTGTTACGGAAGATGGGTAAGCATTGATGAAATTTATACCGAAGGTATTTCCCAGATTTCGCCTTTAGATGTTAATTTTGCCAATGAGTTGGGGCTGGAAATCAAGCTTTTGGCAATAGCCAAAAAGGAAAGCGATGAGCTGGAAGTAAGAGTCCATCCGACCCTGATCCCTAAAACGCATCTTTTGGCTTCAGTAGACGGTATCAATAATGCGATTTATGTTGAAAGCGATCTGGCAGGAGACCTGCTTTTTTACGGCCCTGGCGCCGGGCAATTGTCAGCAGCTTCGGCAGTTGTCTCTGACCTGGTGGACCTTAGCCAGGGAATAAAGGCAGGTTTATTCAGGCCTACCCTCAATATTATAAAAGACAAGTCTATTAAAAGATTACGCAAGATAGACGATTTTGAAAGCCGTTATTACATACGTTTTTCTGCTGTGGATAAACCGGGGGTTTTGGCTAAGATATCCGGGGTGCTGGCGAAGTTCGGCATCAGCATAGCATCTGTGACTCAAAAAGAAAAATTCCGGGCCCGGGAAGTCCCTATTGTGATGATTGTGCATAACGCAAAAGAAAAAAATCTGCGCCAGGCTTTGAGTATGATTGATAAGCTGAATGTGATTAAAGAAAATACCGTTGCCATAAGGATGGAAGAGGCATGAGAAGAAATCACAAATCAAAAATTAAAAATTGCAAGTATACCGGGTTGATAAATAAGTATAGAAAATTTTTACCGGTTACGGATAAAACTCCGGTTATTACTTTGAATGAGGGCAATACCCCGTTAATTTATGCCCCTTATCTTAGCCGGACGATGGGCAAAGGTTTTGAGGTCTACTTAAAATGCGAAGGCGCTAATCCCACAGGTTCTTTTAAGGATAGAGGCATGACCATGGCTATATCCAAGGCCTGCGAAGATGGCTCTAAAGCGGTTATCTGCGCTTCAACCGGCAATACTTCTGCATCAGCTGCTGCTTATGCTGCCCGCGCAGGATTGAAATGCATAGTCTTACTGCCTAAAGGCGCGATTGCTTTGGGAAAATTAAGCCAGGCGCTTATCCATGGAGCTAAAGTTTTGGCAGTGGATGGTAATTTTGACGATGCCCTGCGCCTGGTCAGGGATATAGCGCAGGATTATCCCATAACCCTGGTTAATTCACTTAACCCTTACAGGATTGAAGGCCAGAAAACAGCCAGTTTTGAGATCTGCGACCATCTTGGGTCAGCTCCTGATTTTCAGGTTATGCCGGTCGGCAATGCCGGCAATATCACCGCTTACTGGAAAGGCTATAAGGAATACAGGTCTTACGCTAAAATATCCGGCCTTCCGAAGATGCTGGGATTTCAGGCTGCGGGATCTGCTCCGATAGTGAAAGGGCATATAATAGAAAAGCCTGAGACTATAGCCACGGCTATCCGCATTGGAAATCCTGCCAGTTGGAAACAGGCAGTTGCTGCGCGCGATGAATCCGCAGGACAGATCGGCATAGTAACGGATAAGCAGATACTCGCGGCATATAAATTGCTTGCGTCAAAAGAAGGCGTATTTGCCGAGCCTGCGTCATGCGCATCAATAGCCGGGTTGTTAAAACTAAAAGTAAAAGGATATTTTAAAACACATAAGGCAAAGCGAATTGTATGCATTCTTACCGGGCACGGCTTAAAAGACCCGGACAGGGCGATAAACAGCGTCAGCAGGCCCAAAGTGGTTAAGCCCAGCCTAAAAGCGATATTAAAAGAAATTGGCTACTAATTTAAAGAATAAAAGAATACTGATCACAGCCGGGCCAACGTGGGTAAAAATAGATAAAGTCAGGGTGATCAGCAATATTGCCAGCGGGCAAACCGGTTTTTTAATAAGCCGGCAGCTGCAAAAACAGGGTGCCCGGGTAACGCTTATTCTGGGCCCGGTTGGAGGTTATTGCCTGCCTGAAGGAATCAAAGTCATTAATTATCGGTATTTTGAGGAACTTTCCAAGATATTGAGAAAGCAGG
>JAKQWZ010000093.1 GCA_029561735.1 Candidatus Omnitrophota bacterium | reverse complement strand
ACCCTGTTATTGCAGCCCCTTTTATCCAATAGGGCCCTGAGATTTGTGGCTATTTCAACTCCTGTGTAACCGCCTCCTGCAATTACAAAATTATCAAAACAACCGCTGTCCGCTGCTCTTAATATCCTGCGCGCATCTTCGGTATTATCAAGTTTAAAAGAGTTTTCCTGAATCTGCGGATTAGCGTAAAAATTTGTCTGGCTTCCGCAGGCAATTACCAAAAAATCATAATTCAGGCAGTCATTCCTAGTAGTAACCGAGTTTTGACCGAGATTGACTGTTGTAACCTCTTCATTTAGGAATTTTATGGCCTTCCTGGCGCAAAAATTCCCTATCGGATAATTAAGATAGCCGGGACTGATCCCTCTACCGACACAATCGGGAAGCATAGGCAGGAAATTTGAATATGCGGATTTATCAATCAGGATTATTTCCAGCCCTCTTTTAAAAACAGACAGCCGCCTTGCACACCATAACCCGGCAAAACCCCCTCCGATTATTATTACTTTCTTCATAGAATTATTTTATCATAAACATCGGGGTCAGAATTATTTATTTTTTATTAAATAAATAATTCTGACCCCGTTTCTTGGCTTGACAGCGGCTTGTTTGGGGTTAAAATACACTTAAACAGGGGAGGTATTTATGATATTTAACAGGCTCAACAAATACCGTGATATAGGGCTTCTTATTTTACGTACCGGGCTGGGCGTGATGTTTATTTACCACGGCCTTCCGAAGATGGGCGGCGGCCTGCCTACATGGACACAGCTCGGCGCAGCAGTAAGCCATATCGGAATAAATTTCGGCTTTCCTTTCTGGGGATTTATGGCAGCTTTTGCTGAACTGATCGGAGGAGCATTCCTTATACTAGGGCTGCTCTTCAGGCCGTTCTGTTTTTTATTATTAATAAATATGATTATCGCCGCAGTTATGCATCTTAAATCCGGGCACGGGCTGGCAGCAGCTGCCTGGCCCATTGAAGATGGAATTGTTTTTTTATCCCTCCTGCTCATCGGGCCGGGTAAATTCAGCCTTGATGAAAAGCTTTAATCTAAATCAGTTATCCGTCTGGCTAAAAGCATGCCGCGGGTATTCATTCACCGCTTCAGTTATCCCCTGCCTTACCGGAGCAGGGTTTGCCCTCTATTTAGGCAGCCGCGTTGACTGGCTATTGCTACCGGTTATTATTATCTGTGCAGTCTTAATGCACGCCGCGACAAACTTAACCAATGATTACTATGATTTCAAAAAAGGCGTAGATCAAAACTATCCGTACGCCTCCGGCAGGTGCCTGGTTGACGGAGTTTTAGAACCAAAACAGGCTAGGAATTCGGCTTTAATCTTATTTGCCTTAAGTTTTATTTTGGGCCTGATACTCGTAGTACAACGCGGGCCGTGGATGCTGGCCCTGGGCATTGCAGGTATTTGCGGTGGTTATTTTTATACCGCCATGCCCATAGGATACAAATATCTCGGCTTAGGCGATATGCTGGTTTTCCTGTTAATGGGCCCTTTCATGGCAGGAGGATCATTCTTTGCCCTGACAGGAAATTTTGATATCCGGCTTATCTGGGTCTCCCTGCCGGCCGGATGCCTGGTAACCGCAATACTTGTCTCTAATAATATCCGCGATATAATACACGACCGTAAAGCCGGCATAAAGACTTTTGCCGTTTTAATCGGATATGAAAATGCTAAAAAAGAACTTTACCTGCTTATTGCCTCTTCCTATCTTTGTATAGCTATACTGGTAATATCTAAAACGCTTCCGGCCTGGTCCATTGCGGCTTTTTTTAGCCTGCCGCTTTCTTTAAAAATCATCAAAGAAATACAGCTCAGCCGGATGCAGGACGCTGAGAAGCTTGCCTTAATAGACGTTAAAACAGTGCAACTACATCTTATTTTCGGTTTGCTTTTGCTTATCTCGCTTATTCTGGGAAAATTTACAGGCTCTTGATAAGTTCGGAAAGAAAATTCGCTTCGGCAACAACCATATTCAGGTTATGCTTGAGTATAGAAGAAATCACTGCGGATGTCTTTTTTTTCTCTAAAGCAACTGCTGTCTGTTCAAGGCTGGCAGCCAGCTTTCCCAGGATCTGGATCCTCGCCTTTAACCTTCTTATGGCAACTTCGCTTTTTACATAACGCAAAAAATACAGGCTTAAATCCAGGCTGAAATGCGGGCGTTTAAAATCCAGAAAACTCTTGTTTAACAAATCCAGAAACCGCTTTTGCCCCTTTTCTGTTATTTCATAAACAAAACGCTGCGGCCTTTTTCCGGCTTTTGCGGACTTTTTAGTAAGAAATCCTTTTTTCTCAAGAATCCTTAATGGATAATAAATCGATTCGGTTTCTACGCCGATAAAAGGAGAGAGTATTTCTTTAAGGTCTTTTTTAATTTCGTACCCGTGTTTCGGCGCTTCTTTAATCAACCCCAGTAATAATAATTCCTGTTCAATCATGCCACAACGCCTATTTTTCTGAATTTATTGTACCTGGCTTCAAGAAGTTCGCTTTTTTTGACAGATTTTAATTCTTTAAGGTTCCTGAGTATCGCCTCTTTTAATGTTTGGGCCATTTTTTGCGGGTCGCGATGCGCTCCCCCGAGCGGTTCAGGCACTTCTTCGTCGATAATCCCTTCTTTAAGCAGGTCTTGAGCGGTAAGTTTTAATGCTGCTGCGGCATCGGGTGCACGCGAACCGCTTTTCCATAATATGGCAGCGCAACCCTCAGGCGATATTACAGAATAATATGCATTTTCTAAAACCAGCACCCTATCGGCTATGCCTATCCCCAAAGCGCCTCCGGAACCGCCTTCACCGATAACCGTAGCAATTATCGGCGTGGCTATTCCGATCATCTCCATCAGATTAAATGCAATTGCCTGCGCCTGGCCTCTTTCTTCGGCGCCTATCCCCGGATAAGCCCCGGGGGTATCAATCAAAGCTATTATCGGCAGGCTGAATTTCTGCGCCAAATACATCATGCGTAAAGCTTTACGATAGCCCTCGGGATGCGCACAGCCGAAATTACGCGCCAGGTTTTCTTTTGTGTCTCTGCCTTTCTGATGCCCAATAATCATGACTTTCTGATTATCGATCCTGGCCAGGCCGGCCACCAGTGCCTTATCGTCGGCGAAACTTCTGTCTCCGTGCAATTCAACAAAATCAACAGCCATCATATTCACATAATCCAGCGTATAGGGCCTTTTAGGGTTACGGGCGATCTGGACTCTTTGCCAGGGAGTAAGGCTTTCGTAGGTATCCTGTTTTAAATGCTGGAGTTTATCTTCAAGGCGCTTTATTTCGCTGGAGAGGTCAATTTTTTTTCCGGAGACAAAACTCCTCAACTCCGAAATCTTCTTTTCCAGATCGACTATAGGTTTTTCAAAATCCATTCTATGTGTCATAGCTATTAATCTACAACGGTTACTTCTGTGCCGACAGGAATAATGGTATAAAGCTCTTCGACGTCTGGGTTGGCCATACGCACACACCCCTGGGTCACCTGTTTACCCAGGTTCTGCGGTTCAACTGTGCCGTGGATACCATAACCGGCCAAATCAAACCCCATCCAGCGCGTGCCCAGTACATTTTCAGGGCTTTCCGGAGGAACAACAGCCCCGGCTTTAAACCAGGTAGGATTGGGAAGTTTATTCAGGATCTTAAATGTACCTACAGGAGTAGAGTTACCGGCTCCGGTAGAAACAATATATGTTTTGATTATCTCATCATCGCTTTTAAGCATCAGCGTATTCTGGGATTTGTCCACGAACACCGAAAATCCCGCAGTCCACACTTTTAGTTTTCTTCCGGGAATAATTTTGTCCGAGGAAAGATTGTTGCTTTTGGAAATCAGCTCCGGGGTAGTCTTAAAATTTTTGGCTATTTTATTCAGCGTATCGCCCGGTTTAACCTCATACGAGATGCTCTTAGGAGTCACGGTGGAAGAAAATAATAAAATCATATTCAGGTTTTCGCTTTTTTTCTGCCAATCGGAAACTTCGCTTGAGCCGGGAAAATCGCTGACCAGCCTCTGGTAGATATTTTTTTCTTCCAGAAAATTACCCTTGATACCGGCTTCTCTTGCCTGGGCCAGTAAAGCCGACACAGAGGCCCGGCCCGCAGGCGAAAGTCCGTTGGGTTTTATTTTGTTTAAAACAACGAAAATGACAATTATTATAAATACGGCTATTACGATAATGCCTATTACCTTCTTATTCACAATTCCTCCCTTAGCCGGCTATAAGAGCTACTGCAACGCCAACGATAAATCCGCCGATTACTTCAATCGGGGTGTGCCCGATAAGTTCACGTAAACGGTCCTCTCTTATTTTTCCCTGCCAGTAAATATCCTCGGTGATTTTATTCAGTATCCTGGCCTGCCTGCCGGTTGCCCGGCGGACTCCCTGCGCATCAAACATAACTACTATAGCAAATGAAGCTGCTAAAGCAAAATGCACGCTGTTAAAACCGGAACTCATCCCCACTGCTGTGGCCAAACACGCAGCGCCGGCAGTATGGCTTGAAGGCATGCCTCCGGTACCCACAAACCAGCGAAAATCAAATCTTTTTTCGCGCACAACCCCTATTGCTACTTTAATCGTCTGGGCAAATATCCAGGCAAAAAGCGTTGTAATCAAAATTTTATTAGAAAACAGTTCTTTTATAAATTCATTCATCGGGATTATGGGGCCGGGTTTACCTGAATATTGACTTTTGAGGAAATAGTGGATTGGCCGTCTTTAATGATATAACCGTAATTTAGGCCGGGCCTGGTTTCAGGCTGAGTTGTCTTTTTTTTTACCTCTTTTTTGATTTCTGTGCCGGTCTTGCGCATTTGCTGCTTTAATTCTTTTATAGCTTTTTTAAGTTCACTAACAGAATTCATTCTGGCTTTAAGTTCGTCGCGCTCCTGAGCAACCTGCGTATACCGGCTATTCTCCTGCTTCAAAGTTATCATCTGGGCATTCAGTGCCGATATCTGATTATTCAACTCATCTATGGTCCCTTGCGCTTTTTGCAGGTCGCATTGCAGTTGGGCAAGATTATCCGTGTGTATTTTAATCTGTTCAGCCAAACCGGTATTTTCAGCAGATAACTTTTGGCCGACCTCCTGCTCTTTTATAAGGTCCTGGCTTAATTTCTGTTTTTGCGCTTCCAGAACAGTGATTTCGCCCTTCATTTTAGCCAGAATTTTGTTTAAGTCGTATTTTTCTTTAGCAATTTTGGCAAACTGGAATACGCAGAAAACCGAAATTCCCGCCATAAATACCATTAAAATAAGCTTAAAATCTTTCTTCATAGCTCTCTCCTGTTGCCATAAATTATATAAGTAAGGCGGGGGTAATGCAAGCTATTTTTTGGCGTTTTTTTAGTTAGAAAAACGTATTTATAGCGTCTATTTCTATGCAGCAGGTTAAAATTAACCGGGAGGATCATATGACAGCGAAAGTATTAAGCTTTGCAATGTTTGGAATAGAGCCATATCCTATTGAAATTGAAGTAGATGTCGCAAGAGGCCTTCCGGGTTTCACACTAGTTGGCTTGGCAGACACAGCAATCAAAGAAAGCAAGGAAAGGGTTAAAGCGGCAATAAAAAATTCCGGTTTTTCCTGGCCTGCAGATAAAATCACTGTGAGCCTGAATCCGGCAGATATAAAAAAGGACGGCATATACCTTGATCTGGCCATAGCCTTGGCTATATTAAGCGCAACCAACCAGATCAACAGCCAAAAATTAAGCTCTTGTTATATTATGGGGGGCCTTTCTTTAGACGGGACCTTACAGCCGGTAAAAGGCGCGCTGGCTATAAGCATGGCAACTGCTAAATCCGGAATTAAAGAAATTGTGATCCCAGTCATAAATGCTAAAGAGGCAGCCATAGTGCCGGAAAGCATAGTCTGGGCAATGAATTCATTAAAAAATACAGTAGAATTCTTAAATCAACCGCAATTTTACCAGCCGGTTGTTGTTGATACGCAATCTGTTTTTAAGGAAAATTCCGTTTACCAGATAGATTTTTCCGAAGTAAAAGGCCAGTTCCTGGCCAAGCGGGCTATTGAAGTGGCTGTAAGCGGCGGGCATAATATTCTGTTCATCGGCCCTCCGGGCAGCGGCAAATCAATGCTGGCAAAAAGAATCCCCACAATTATGCCGGACCTGAATCTCCAAGAGGCTTTAGAAATTACTAAAATACATTCCAGCGTTTCGCCTTTTGCCACTAAAAACGGAATCATCGCCAACCGGCCTTTTCGCTGGCCGCACCATACCGCCTCCACTGCCTCGCTTGTCGGAGGCGGATCAATCCCGGCCCCGGGAGAAATAAGCCTGGCTCACAGCGGGGTTTTATTCCTTGATGAATTGCCTGAATTCAGGCGCGACTGCCTTGAAGCCTTACGCCAGCCGCTTGAAGACGGGTGTATCAGGATATCCCGTGCAAGCGGGTCTGTGGTATTACCCGCATCCTTTATACTTGTTTGCGCAATGAACCCCTGCCCGTGCGGATATTATACAGACACCCAAAAAGCCTGCAGGTGCAATCCAAACAAAATCCAACGCTATATGTCCAAAATATCCGGCCCGCTATTGGACAGGATTGATATCCACATTGAACTTCCGACAATAAAATATAAGGAATTAAGCCAAACTGCGGAATCAGAAAATTCACAAAAAATAAAAGAAAGGGTTGAAAAAGTCCGTTTGATCCAAAAAGAACGCCTGCAGCCGCAAGGAATATTAACCAACAGCCAGATGAATACGAAGCTGATCAAAAAATATTGCCTGCTGGAGAATAAAGCTATCCAATTGCTGCGGCTGGCTATGTCGGAATTAGGCCTGTCAGCAAGGGCTTACGATAAAATAATGAAGGTTTCCCGGACAATCGCCGACATGTCCGGATCCGGAATGATAAAACCGGAGCATATTTCCGAGGCGGTGCAATACCGCAGTTTAGATAAAATTTAGCGGCGTTATTTTGCCTCCATTTAACCGGAAAGCATTTTCATTGGCTTTTCTGGATTCATTCATATCAGAATCAGCAGCATAGGCTTCGGCAAGTTTCAAATACCCCCGGATATAATCCGGATTCAGCCTTACCGCGCTTTTAAACTCCCCTATTGCATCTTTTATCTTGCCTGCCCGCATATAATATTCACCCATACATAAATGCGCGTATTCACAATGCGGATAAAGCATTATTGCCCGGTCCAATTCATATTTCGCCTTCTCTATTTCTCCTGTTTTTAAATAAGCCCTTCCCAGATTACAACGGTAAAGAGAAAAATCAGGATTTACTTTTATTGCCATGGAGCAGAATTTGACTGCGCCTTCATATCTTGCGGCCTCAAAACAGGCAACCCCCAGATTGTTCAATAAGAATCCGCTCTGAGGAGAAAATTTCAGGCAATATTCATAAAACATTGATTTGTCTGCCCAAATCCGGTTATATTGAATTGTAGAAAAAGAATAAAACACAAAAATTGCCGCAGCAGAAATAATTGCCGCCGGTTTGGCTTTTTTATAAACCCGCGCCAGCCCCAAAGCCAAAAGCGCAAAAAACCCCAAAGCCGGCAGATACAGCCAGTGCTCGGCCATATAAAATGCCAAAACCGGAAAGATACTGCTTGAAGGCAGAAGCGCAATAAAAAACCACCAGACAAAAAAGAAAATAAATTGATTTTTCTTTCTTAAAGCAAAACTTCCTGCCAGCAATAATGCCATTGCGGCTATCCCCAGCCACACGCCGGGTTCGGTAAAGCCGAAGAACCGGTTTCCTCTTTCCATATGCAGCTGAAAAGGAAAAATAATAATGCCCAGATAATTCCACACCGCATCAAAGAAACCGGGAACCCGCTTAAACAAAGCCCCTGAATAAAATAAATTAAAAAATATCTGTTTTAAAACTACCAGCCTTATTCCAACCATGAAAACACATACGGCAAGAACCGGCAGAAATATACGGGGCTTTATCTTTTTAGCATAACTGAAATGATAAAGCAATAACAGGGCGGGAAAAACAACTGCGTTCTCTTTTGATAAAAACGCCGCCGAATACGCCGCCAGAATACCGATAAATAGCAAGCGGCTGTTTTTCTCAAGCAGTTTTAAATACAGGGTAAAACTCAACAGCATAAACAGCGCCGACAATATATCCGCTCTGCCGGATATATATGTAACTGCCTCAACATTTACCGGATGCGCTATAAAAAGCAGCCCTGCCAGAAAACCGGCGCCGCAGGAGCCGGATAACAATGCTATGAACCGGTAAAACAACAGGGCCGTTACAATATGCAAAAGCGTATTGGTTATACGGTACGGCGCGGGATTTAATCCGGACAGGGAATAATTAATGAAAAACGTGGCCATATGCAGCGGCCGGTAAAAATTATAGCGTGCATTAGAGCCGGCACCGACATCCTCTGTAACGAGCTTCTTAAATTTAGACGGGCTTTTCAGGTACACATTGTCCCGGACAAGAACCTCGTCATCCCAGATAAAAGGCCCTTTCCAGGAATTTACATACAGGCATAATCCGGACAGGATTATCACAAAGGGAAAAATTACTCTGCGGGAAAAAAATTTCATTATTTTTTCTTAAATCTGGACTTCTCAGTAGCCTGAAATTCCATATATCTTCCCAGCATAAGGCGGGTCTGGGCATCCAAGGCAGGCGCCGAACCTACAATAAGTATGATAAAAGGGACAATGATCCACTCCATAACCATTACCAGATATTTGGCCCTTTTTACGTCTTTTGGCCGCGGAGGCAACAAAAGCATGCTTAAGACTATGATAACAAAACTGGCAATCAAAGTAAAATTAAGCAATATGCCTGTGATCCTCGGAAGGTTGTATCCGATAGGTATCTGGGTAAAATGCGCACCTCCCAGCAAAATCGGCAGTGGAGCAATGAACATCAGAATTACTGCCCACACAGCCCATGTTATATGGCTTTCCAATAAATTATAAGCCCGCCTTACCTTGGTTATAAGCGGGATGCGCGGATTTTTGGCAAACCCTTTTATCAAAAACGGAAAATTCTCAACGCCCCAGGCCCATCTTCTTTTCTGTCTGTATTGCAGCCATATAGTCTTAAATATACTCCTTGAATAAGCCACATCCATAGAAACAATCGTATAAAGAGGCACAACCCTGTATTGGCCGTCATAATGCAAAAAGGCCTTCCAGTAAACAACCGAATCGTCTGATATCATATCCACCGGCCAGTAATCAATATCTACCAGCGTCTTAAAACTCATGCTGTGGCTGGAAAAAGTCACAAATCTTTCCAGGCGCATACTTTCAATAAGCTGGTTAAAAGAAGAACTGATCTCTACCAACCGGGCAAAAGCCGGCGCATACCAGATATTGTTATTATATACCGGCATTGGCTGATAGCTGGCCTGATGCGGATTTGGGCTGGTTAAAAAATGGTACGTCAGGCAGCCAAAATACCCCGGATGCACACAGGTATCTGCATCAAAACAGGAAACAATAATATCGGATATTTCAAGGCCTTTAGACAGGACATATTCTTTGGCTTTTTTAGCTGCCCAGGTGGCATTTGCCCCTTTATTGCGCCCCTCTCCGGGAAGGCCGTCAGGGTGAAAAGTTGAGATATAACCGCTGAAATTCCCGGCATATTCTAACTCAAGTATCCGGGCTATTTCGCGGGAATCGCTTCTTCTTTCCTCAAAAGCCATTACCACTATCATTTTATTCTTGGGATAATGGCTGTTAATCAATGCATCCAAGGAAGGCCTTAATATCTCCAACCCTTCCTTATATACCGGAAAGATAATAAGCTGGTGTATTTTTTCAAAACCGGATAAGACATTACTTTCGGCAAACCAGTCTTTGTCTAAAAGCCGCAGTAATTTCTGATAAGCAATAATCAAAAGCGACGTCAGATATATTGTGCGGATGATCCAGTAAAGATCAAAAATTATCAGTATTACCGCACAGGTTATCGGATGGACAAAAGCCAGAAACACAAAAAATATAATAATCGCCCACGAAATTGCTCCGGGAATTATCTCCAAGATTCTCTCAAACTTATTTATTTTCTTCATTGGCCTTAGTTTTGAATTGGCTTGGCAGGTCAAATACTTTATTTCCTGCCATTTCTAACTTATATACGTTTTCATAGAGATTACCATCCGGGGCTTTCTGGGAATCCATAAAATAAAGCGTATCTGTTTTTATATCGTAGTAAGGATACGGGTTTTTCCTGTTTAAACTTGCCAGCTCCACCGGGCGCGCGCCTGACTGGGCCTCCAGGGCTTCCACGCTGTTATAGCTTACCAGGATAAGATGAAAACTGTCCGAATGCCAAAAAATATCACACAAAGAATTACTGCGGTAATCAAATATAAAATACGGCTCAAGTAGCACATCGCTGTCGCCGTTATATTTCAAACTAGCCACTCTGACCTGGCGTGAGTTAAAAAACAATATCTTTGTTTTATCTGGAGAAAGCTTCCAGCTTACCGGGGCCGGTATTGTGCCGCTTATATTAGCCGCCATTTGGTAACGCTGGCCGGAAAGATCAGAAGTATATATATAAATCTGGTTATTTTTATTGTCCGAATAAACATAATAGATAAGCCCGGAATCCTCATCTATCCAGAAAATAGTGACCCTGTCCTGATTCAGTTGGGTGACCTGCGGCCTTAAAGGAAAAAGTATGATCTTTTCAAAACGGCTGACCTTGCCTGCTTCTACCTGTATATTATCTGACCACGGATAATGGCCCTCTATCTCAAGCCTGACCTGATAATTTCCGGGCAGCAACTCGTCAATAGTAACCGGTGATTTTGCATCCAAGAGCTTATCGTTTAAATAAACAGCGGCTGATCCGGGCTGGGCCTTAAGCACTATAATCCCGGTTTTGGTAAACTGCAGAGTTTTAGGGTTGAATTTATAACCTAAAGCAAAAGAAAGGATAAACGGCAGAATAGCGATAAAAACAAGAACGCTTAAATAGAATAATATAGCGCGTATTCTTTGTTCAATATACATTAGTCAATCCGGATTACAGGCAAAGCCCAGAATAAATAATCCGCTATTTATTCATCACCTCAATGACGGCGGTTTGAGTAGCTGTGTTTCCTTTGATGTCTTTAACAGTCAGCTTCACCGTAAAGGCCCTCGTACCATAAGAAGCGCTCCAATAGACATTAACCGGGGCGGGTTTTTCAGAAGTATCCCCGTCACCAAAATCCCAGTTATAAGAAATTATCCTGCCGTATTTGGAGCTGGATTGTCCAGCGTTAAATTTCACCTTCAAAGGTGAAAAACCTTTGGCAGGCTTGGCTGAAATCACGGCTTTTATTCCATCTGCAACAGGTGTTTTTTCTTCGCTAGCCGAAGATACTTCAGCTTGTATAGGCGGCTTGGGTAAATCCGGAACCGCTTCAATATCCACAGCTAATTCTTCCGGGGGTTTTTGCAACAAAGAGTATTCCGAAGGTTTTTCCGGTTCGGTTTTTTCTTCAGCAGGCGGCTCCTGCGTATCAAGTACTTCTTCTTTGGCCGGCTCAATTGCCTGTTCAGGTGACGCATTCTCTGGGGCTGCAGGCGGCTCCTGCGGGCTGACAGCAGAAACAGTCACTTTCTTGCTGGCCTGAGCTTCTTCCTGCGGCTGGACAACAAAAGAAGGCTCTTTTTCCAGTTCTTGCTGGATATAAGTATTCAACTCTGCTTTTAAAGCCTTGATGCGCTGCCTCTGTTTAGTCTCTTTCTCCAAATCTAACTTATCTACTTCAGCTTTATATGCCGGGTCATGCTCGTACTTATAATTTGTATAAGCCACGAAAGGAAGCCTTAAAAGCCCAGTTAATAATTTAACCATCAGTATCGGGGGTTGCAGCAGTACCTGGGCCGGACTCTCAATCAAGCCCATTTCTTTATAATAATATTCCACTTTATCGCGGCGTTCTTTAAAGCGCTTTTTCGCCAGAGCCAGGTCAGCCGGAACACTATTATTTTTGCCTATAGTATAATCCGGGATGGTCTCTCCGGAGCGG
>JAKQWZ010000090.1 GCA_029561735.1 Candidatus Omnitrophota bacterium | reverse complement strand
ACCTAACTGCTCTTTTTCATCTATATGCAGAGAAAACGGTTTATTCTTCGGCCGTTCCTTTAATTCATTTAGCCGCTGCATGGCTTTTTTATTCAGCATATTCGCGGCAATACCATAAACCGTATCAGTAGGAATAATGACTAAACCTGTGTCCCTCAAAATATCCGCAGCCTCTTTTATTGATTTATGGTCAAGGTTCTGGCGGTCTATTTTGATTATTTTAGTCAAACTCATATTTTAAGCTTGCTTTTTAAGATCTTAAGGCGCATATTTTTCTTATAAGCCGCTAATTTTCTGCGGATTAAATTATCATTAATACCCAGTATCTCTAATGCAAATAAAGCCGCGTTTTTGGCGCCTGCTTTACCTATCGCCATAGAAGCTACCGGAATCCCCCCGGGCATCTGCGCCGTAGAAAGCAGGGAATCCAGGCCTTTAAGGCTTTTAGTCTCTATGGGGATACCGATGACTGGAAGAGTGGTATGTGCTGCAACTACCCCTGCCAATGCTGCCGCACCCCCGGCTGCAGCAATAAAAACTCTTACGCCGCGGCCTTGAGCTGATTCAACATAGCGAGCCACTTCTTTGGGAGTACGATGCGCCGATAAAACTATAATCTCAAAACCGGCTTTAAATTCCTGCAAAACCTTGACTGTTTCATTCACAGTATCCAAGTCCGAATCACTGCCCATAATAATGCTAATAGCTTTGGCCATGTTACCTCCTTGCACAACAAGTGCACACCGGCCTATCCTTTAAGGCCGGGTGTTTATCGCCTTATATCCGATATCTTTTCTATAGTGCATTCCCTCAAATTTTATTTTTTCCACTGCTTGATAGGTCCTGCCTATGGCCTCTTTTATCGTAACGCCGCATCCGGTTACCCCTAAGACCCTTCCGCCGCTGGCCAAAATTCTATTATTTTCTTTTTTGGTACCGGCATGAAAAACCACTGCGTCCGTTAATTGAGCTGCATCGCGCAAGCCAAAAATCTCTTTATTCGCCTGATATTCTCCCGGATAACCTGCGGAAGCGCAGACAACACAGACGCATGCTTTAGATTCCCATTCCAAGTCAGAATAAACAGACAGCCTGCCCTCGGCAACTGCAAGCATCACTTCCACGATATCGGATTTCAAACGCGGCAGTATTGCCTGGGTTTCCGGATCGCCGAAACGCACATTAAATTCTAAGGTCTTTGGGCCGTCTTTAGTCAGCATTATCCCGGCGTATAAAACTCCCCGGTAATCCATGCCTTCCCTGCTTAAGCCGGAAATCGTCCGGTTGATTATTTTATCAGAAATTATTTTAAGTAATTCCGGCGTCACTACCGGGGCAGGAGAATAAGCCCCCATTCCGCCGGTATTTGGGCCCTTATCAGCGTCAAAAACTCTTTTGTGGTCCTGCGCAGAAGCCAGAAATATAACTTTCTTTAAATCAGTGAGTACTAGAATTGATGCTTCCTGCCCTTCAAGGCAATCTTCAACAATTATCTTATCTCCGGCGCTGCCAAAAATCTTATCCTGCATCATGGCTTTTACTGCCTGTTTTGCCTCCTCAACAGTCTTAGCCACAACCACTCCCTTACCCTGGGCAAGGCCGTCTGCCTTGACTACGCAGGGAGCACCGTGCTTATCAATATATTTCTTAGCGGCTTCGGGATCATCAAAAACTTTGAAACCCGCTGTAGGCACATCGTATTTGGCCATCAACTCTTTGGAAAATACTTTACTGGCCTCAAGCTGCGCTGCCTTCTTATCCGGGCCGAATATCTTTAACCCCGCGAGCCTGAATTCATCGCAGATGCCTTTGGCTAAAGCCGCTTCCGGCCCGACAACAGTCAAATCAATCTTTTCTTTTTTTGCGAAATCCAAAAGCCCGGATACATCATCGGCTTTGATCGGTATGCACTCGGCAAACTCAAAGATCCCGCCGTTACCCGGAGCGCAAAAGATCTTTTTAGCTAATTTTGACTGGGCTATTTTCCAAACCAAGGCATGCTCTCTGCCGCCTGATCCGGCCACTAAGATTTTCATATTACTTTTTCTCTTGCTTGTCTTTTAACGGCAAAAATCCGGCCATTTCTCCGATCACATTTACTAATTCGGTATTGGAGGGAATAACTATTTTTGCATTATGCTCAAGTGATTTTTCAACTGCCTCAAGCTTGCGCAGGATTTGAGCATTTCCGATAAAATATCTTTCTGCAGCCTCATTAACCAGCTTTATTGCTTCTGCCTCGCCTTGCGCAGCCAGTATCTTGGACTGTTTTATCCCCTCTGCTTTTTTAATCTGGGCGCGCCTTTCGCCGTCTGCCTGGGTTTCCGCGGCAGTGGCATAGTCAACAGCAGCGATCTTTTCATTCTCTGCCTTAACCACCTTATTCATCGTTTCCTGCACATCTTTAGGCGGGTCAATCTCTTTTAATTCAGTCCTGACAATCTCTATTCCCCAATGCGCGGTTTCATTTTTCAGCGTTCCATGTAATTCATCATTAATTTTCCCGCGCTCGCTGTTCGCCGATTTCAATGTCAACGTACCGATAATATTTCTCAAAGTCGTACGGGCAAGATTAACAATCTGGTATTCATAATTATAAACATTATAAATACAGCTCTTCACGCTCTCTTCATCGTCTTTAACTTTAAAATACACCTGCGCGTCAACTTTTGCATTCAGATTATCAAAGGTGATTATCTCCTGCGGCTCGGCATCAACCATCTGCTCGGTGATATTGATCAGGTATATTTTCTCTATAATCGGGATGATCCAGTTAAAGCCGAGTTTGCCAAAACGGTTATACTTACCCAGCCTTTCTATTAGCGCGCGGTGCGTCGGCCTAACAATCCTTATGCCTAATAAAAAAATAAACCCCACTATCATTAAAATCGTATATACAGTATTCATCTTCCCACCTCCGGTTGTGCTTTTATATAACTTTAACTTCTTTCTTGCCTTTGACAACCTCCCCGATCACCCAGGATTTTATTTTACTGCGGGAAAACAGATTGATCATCTTATCGGCGTTCTCTATCTTTGTGATCAGAGCCATGCCAATGCCCATATTAAAGGTATGATACATATCTTTATCGGAAATTTTTCCCCGCGCCTGAATAAAACTGAATATCCCCGGAATAGGCCAAGCGTTTTTATAAATATTAACTGCAACGCTCTGCGGCAGTATACGGGCGATCTTATCATAAAACGCGCCGCCGGTAATATGCGCCACGCCGCTGACATCAAATTTACGCAATGCTTCCAATACAGGTTTAACATAAATTTTGGTGGGGGCGAGTAATTGTTTTCCAAGGCGCTTCTGCTCATTCTTAGAAAGCGACTTTCTTACCAACGAATAGCCGTTAGAATGTATGCCGCTGGATTCCAGGCCGATGACTATTTCTCCGGGTTTTATCCTGCTTCCATCAATAATTTTATCTTTCTCCACGGCCCCTACGCAAAAACCGGCTAAATCATATTCTCCCGGCTTATACATTCCCGGCATCTGCGCTGTTTCGCCGCCGATTAAAGAACATCCTGACAAACGGCATCCGGCATTCACGCCTTTGACTATATCCAGCAGGGTCTTATCATTGAGTTTACTAAAAGCAACATAATCCAGGAAAAACAACGGCTCGGCTCCTGTGCAAAGGATATCATTTACATTCATAGCCACAGCATCAATACCCACAGTATCGTGCTTTGCGCAGAGCCCGGCAATTTTTAATTTTGTGCCTACCCCGTCGGACGAAGAAACCAAAACCGGTTCTTTATATTTATTTTTAGGAAACCTGAAAAAACCTCCAAAGCCGCCGATATCTTTCAGGACTTCCGGCCGGAACGATGAGCGGACAGCTGATTTCATCTTTTTCTTTAAAGCATCCATCCTGTGAATATCAACCCCGGATTTCTTATAATCAATAGCCATATTAAAATTCTCCCTGTCCGCAGCAGCGCGACTCCAATGAAAATTTACTGTGTTTTTTCTCCGCCTTAATCGGATATTTGCCTGTCCAACAGGCTGTGCAATAATTATTTGAGCCGCACTTTAAACATCCAAGCATCCCTTCCAGGCTTAAATACCCCAGGCTGTCCACTTCCAGATACTGGCGGATCTTCTCAAGAGAACTGTATTTATTGGCAATCAGCTCGCTGGCGCGGTGAAAATCAATCCCGTAAAAACACGGGAAGCGGTGCGCAGGGCAGGATATCATCAAGTGCACTTCCTTTGCCCCGGCACGGCGTAAATTACGCACGCGGATCTTAGAAGTTGTGCCGCGGACAATGGAATCATCCACAACCACTATCCTTTTGCCCCTCAGGATGTCTTTAAGGATATTAAATTTCACCCTTGCTCCGATCTCGCGCGAATCCTGCGCCGGCTGAATAAATGTCCTTCCTACGTAGTGATTGCGGATTATCCCCATTTCCAGCGGTATCCTGGATTCTTTGGAATATCCAAGTGCTGCGGAAAATCCCGAATCCGGAACAGGTACAACCAGATCAGCCACAATCGGATATTCTCTGGCCAGCTGCTCTCCGAACTTCCTGCGCACGGCATGCACTGTCTCGCCAAAGATTATAGAATCCGGGCGGGAAAAATAAACATGTTCAAATGTGCAGAATGCATGTTTGTTGCGTAATTTCTCTCCGGCAAACTTAACAGACCTTATCTTATCTTTAGAAATAAAGACTATTTCCCCGGGTTCTACTTCACGGATATATTTTGCGCCGATCAGGTCAAATGCGCAGGTCTCCGAAGCTAAACACCAGGAATTATTGATCCTGCCTAGATTAAGCGGCCTGAAACCCATAGGGTCTCTTATGCCGATAAGCTGATGATTATCCATCATCACCAGAGAATAAGCCCCTCTGATTCTTTTTAAAGCAAAGATCAGGCTTTGTTCTATATTCTTTGATTTTGCCCGGGCCATAAGATGGATGACCAGCTCTGAGTCGGTCGTGGTCTGGAAGATCGAACCTGACTGCTCCAGATACTGGCGCAGCTCCAGAGAATTCACCAGATTGCCGTTATGCGCAATACAGACAGTGCCTTTGGCAAAATCAATTAAAAGCGGCTGGGCATTTTTCAAAACGCTTGAACCGGTGGTTGAATAGCGCACATGGCCCACTGCCATATTTCCTCTTAAAGCAGATAAATTCTTTTCGTCAAACGCTTCATTAACCAGCCCCATGTTTTTATGCACAGTCAATACGCCGTTATGATTTGCCACGATTCCGCAAGCTTCTTCGCCGCGGTGCTGCTGGGCATAAAGGCCAAGATATGTCAGCCAACTGGCATTCTTATGGTTAGCTACGCCGAAAAGCCCGCAATATTCTTTAGGCCGGTCATTACAAATATCTTTGTGCATATTCCACTCCATTCCGGAAGATGATTAATCCGTCGGATTCTGTGCTATTTTCATTCTTTTTTCTGGCCGGATGCTGTAAAAAACTGACATGCCGCTCCGGATGCGGCATAAGCCCTAAAATCCTGCCGGTCTCATCGCAAATTCCGGCAATACCCTCAACTGAACCATTAGGATTCTGCGGATAAAGCGCTTTTCTGCCTGAGGGATCACAATACAAAAAAACAACCTGATTATTTTTCTTTAATCTACTTAATACCGCTTTATCTTTAGTAATAAATTTACCTTCACCGTGCGCCACCGGCAGATAGATCACCTCCGGCAGGTTTCTCGCCCACACACATTTTACCTGCTTTTTGCCCCTTGCCCCTTGCCCCTTTAAATATACCCAGCGGTCCTCAAATTTAGCCGAATCATTTACAGCCAGTGTCACTTCCTGTTTCAATCCGTTACCGCCCGGTAAGAGCCCGGATTTAACAAGTACCTGAAAGCCGTTGCAGATGCCGATAATCAGTTTTCCTGCGGATACAAATTTCTTCAATTCATCGGTGAGCTTGCACCTTAGCTCATTGGCCAAGATCTTGCCTGCGGCAATATCATCCCCGTAACTAAAGCCGCCGGGAAAAGCCAGGATAGAATAACCATCCAGAGAATTCTTCCTGCTAACCAGGCTGTTAATATGGGCCAGCTGCGCAGCGGCACCTACTTTAGCAAAAGCAAAAGCAGTCTCTTTGTCGCAATTTGTCCCGGCTGTCCTTAAAACACAGACTTTAATTTTCGCCATAAAATTCTTTAATTATCCTGACCACTTCCTTGGGGTCATCGGTAATCTTAAACAATTCAAAATCCTTATGATTAATATTGCCGTGCTTTAATACAACATCGTGCAGCCATTTAGTCATACCTTTCCAGTAATTGCTCCCAAAGAGTATAACCGGAAACTTCTGAATACGTTCTGTCTGGATAAGGTTGATCGCTTCGGTGAATTCATCAAGCGTGCCGTAACCTCCGGGCATGATCACAAAGGCCTTGGCATATTTGACAAACATTACTTTTCTGACAAAGAAATACCGGAAATCCAAAAGTATATCCACATATTTATTGGCTTTTTGCTCGCTGGGTATCTGAATATTCAGGCCAACGGAAATTCCCTCTGCTTTTTTTGCCCCTTTATTCGCCGCCTCCATAAGGGCCGGCCCGCCTCCGGTAATAATAGCGTAACCTTCTTTTGACAATAAATACGCTATCTGCTCGGCATATTTGTAGTATTTATTGGTCCTCTTTAAGCGGCTGGAGCCAAATATAGAAACAGCCTTACCGATACTGGAAAGTATCTCAAAGCCGTCCACGAATTCCGAAATAATCCGGAATATCCTCCAGGTATCTTCGCGGGTAAAATCATCTTTAACTTTAAAAGGCTGCATAGTTCACCTCACCATTTTAGCGTTTGCTGCCAGCTTTTTTTTAATGAACCAATTTCGGCATTTACGCAAATTTTATTATCCAAACCATATACTCTAAATGTTTTTCTCTCTGAAACACACCCTATCAAACCAAAGGGGAGGCCCTTAAGCTGCGCCTCAAATTTTTTCTGGTTTTTTTTCTCCACTTCTACGATGAATCTGGAATTGGACTCTGAAAATAACACAAAATCATTTCTGTCAGCTTGTGGCTTTTTATACGGAACTTCGGATAAAAATAACTCGATCCCCAAGCCGCCCGAAAATGCCATCTCCGCTGCTGCTACGCCCAGCCCGCCTTCAGAACAATCATGCATAGCGCTTATCAGCCCTTTAGCAGTTGCGCGGCCAAGGTTGTCAAAAATCTTCCTGGCTTTAGCCGGGTTTACTTTCGGCACATTATTGCCGATTGCCCCTGAAAGATCAAAATAGTGGCTTGCCCCCATTTCATCAAAAGTTTCACCCACAATATAGACCAGATTACCGGGTTTTTTCGCATACATAGTAATTGCCTTACTGATATCATCCATCACTGCGATTGCCGAAATTAAAAGTGTTCCGGGAATAGAGACAGAACGGCCATGCACGGCAAACTCATTATTCAAACTATCTTTACCGGAAATAAACGGGACCTCAAACCCTTTTGAAGCCATATAACAGCCGTAAGAGGCCCTGACCAAAGACCCGAGCCGGTCAGGCTTATCCGGATTACCCCAGCAAAAATTATCCAGAATAGCTGCTTCTTTTAACGAGCCGCCGACCGCGATTATCTGGCGCAAAGCTTCATCAATAACCGACGCAGCCATCCAAAAAGGGTCAATCAGGCTATAACGGAAATTTATTCCGTTGGAAACTATCACTCCTTTTTTAGAGCCCAGCACCGGCTGACATATACTGGCATCAGACGGGCCGTCATTTAAAATTCCGGTAAGCGGCTTTAAAACTGAGCCGCCCTGAACCTCGTGGTCATATTGACGGATAACCCACTCTTTAGAACAGATATCTAAATGGGATAACAACTTGTGCAAAGTCCCGGTCAGGTCTTTTGGGCATCTGGCCTTTGGCTCTTTATGGCGCAAGACACTGAACTCGGCTTTTCTTTCAAGCTGCGGAATGCCTTCATGCAGGAATTCCATATCAATATCGCAGACATTGTTGCCTTTATAATAAAGCTTTAGCCTTTTGGTGCCGGTAAACTCGCCGATAATGGTTGCCTCTACGTTTTCAGCTTTAAAAGCCTCCAGCAGCTCCTGCGCTTTTTCTTTGGGAACAGCCATGACCATTCTTTCCTGCGACTCGGAAATCCACATCTCGGTATATGTCAGGCCCTGATACTTAAGGGGCACTTTTTCCAGATAAACTTCTGCGCCCAATTCAGCCGCCATCTCGCCGACTGCGCTAGACAAGCCTCCTGCACCGCAGTCTGTAATTGAAGAAAATAAATTCCTATCGCGCGCTTCTAAAAGCACATCCATAGTTTTCTTTTCCTGAATGGGGTTGCCGATCTGGACTGCGCCGCTGGAAACCGTTTCGGATTCATGAGTCAATTCGCCTGATGAAAAAGTAGCGCCGTGTATTCCGTCTCTGCCGGTCCTGCCGCCGGCAACAACAATATAATCGCCGGTATTGGCCTGTTTAAACGATTTATCTTTGGGCATTATCCCGACAGTGCCGCAATACACAAGAGGGTTGCCGGTAAATCTTTCGTGGAAATGGATTGAACCATTAACAGTAGGAATACCCATTTTATTGCCGTAATCTCTCACTCCGGAAACAACGCCCTTCATTACCCGCTTAGGATGAAGCGTGCCTTTAGGCAATTGGCTAAAAGGCAGATCCGGATCTCCAAAACAAAAAACATCAGTGTTCAATATCGGTTTTGCGCCTAAACCTGTGCCCAGACAATCCCGGATAACTCCGCCCACTCCGGTATTAGCTCCGCCAAACGGCTCCAAAGCCGAAGGATGATTATGCGTCTCTACTTTAAAACAGACATTATGTTTATCGTCAAACCTGATTATCCCGGCATTATCCTTGAATACCGACACGCACCAAGGCTTACCCAACTCCTTAGTGGCTTTCATTATGGTGGATTTGAGGAGATTGTCTATCTTACGCGTGACCTTGCGGCTTGATGATTTGGCGGCCTCGGTATAATTAATTTTTCCCCGGAATGTTTTATGATAACAATGCTCTGACCATGTCTGGGCAATGGTCTCCAGCTCGCAATCAGTGGGGTTTCTGCCAAGGGCCTTAAAATATTTTTTTATCCGGAGCATCTCGTGAATATTCAGGAAAAGCTGGCCCTTTTTGCTTATATCCAACAGGCCCTCATCTGAAGTGCCTAAAAGATCTATTGTGATTAATTTAAAATCATAACCTAAAGCTTCTGCGGTTGGCCTGACGGCCTGACGGCCTAGTGGCCTAACAATATGCTGTATCAATTTATTATAAAGAAGCTTACCGGCGATGGTATGCAGTTGCGCTTCGCTAATGCGGCCGTGGATAAGGTATTTCTTTGCGGTCTTTACTGCGGTAACTCCGGAAAGGCCTAAATCGGCTATTCCTTTTAAGGTAGATTCCTCTACCGGATCCATGACTCCGGGATTATAGGCAATCTCTATAACCAACTCTTTGGATCTTTTTTTATTCTCTGATACCGGGCTGTTGACTATGCGATAACTCTGGGTAACCGGATCGATTAAGAGGTCCTCGCTTATCCTGCGGACATCCTTTTCAGAAATGCCGCCCTCAATAAGGTAAACTTGCACGAATCTCACCCCGGAAACAGCATAAGCACCCAGGTCAGAAATGTCTTTTTTAACGCCTTGGCCGACAGCGTCAAAAACGCCGGGCTTTTCTTGAACCTCTACTCTATACATCATGATGAGCTAAATATGCGGCTAAAATGGCAGGATGAAAAATTACAACCCTAACCGGTTAAAAATCTTATTTACATTGCGCAGGTAATAATCCAGGCTGAAAATATTATCCAGCTCTTTTTTGCTAAGAAATTTTCTTGCCTGTTTATCAGCTAAAAGCACCTGCTTAAAATCAAGGCTATGCTGCCAGACAGACATGGCGTTCTTTTGCACCAGATCGTAGGCAGACTGCCTTTTCATGCCTTTATCCATCAGCGTAACCAAGACCCGCTGAGAAAAAATAAGCCCTTTGGTCCGGATCAAATTTGCCATCATGTTATCCGGATAAACTGACATCCCTTCAATAACCTGAATAAATTTATTCAGCATATAATCCAGGGCAATGGTAGAATCCGGCATGGTTATCCGCTCTGCCGACGAGTGGCTGATATCGCGCTCATGCCAAAGATTAATATTTTCAAATGACACCAGAGAATTAGCCCGCACCACTCTGGCCAAACCGCAGATGCGTTCGCAGATGACGGGATTACGTTTGTGCGGCATAGCAGATGAGCCTTTCTGACCTTTTCCAAAAGGCTCTTCAGCTTCCCGTACTTCTGTTTTCTGCAAATGCCTCATTTCAGTGGCAAATTGCTCCAGGCAGGAAGCTATTATTGCTAAAACTGCCATAAATTCAGCGTAAACATCGCGCTGAATAACTTGAGTGGCTATCCTGGCAGGTTTTAATTTTAATTTGCGGCAGACATACTGCTCGATAAAAATATCAATATTAGAATATGTGCCCACTGCCCCGGAAAGCTTCCCCCAAGACACGGCTTTTTTAGCCTGAATCAGCCTGTTAAGATTTCTTTGGGTTTCATCATACCAGAGAGCTAATTTAAGGCCGAAAGTTATCGGCTCGGCATGCACTCCATGCGTGCGGCCGATGCAGGGGGTATTGCGGTATTTCCTGGCTTTTTTAGATAAGGCCGACAAGAGTTTTTTCAAGTCAGCGATAAGAATATCGGCTGCCTGAACAAGCTGGACACTTAAAGTTGTGTCCAAAAGGTCGGATGAAGTTAAACCTTTATGCAGATACTGGGCATCAGTGCCTAAGCGCTTTGAAACCGAATGCAAAAAGGCAATAATATCATGCTGGGTTTTTTCTTCAAATTTAGAGATCTCACTCAGGCGAAAGTCAGCTTTTCTTTTTATCCGGGATACAGCCTCTTTAGGCACCTCTTTTCTGGCGGCATACGCCTCTAACACAAGAAGCTCGATATCCAGCATTATCCTGAATTTATTCTCGTCTTCCCAGATCTTAGCCATCTGAGGAAGGCTGTAGCGGCTGATCATTTTAACTCCGGTTTTGAAACTATATTATAACAGAAAATCTCGCGGCAGCAAATGAATTCACCGCCTGGATTTAGCGCGTAAATCTCTGGGCAAAACAACCACAAATTTACTTCCCGAGCCTTCTGAGCTTTCCGCCCAGATCTTGCCCTGATGCATCTCAACAATATCTTTAGTTATGGCTAACCCTAAGCCAGTACCTTCCTTAGTTGTATCAAGGCGTTCAAATTTATCAAATATAGTATTGAGTTTTTCAACCGGTATGCCCGGTCCGGAATCGCTGCATTCCAGCCTGACGAAGCCGTCTGAGGGAGTGATCCTTAAGGTAACTGAACCGCCATCCGGAGTATATTTTATGGCATTGCCCAAGAGATTATTTACAACCTGCATCATTTTTAGTTCATCTGCCCAGATCGACATCTCCTTTTCAAGCACGACCTTACTCAGCTTAATCTGTTTTTTATCCAAAAGTATTTCAAATTCCTTTATCTGTTTCTCCAATATATCGGTTAAATTGCAAACGCCTCTTTTTGTCTGAAACATTCCTGCCTCTATCTTGTGTAAGTCCAACAAATCGCTGATCAGCCGCGACATGCGCCCGGCAACATCCTGACAAAGCGCCAGAATCCTCTTTTGTTCCAGATTAATAGCTCCCAGCAGGCCTTCTTTTATGTTATCAAGGCTTACTTTGATTATAGCAAGCGGATTTTTCAACTCATGCGAAACAGTAGCCACAAAAGTAGACTTAAGCTGGTCGCTATGTTTGGCTTTAGCTGCGTAAAACATAACCCGGGTAAGCACATTGCGTAATATTCCGTATCCGAGCAGAAAACCGCAGAAAGAGATAAAAATAGAAATTGAAATAACCAAGCCGATATCTCCGAAAAGTATTTGCACTGAAAATAACCTCGCCACTAATAGATAAATAAACACCAGAAATGGTATCACTGTCATAAGGGCAAAGGCAACTTTAAACTTACGAAAAGGGTCTGTTCCCAATTCCTGAATAATTAATTTTGATAGATTATCGTCATTCCTCAAATTACTATTGGTTTGGCTGCTCATATTAACTCCTGCGCCGTTTAAGGCTTTAATTACGGAATACCTCGCTCTTCATGGCAAAATAAACAGTAAATAATGCAAATATATAGGAAATAAAATTGGCTGCGCTGGGATTGTTAAACACTGTGCGGGCGATCAGGCTCATAACCAGCCCGGCCCCGAGGATAAAGATAGCTTTAGGGCTGAAGCCAAAAAACAGGCTTAAGAATATTGCTAAGGGAAAAATAATAAGGTATATTCCTTTAATTCTGTCAAACTTTAGATTACGTATTAGGTTTGCTTTCCAATCCGGTTTTTGCCGTTCAAATTCCTTTCTCCACGCCTCATTATAGGAATCAACCGCCGATGCACCGGTTACCGCGGCTTGCGGTTTAGGGGGGCTTGGCTGCTCGGATTCAATAGCAGAGATATCATCCAAAAAATAAGTCAGCGGCACCCCGGCAACATCTACTTTGATATAAGAATTGGTTTTTTCGATTATTTCCCCCTGGATCTGGCGCCCGGATTTAAGCTTGATTATTTCAGCAAAAGCACCGGAAATAAACAGGCTAAATATTAATAACGCCAGCAGTAAGGATAGTCTTTTTTTCATCGGCTTATTTATCTATTTTAGTACAAAAATCAACCTAAGCCAACAAAAAACCCGCTAAAGATAGCGGGTTTTTTGAAATAGCTAAAGTCAGTTTTTATGGCAATTATTTACTTCCGGGCTGCATACAGCCCATCTTTCCCGGCTGGCTCATCGGCATAGGCATTTTTTCATGCATCCGGTGTATCATCATTTTTTTCATCGGGCAACGTCCGGTGGATAAAGTATACGCCCCTGTGCCTAAAATAATTGTCGAAGAAAGCCACAAAAGTGCGGCAACCACATATCCGAAAGCCTTTAATCCCTGCGATTCCGCTTTACGCAAAGTCAGAAGTATAAAAAAACTGACAGCCAAAAGCACGGTTGCCGGAATAAAAGCAAATAAACCGCAAAGTCTCATCATCATATTACTACCCTCCTATAAATATTGGTTGCGCAGACCAGTCTACTTTATAACTTTATCTCTTAATCTGCGCAAGCATATTATATAGGAAATAGGGCAAATGTCAAGAAATCGAGGACATAAGAGATAGATTTTATGTCCGTTTTGTCCGGTTTTTTTGGCTAGAAATTACGTAACTATTTAATAAATTAATAGATGTAAAATGTTCTGCTCTTTTAGACGGGCATTTCATCTTACATGCTTTATTTTCTCAGTATCATTCCTTACGGCTTCTACTAAGATAGGACTGAACTCAATTTAGTTATTTTTTGAAAAGCTTTATTGCAGAAACTTAGCTGTTTCGTGGAAAATTACTTCCGCCAGGTCCATACGGTTGAGGTAAACTTTTATTCTGGATTCTGCGGAAGTAATCGGAGATATTTCTTTTTTTCTAGTCCAGGGCAAGCTTTGAGTATTAATCCCCAAAAATGAAATTTTCTTGATTAGGCTATGGACTACAGGAATAAGCGCGTCAACTTCGCTGCCGGA